>JAHDYE010000479.1 GCA_023383035.1 Burkholderiaceae bacterium | reverse complement strand
TGGCGGGGCTTCTTCTAGTGGGGGGCCCTCGACGGCTGGGTGGCGGCCACCCGGGCGCGCGCGGTGCGCGCACCGCGCGCGCCGCGCCGCCTGCCCAAGGCGCTGGCGCCCGATGTCGCGCTCGGTTTCGTCGACGGCGCGGCCGGCGAAGGCTTCGAGGCGCTGCGCGACCAGGCGATCCTCGAGCTGTTCTACTCGTCCGGCCTGCGGTTGTCCGAGCTTACCTCGCTCGACCTGCGCCATTTCGACGGGCCGGGCGCGCCTTCCACCGGCTGGATCGACCTGGACGAGGGTGAGCTGACGGTGCGCGGCAAGGGCGGGCGCACCCGCACCGTGCCGATCGGGGCGGCGGCGCGCGCGGCGCTGCAGCGCTGGCTCGAGGCACGCGCTGCGCACTGCGCGGCGCGGCCGGGCTGCGACGAGCGTGCGCTGTTCATGAGCGCCGCCGGGCGCCGGCTGGCCAACCGCACCGTGCAGGTGCGCCTGAAGCGGCTCGCGATCGCGCGCGGCGTTCCCGCCAACGTGCACCCGCACGTGCTGCGCCATTCGTTCGCGAGCCACCTGCTGCAATCCAGCGGCGACCTGCGGGCGGTGCAGGAGCTGCTCGGCCACGCCAGCATCGTCACCACGCAGGTTTACACCTCGCTCGATTTCCAGCGGCTGGCCGCGGTCTACGACGCGGCCCACCCGCGGGCGCGCCGGCGCGGCTGATCCGGCCGGCGGGAGCTGCCCGAGCCGCCCGGAGCAGCGCCGAGCAGCCCGGAAGATGCCCGGAGGATGCCCGGAGGATGCCCGTAGAATTTCTGACATCCAGGACAGATCTGCCCGAAGAAGTTTCCGGGTGGGCATGCCCGATGCCCAGCCTGCCGGCCGGTGCCGACTATTTCCTTTCGACGCCCGGCATCGGTGGCTAAGGTCGCGACACTGGATCCGACCGTAGGAAGCATCGATGAGTGCGATGATCGAACAGGCGACCGATTCGTACGCGCTGCGTGCGCGGGAGCTGATCCGCAATTCCGGCTCCCGGCTCACGGCCGCGCGAGTGCGCGTACTCACCGAGCTGCTGGAATCGGAGTCTGCGCTCACTCATCTGGAGCTGCAGAAGCGGGTCGAAGCCGGTGCCGAGCCGATCGACCGGGTCACGTTGTACCGCGTGCTGGAATGGCTCGCCGAAGTCGGGCTGGCACACCGCGTGGCCGGCCCGGACCGCGTATTCCATTTCTCCGCGCGCCCGGGCGGCCGGCTGCATGGCCACTTCCGCTGTGTGCAGTGCGGCAGGATGTACTGCCTCGAGCAGGGCGGCGCACTGGTGCGCCGGCTGCGCACGACGCTGCCCAGCGGCTTTTCGGGCGAGGAGATCGACGTGACGGTGTCCGGACGATGCGCGCGCTGCGCGAGCCCGTAGAATGCCCCCTCGAACGGGGAGCGCTTCGATGGCCAGCACGCATGTTCCGGTGACCATCCTCACCGGCTTCCTGGGCAGCGGCAAGACCACGCTGCTC
>JAHDYE010000478.1 GCA_023383035.1 Burkholderiaceae bacterium | reverse complement strand
TGCCGCGCATCATCACCTCGTGGTTGCCGCGCCGCGCGCCGTACGAGTTGAAGTCGGCCCGCGCGACGCCGTTGGCGACCAGGTACTGCCCGGCGGGAGAGGTCTCCTTGATCGACCCGGCCGGCGAGATGTGGTCGGTGGTGATCGAGTCGCCGAACAGGCCCAGCGCGCGCGCACCGCGGATCGCGTGGTCGGTGTGGGCCGGCTGCAGCCCGAAGCCGGCGAAGAACGGCGGCTCGGCGATGTAGGTCGACGCCGGCCAGTCGTAGACCTGGCCCGCGGCCGTGGGCACCGCGTTCCACAGCTTGTGGTCCTTCGTGAGGTCGCTGTACAGGCGCTTGAAAGTGCGCGCGTCCATCGCGTACTTCATCAGCGCGTGCACCTCGTCGGAACTCGGCCAGATGTCGCCGAGGTAGACGTCGCGGCCCTTGGCGTCCTTGCCGACCGGTTCGGTCATCAGGTCGACCGTGACGCTGCCGGCGAGCGCGTAGGCCACCACCAGCGGCGGCGAGGCGAGGAAGTTGGCGCGCAGGTTCGGATGGATGCGCGCCTCGAAGTTGCGGTTGCCCGAGAGCACCGCCGCACACACCAGGTCGTTGGCGGCGATCGCCTCGTTGATGTCGGGTGTCAGGTCGCCGGCGTTGCCGATGCAGGTGGTGCAGCCGTAGGCGGCGACGTTGAAGCCGAGCTCCGACAGGTACGGCAGCAGCTTCGCGCGCTCGAGGTAGTCGGTGACCACGCGCGAGCCCGGCGCGAGCGAGGTCTTGATGTGCGGCTTGACCTTCATGCCGCGCTCGACCGCCTTCTTCGCCAACAGGCCGGCGGCCAGCAGCACACCGGGGTTCGAGGTGTTGGTACACGAGGTGATGGCGGCGATCAGCACGTCGCCGTTCCTGAGCTCGGTGCCGGCGGACGTGCGGAAGCTGCGCGCCAGCTCGTCGCGGTGCTTGTTGAAGCCGTTCTCGGCGACCGGCCTGGAGAACAGGTCGGCGAAGGTGGACTTCACCGCGCCGATCTCGATGCGGTCCTGCGGGCGCTTCGGCCCCGCGAGCGACGGCGCGACGCTGCCGAGGTCGAGCTCGACCACCTTCGAGTAGTCGATCTGGCCTGCCTTCGGCACGCCGAACAGGCCCTGGGCGCGGAAATAGCTCTCGAACGCGTCGATCTCCTCCGCGGTGCGGCCGGTGCCCTCGAAGTAGTCGATCGTCTTCTCGTCGACCGGGAAGAAGCCCATCGTCGCGCCGTACTCCGGCGCCATGTTGCCGATCGTGGCGCGGTCGGGCACGGCCAGCGAGCGCGCCCCCTCGCCGAAGAACTCGACGAACTTGCCCACCACCTTCTCGCGCCGCAGCATCTCGGTGATCGTGAGCACCAGGTCGGTGGCGGTGCAGCCTTCGCGCAGCCGGCCCTTCAGGTGCACGCCGACCACGTCGGGCGTGAGGAAGTACACCGGCTGGCCCAGCATGCCGGCTTCGGCCTCGATGCCGCCCACGCCCCAGCCGACCACGCCGATGCCGTTGATCATCG
>JAHDYE010000477.1 GCA_023383035.1 Burkholderiaceae bacterium | reverse complement strand
AGAACCTGCGCGCCACGCTGTGGGAGCAGTGGCACGCGGCGACGGGCCTGCGCGCGGTCAACGGTCTGGGTACCACGGAAATGCTCACGCATTTCGTGTCCGAGTCGATGCGGGTCGACTGTGCCGGCTCGATGGGGCGCGCGGTGCCCGGCTACACCGTGGAACTCCTCGACGACGCGGGCCTGCCGGCGCCGCGGGGCGAGCGCGGACGGCTCGCGGTGATCGGCCCGACCGGGTGTCGCTACATCGGCGATCCCGAGCGTCAGCGCATGGCCGTGCAGCACGGCTGGAACCTCACTGGCGACATCTGCGATCGCGACGAGGACGGCCGTTTCTGGTACGTCGATCGTGCCGACGACATGATCGTCTCGGCCGGCTACAACATCTCGCCCCAGGAGGTCGAGCGGGTCGTGGCCGAACACCCCGGGGTGGCCGCCTGCGCGGTGGTCGGGGTGCCGCACGAGACGCGCGGCCACGCGGTGCGCGCCTGCGTGGTGCTGCGCGATCCGCATGACGCCACCGACGCCAAGGCCGCGGAAATCCAGCAGTACGTCAAGTCGGTGATCGCGCCCTACAAGTATCCGCGCGAAGTCAGGTTCATCGACGAACTGCCGCGCACGGCGACGGGAAAGGTGCAGCGTTACCGGTTGCGCGGAGACTGAGCACGCAGGATCGAGGCGAGGTCGGCGCCCGGATCAGCCCTTCCTGCGGATTTCGATTTCCTTGCGGATGCGTTCGATTTCGAGCCGCCTGGCCTCGGGGGTACCCCATTTCGGGCGCTCCGGGGGCGCGCTCATGGTCGCCGCGCGCTGCCTTGCATGTTGCTCGATCTGCGCGCGGTGCTCGGTTTCCCGCCTGCGCTGCTCGCGCAGCGCTGCCTCGTGGCGGGCGATGGCGCGCTCGGCGGCGATCGGTATCGTCCGTTCGGGCAGGCCGGCCCGCTGCAGGTACCCGTCGATGCGTTCGTACACGGCATCCAGCGCGAATTCGGCGATCAACGGGAGATTCAGCGCCTGGTAGATCGGTACCCAGCTCGCGTCGCCGCCCCGGGTGCGCCGCACGGCCAGCGCCGGATCGAACTGGTACCACCCCTGCGTGACACGAACGAACAGCGCGCGGTTGTACGCGTAGTCGCGCTCGATCTCGTTGCGCGACAGCACCTGCGAGAGGTGGTGGCGCTTGTTGCGTTCGGGCTTCACCACGTTGGCCGGCAGGTGCTCCCACGCATCGAGAATGCACTGGGTGTCGAAGGCCGCATGGGGTCGTCGCTGACGATGGGTGAAGCGCGACCGGAACAGCGCCCACAGTGTCTGGAAGAGGAAGTACTCGGTGATGTGCCGATCGAGCCGCACCAGCCGCTCGCCGGTGCGCACGTCGATCCCGGCGGGTGCGAGCAACTCGTAGAGGCTGGCGAACAGTCCTCGCGCGAATTTCGGTTCGCGAAATGCCTCGCGCATCGCCCAGTGCAGCGCGTTGCAGCCGTAGTCGTCGACGGCCTCGCGGTCCGCGCCGCGTTCGAGCAGGGCTTCGACGA
>JAHDYE010000476.1 GCA_023383035.1 Burkholderiaceae bacterium | reverse complement strand
CTCGTCAGGCTGCGACCGGCACCGGCCGCACCCGCAGTCGCGCTCTCTTCAACTTCTGTTCAGCCTGCCAGAGGTCGTGCGCCGTCTGCTGGGCCAGCCACACCCGGGCATTGCCGCTGCGTTGCCTGCCCAGCCACACCTGCAGGCGCAGCGCCATCTCCGGCGAAATCGCCGCCCGGCCGTTGAGCTCGCGCGACAACGTGACGCGGGCCACGCCGAGCTGCTCGGCGGCCTCGGTCACCGACAGACCGAGCTCCGGGAGCACGTCATCGCGCAGCGTCACGCCGGGATGCGGAGGACTGAGCATCCGTCCCATCGCTACGCCGCCTGCAGGTCAGCGATACGCTTGATGCGCCGGCGTTTTCTCGCGCTCTCGCGAGCCGTCCACAGGTCACGCTGGGACTGCAACGCAAGCCAGTAGCCGGGCGTCGTACCGAGCGCCTCGGACAACCGCAGGTCCATGTCCGCGCTCACGGCCGAGCGGCCGTTGAGCACGCGCGAGAGCATCGGGCGACTGATGCCGACGTGCTCGGCGAACGCCGTCACGGTCACTTCCACGTCGGCCAGCCAGCCAGCCAACAGTTCGCCGGGATGCGCCGGGTTGTGCATGTCCATTTCAACAGGCGCCGCTATACCGCCTCGACGCTTCGCACGTCGAGCTTGAGCCCGAGCGCCGCAATCACCGCCAGCAGCGTCTCGAGCCTCGGATTGCCGTTGGGAGAGAGCACCCGGTACATGCTCTCGCGGGGAATGCCGGCGCGCGAGGCGACGTTCGCCATGCCCTTGGCCTCGGCGATCTGGCGCAGCGCCGAGAGCAGCCCCTCGCGCCCGCCAGGTTCGTCGGCCTCGGCGAGCGCTGCCGAGAGGTAGGCCTCGGCGAACTGTGGATCCTCGCGCAGCAGTTCGACCACGGCCTCATCGTGCGGGCGGGATGCGTGTTGTTTCATGGTCGGTTCCTCCTTTGCCAGTCGTGCCAGTAGGCCACGGCCGTGTCGATGTCCGCCCGCTGCCGGCGCTTGTCCCCGCCCACCAGCAGCAGCACCACTCGCCGCCCTGCCTGCGCGTAATAGACCCGGTAGCCGGGTCCGTGGTCGATGCGCAGCTCCCAGACGCCTTCTCGCAGCGGCTTGCAGTCGCCGAACGCCCCTGCGCGCATCCGTTGGGTCCGTGTCAACACGCGGGCACGGGCGTCGCGATCGGCCAAGTCGGACAGCCACTCGGCGAACGGGTCGCGACCGTCCTCCGTCAGATAGTCGAGCAACTCCCACATACCAATTGTACCGTATACGTTACAGCGACTCAACGCGGCGCATCGGCACCGCCGCCGACCATGCGCAGCGGCGCGGCCTGCCCTTGCCCGGCCTTGGGCGCCTCGATGCCGGCCTCGGTGAGCATCCAGACCTCGATGCGCTCGTGCCACAGGCGCAGCAGGTCGAGCGGGCGCACCCGATAGTGCTTCTCCGCGATCGCGCTTGGCTTGTGGCCCTGGATCTGCGCGACGATCCCGACCGGGCACTCGACCCACTCGGCGAGCGTGCCGAAGCTGCGCC
>JAHDYE010000475.1 GCA_023383035.1 Burkholderiaceae bacterium | reverse complement strand
GATCGGCGGCAACGTCGCCGAGAACTCGGGCGGCGTGCACTGCCTGAAGTACGGCCTGACCGTGCACAACGTGCTGCGCCTGCGTGGCCTGACCGTCGACGGCGAGGTGGTCGAGTTCGGCAGCGAGGCGCTCGACATGCCCGGCCTCGACATGCTGGCGCTGATGATCGGTTCCGAAGGCATGCTTGCGATCGTCACCGAGGTGAGCGTGAAGCTGGTACCGGTGCCGCAGCTCGCGCGCGTGGTGCTCGCCTCGTTCGGCGACGTGATCGCCGCCGGCAACGCGGTGGCCCGCATCATCGCCGCCGGCATCATCCCGGCCGGGCTGGAGATGATGGACCGCAAGGCCACGGTCGCGGTCGAGCAGTTCGTGCACGCCGGCTACGACCTCGAGGCCGAGGCGATCCTGCTGGCCGAGTCCGACGGCACGCCCGAGGAAGTGGCCGACGACGTGGCCCGCATCGTGCAGGTGCTGCGCGAGTCGGGCGCCACCGGCATCCGCGTGTCGAATTCCGAGGCCGAGCGGCTGCTGTTCTGGTCGGGCCGCAAGAATGCGTTTCCCGCCGCCGGCCGGCTCTCGCCCGACTATTACTGCATGGACGGCACCATCCCGCGCAAGAACCTGGGCCTGATGCTGGCGGCGATCGCGAAGATGGAGGAGAAGTACCGGCTGCGCTGCATGAACGTGTTCCATGCCGGCGACGGCAACCTGCATCCGCTGATCCTGTTCGACGCCAACGACGCCGACGAATGGCGGCGCGCCGAGCAATTCGGCGCCGACATCCTCGAGCTGTGCGTGGAGATGGGCGGCACGATCACCGGCGAGCATGGCGTGGGCATCGAGAAGATCAACTCGATGTGCGTGCAGTTCTCGCCGGCCGAGCGCGCCGCGTTCTTCGCGGTCAAGCGCGCGTTCGATCCCCCGGGGCTGCTCAATCCGGGCAAGGCGATCCCGACGCCCGCACGCTGCGCCGAGTACGGCAAGATGCATGTGCACGCCGGCCGCCTCGCGTTTCCCGAGCTGCCGCGCTTCTGATGACGGTCGACGCCGCGCTCAACGAGCTGCGCGATCGCGTGCGCGCGGCTGCCGCGGCGCGGCGCAGCCTGTGCATCCGCGGCGGCGGCACCAAGGACTTCTACGGCGAGACGCCGGTGGGCGAACCGCTCGACATGCGCGGCTACCGCGGCATCGTCGCCTACGAGCCGACCGAGCTGGTGATCACCGCGCGCTGCGGCACGCCGCTGGCCGAAGTGCAGGCGACGCTGGCCGAACGCGGCCAGATGCTGGCATTCGAGCCGCCGGCATTCGGCGCCGCGGCGACCATCGGCGGCGTGGTGGCCGCGGGGCTGTCGGGACCGCGCCGCGCCAGCGCCGGTGCCGCGCGCGACTTCGTGCTCGGCGCCACGCTGCTCGACGCCGCGGGGCAGGTTCTGGGCTTCGGCGGCCAGGTGATGAAGAACGTGGCCGGCTACGACGTATCGCGGCTGACCTGCGGATCGCTCGGCATCCTCGGGCCGATCCTCGAAGTGTCGCTGAAGGTGCTGCCGCTG
>JAHDYE010000474.1 GCA_023383035.1 Burkholderiaceae bacterium | reverse complement strand
CCTCGATGACGATGTGCGGGTTGTAGCGCAGGATGTCGCGGTCCTTGAAGGTGCCGGGCTCGCCTTCGTCGGAGTTGCACACCAGGTACTTCTGGCCCGGGAACTGGCGCGGCATGAAGCTCCACTTCAGGCCGGTGGGAAAGCCCGCGCCGCCGCGGCCGCGCAGGCCCGAGTTCTTCACCTCGGCGATCACCTGCTCGGGCGTGAGCTTCTCGTCGAGGATGCGCCGCAGCGCCTTGTAGCCGTCGCGCGCCTCGTAGTCCTTCAGTCGCCAGCCGTCGGCCGCGGCGAGCCCGGCGTAGATCTGCGGCTGGATGTGACGGCCGTGGAAACAGGTTTCCTGGGCCTTCGCGTCGATCGTGAGGTCGCTGGCGCCCATCATTTCGCGTTCCGCAGCTCGGCGAGCAGCTCGTCGAGCTTCTTGTTGTCCATGAAGCTGCACATGCGCTTGTTGTTCACCAGCAGCACCGGCGCGTCGCCGCACGACCCCATGCACTCGCTCTCGCGCAGCGTGAACAGCCCGTCGGCGGTGGTTTCGCCGAAGCCGATGCCGAGCTTCTGCTTCAGGTACTCGGCCGCCTTGTTGCCGTCGCGCAGCGCGCACGGCAGGCAGGTGCACACGGCGATGCTGAACTTGCCCGGCTCGCGCGTGAAGTACATGTTGTAGAAGGTGGCCACCTCGTGCACCGCGATCGGCGGCATGCCCAGGTAGGCGGCGATCTCGTCGATCACCGGCTGCGACACCCAGCCGGTTTCGTCCTGCGCGATCGCCAGCGCCGCCATCACCGCCGACTGCCGCTGGTCGGGCGGGTACTTCGCGAGCTCGCGATCGATGCGCGCGTAGGCGTCGTCGCTGAGCTGTCGGGGCGTCTGGGGTACGGCACTCATGAGCGGGTCGTCTGCGAGGGATTCGTATCGGGTCGGAGGGCGTGCCTTCAGCGGTCGATCTCGCCGAACACGATGTCGAGCGTGCCCATCAGCGTGGTGACGTCGGCCAGCATGTGGCCGCGCGCCAGCTCGTCCATCGCCTGCAGGTGCGCGAAGCCCGCCGCCCGGATCTTCATGCGGTACGGCTTGTTGGCGCCGTCGGAAATCAGGTAGATGCCGAACTCGCCCTTCGGGTGCTCGACCGCCGCGTAGGCTTCGCCCTCGGGCACGTGCATGCCTTCGGTGAAGAGCTTGAAGTGGTGGATCAGCTCTTCCATGTTCGACTTCATCTCGACGCGCGACGGCGGCGCGATCTTGTGGTTGTCGACGATGACCGGGCCCGGGTTGTTGCGCAGCCACTCGACGCACTGCCGGATGATGCGGTTGCTCTGGCGCATCTCGGCGATGCGCACCAGGTAGCGGTCGTAGGAGTCGCCGTTGGTGCCCACCGGGATGTCGAAGTCGAGCAGGTCGTAGACTTCGTAGGGCTGCGTCTTGCGCAGGTCCCACGCCACGCCCGAGCCGCGCAGCATCGGGCCGGTGAGGCCGATCGCCTTGGCGCGCTCGGCGTCCACCACGCCCACGCCCACCAGCCGCTGCTTCCAGATGCGGTTGTCGGTGAGCAGC
>JAHDYE010000473.1 GCA_023383035.1 Burkholderiaceae bacterium | reverse complement strand
CGTCGTTCTTGGCGTTGATGAACTCCTCGACGTCGGGGTGGTCGACGCGCATCACGCCCATCTGCGCGCCGCGCCGCGAGCCCGCGGACTCGAGCGTCTCGCACGACTTGTCGAACACGCGCATGTACGAGACAGGACCCGAGGCGCGCGACAGCGTGCCCTTGACCAGCGCGCCGCGCGGGCGGATCGACGAGAAGTCGTAGCCCACGCCGCCGCCGCGGCGCATCGTCTCGGCGGCCTCCTGCAGCGCGGCGTAGATGCCGGGCGTGGCGTGCTCGTCGTGGCCCCAGACCGCGTCGCCGATCGGCTGCACGAAGCAGTTGATCAGGGTGGCGCGGATGTCGGTGCCGGCGGCCGAGTTGATGCGCCCGGCCGGCACGAAGCCGTTCTCCATCGCCCACAGGAACTCGCCTTCCCAGTGCGGCCGGCGCTCGGCCGGCTCGACCGACGCGAGCGCGCGCGCCACGCGCACGCGGATGTCGTGCGCCGTCTGCTCGTCGCCCTTGGCGTATTTCTCGCGAAGCACGTCGAGGGTCACTTCCTGTTCGGGAAGGGCGGCGAGCAGATCGTCGATCTTCATCGTTGGGCGTCCGGGGCTGAGGTGGAAGGGCGGCTGGAACCCCTGCGGGCGGGTCACCCCGATTCTATCGCGATCCGCAGGGGCACTCGTTCGCGCGCCGCGGCTCGCGGCTGCGCAGCAGGGCGATCGGCCGTCATCGGAACCGCGACGTCGGGCGCGCACTAGAATGGAGCCTCGTCACCGGACCCGGATGACCATGCAGAGACAGATCCAGTGGAACGTCTGGTACGTGGTCCTCGCGATGATCGCGATGATCGCGTTCAACGATGCGCTCAGGGCATGGCGCGAGGTCGAGCCGCTCGCCTACAGCGAATTCCTCGTCCAGCTCGAGGCCGGCAACGTCGACGAGATCCGCGTCTCGACCGACCGCATCGAGGGCACGCTGAAGCGCCCGCTGAACGACGGCCGCAATCGCTTCTCCACCGTGCGCATCGAGCCCGACCTGGCCGAGCGCCTGGCGCGCCACGACGTGAAGTTCCGCGGCGTCATCGAGAGCACGCTGCTGCGCGACGTGCTCGGCTGGGTCATCCCGGCGCTGCTGTTCTTCGGGCTGTGGATGTTCCTGCTGCGCCGCTTCGCCGGCGGACTGGGCGGCGGCGGCGGGCTGATGTCGATCGGCCGCAGCAAGGCCAAGGTCTACGTCGAGACCGGCGTCGGCGTCACCTTCGCCGACGTCGCGGGTGTCGACGAGGCCAAGGAAGAGCTGCGCGAGGTCGTGGGCTTCCTGAAGAACCCGGGCAGCTACGGCCGTCTGGGCGCGCGCATCCCGAAGGGCATCCTGCTGGTGGGGCCGCCGGGCACCGGCAAGACGCTGCTGGCGCGCGCCGTGGCCGGCGAGGCCGGCGTGCCGTTCTTCTCGATCAACGGCTCGGAGTTCGTCGAGATGTTCGTCGGTGTGGGCGCGGCGCGCGTGCGCGACCTGTTCGAGCAGGCGCGGCAGAAGGCGCCGGCGATCATCTTCATCGACGAGATCGAC
>JAHDYE010000472.1 GCA_023383035.1 Burkholderiaceae bacterium | reverse complement strand
GCGAGGTGCCGCCGGTGCCGATCCACTTGCTGCCGCCCTGGTGGCGCTCCTTCTGTTCCTCGAGCAGTTCGCGCAGCCGCTCGAGCAGCTTGTCCAGGCCGCCCATGGCCTGGATGGCCGCCTTCTCCTCGGCGGTGAACTCGCGCTGGAGCTGGCGCTTGAGCCATTCCATCGGCAGGTCGACATCGATGCCGGGAATCGCCTGCACGCCCTTGAAGTAGGCACCGAAGGCGCGGTCGAACTTGTCGAAGTTGCGCTCGTCCTTCACCAGCGCAGCGCGCGACAGGTGATAGAACTCGTCGATCGACGGGCCGATCACGTGCTCGCGCATCGCCTCGAGCAGCAGCAGGTATTCCTTGATCGAGACCGGCAGCTTCGCGTGCCGCAGGTGCAGGAAGAAGTCGATCAGCATGGTCGGATCGCCTCAGTTCGACTCAGTTCGACTCAGTTCGCCTCAGGCGGTCGCCGGCCCGCCGGCGCGGGGCCGGCGCAGCAGCCATTCGAGGTTGGCGCGCACCGCCGGCCACTCGGCGGCGACGATGCTGTAGACGGCGGTGTCGCGCAGCGAGCCGTTGGGCATGCGCATGTGGCTGCGCAGCACGCCGTCGAGCTTCGCGCCCAGGCGCTCGATGGCCTGCCGGCTCTGCAGGTTCATGCAGTGCGTGCGGAACTCCACCGCGATGCAGCCGAGCTGCTCGAACGCGTGCCGCAGCAGCATCGCCTTGCACTCGGTGTTCAGCGCGGTGCGCTGCACACGGGCGGCGTACCAGGTGGAGCCGATCTCCACGCGGCGATACGTGGCATCGACGTTCATGTAGGTGGTCATGCCCACCAGCCTGCCGCTGGCGTTGTGCCGCACCGAGAACGGCAGCATCGTGCCGGCCTGCCGCAGCGCGAGCCTGCGCGCGATCTCGGCCCCCATCGTCGCGGGGCTCGGCACGGTGGTGTACCAGATCTCCCACAGGCGGCCGTCGGCACAGGCCTCGGCGAGCTCGGTCTCGTGCGCGGCATCGAGCGGCTCGAGCGTGGCGTGCTCGCCGGCCAGCGTGACGGGCTCGAGCCAGGGCATGTCGCGCCGCGCTTCCGGTTCAGCGGTTGTGGCGCGCCATGAAGATCAGGCGCTCGAACAGGTGCACGTCCTGCTCGTTCTTCAGCAGCGCGCCGTGCAGCGGCGGGATCACGCTCTTGTTGTCCTTCGAGCGCAGCGCCTCGGGCGGAATGTCTTCGGCCACCAGCAGCTTGAGCCAGTCGAGCAACTCCGACGTGGACGGCTTCTTCTTCAGCCCGGGCAGCTCGCGGATCTGGAAGAAGGCCTCGAGCGCTTCCTTGAGCAGCGTCTTCTTCAGGTTCGGGAAGTGCACGTCGACGATCGCCTGCATCGTCTCCTTGTCGGGGAATTTGATGTAGTGGAAGAAACAGCGGCGCAGGAAGGCGTCGGGCAGCTCCTTCTCGTTGTTCGACGTGATCATCACCACCGGGCGGTGCCGCGCGCGCACCAGCTGGCGCGTCTCGTAGACGTAGAACTCCATCCGGTCGAGCTCGCGCAGCAGGTCGTTG
>JAHDYE010000471.1 GCA_023383035.1 Burkholderiaceae bacterium | reverse complement strand
GCATCAGGTAGCTGTTGGTCCCGCAGCTGAAGTCGAAGGCCAGGTAGTCGATGCACGCGGGACAGGGATCCGCGGTGACGCGCGTGAGGAACTGACCATCGGAACAGCCGGGCGTCTGGATTGGCGTGACGATCAGCACCTTGTCGCAGGTGAGCGTCTCCAGCGTGCGGTACTGGTGGCAGATCGCGGTTTCGAAGCGGTCTGCGGTGGTGACCGTCTGTACGCTGCAGCCGCTGTAGGTGCCGGCGATGTTGCCGGCGATGGCCTGCGGGTCGGCCGTGATCGCGCGGCCCCGCGTGAGTAGCGGGTCGTTCGTGCCGATGCTGAAGTCCGGGCGGCGCGTGGGATTGGTCTGCGAGAACTGCACCGCCATGCAGGCCGGGTCGGCAGCCGCGGGACCGCTCGCGCAGGCGCTGGCCCGAGCCGAGGCCTGCGTGCCGAGCCCCGGGCTGCCGAAATAGCTGGCCTCTGGCGGATTGGCGTTGTAGCCGGGAACGGTCGACTGCGCGGTGCTGCCGCTAATGTTGCCGCGGGCACTGGCGTTGCCGGTGCGACCGAGTGACTTGCCTTGCTCGAACGCCTCGCCCAGCGACGGCGGCGACTGCGCGAAGGCGGCGGGGATCGTCGCGAGCAGGATCGCTGCCGAAGCGACGAACGCGCCGATCTGCCGTGGCGTGGGCCGCATGCTCAGGATCCCCTCAGGCGCTTGAGCATCGGCGCGACGACCGCTCCCGCGTCGGGACGCTGCCGTGCCAGGGTCTCCAGCGCGTGGTCGAGGCTCACGTCACCGGACACGCTCACGAAGGCCGCCGGCGTGCGGCAGTCGCTGCCGCAACTCGCGCCGGGTTCGGCGCGATCGTCGAGGCTCAGCACGAAAGTCGGCGCGCGCTCGACGCGGTACCGCGCGAAGGCCTCGGGATCGATCACCCAGGCCACCTGGCGCTCGCCGATCAGGCCGGAGACCGCCGCGAGGGTTTCGCGCATCGAATTGGCCTTCAGGCCGCGCAGCACCAGCACGGCGCCGCACCGCGCGGCCTGATCGGTGAGGAGCTGCAGGCTCGCGCGGGGCATCTCCAGCGTGATGAAGATGCGCAGCGGCACCGGCGCGCTTGCGGGCGCCGCGGCCTGGCCGAGGCGCGCGCCGGCGCGGGCGAGTGCCTCGATGTCCGTGGGCGGCTGCGCGGCAGGCAGCGTCACGCGCGGCGGTGGTGGCGCCGGCTGGACGCCGAGCCGATCCGGTGTCGGGAAGGGGTGAGTCTTCTGTGCCCGCTCGATGTCCGCGGCATCGGGCCACCGCGGCGTCTGCGCGTGCGCCGACGCGGAGGCGAGCAGGCCGAGCGCGCAGGCGGCCGCGACGATGGCGCGGCGTTCAGTACGCGCCGGCACAGCAGTTCCTCTTGCGGAAAATCTGGTACGCGAAGTCTTCGCCCGAGACCGGATACGACTTGCCTGCGCCCCAGATCATCGTGGTGCGGCCGTAGGGCTGGCAGCACTGTCCGGCGTCCTTGGCCGTGGCCGACACCGGATAGACCATCTGCATCTTGTAGTGGGTCTTGTCCATGATC
>JAHDYE010000470.1 GCA_023383035.1 Burkholderiaceae bacterium | reverse complement strand
GCCGATCAGCAGCACGATGCCGATCACGGCGACGATGCCCAGGTCGCTGCCGGCCAGCATCAGCGCCAGCAGCGCGCCCACGCCGGCCGACGGCAGCGTGGACAGGATCGTGACCGGGTGGATATAGCTCTCGTAGAGCACGCCCAGCACGATGTACATCGTGATCAGCGCCGCGAGAATCAGCAGCAGCGTGCTGTCCAGCGAGGCCTGGAACGCCAGCGCCGCCCCCTGGAAGCTGGTCTGGATGCTGGCCGGCAGCCCGAGCTCGCGCTCGGCGGCGCGGATCGCCGCCACCGCATCGCCGAGCGAGGCGCCCGGCGCGAGGTTGAACGAGACGGTCGCGGCCGGGAACTGCCCGATGTGGTTGATCACCAGCGACGTGGGGCGCTCGATCACGCGCGCGACGCTGGACAGCGGCACCAGCTGGCCGCCGCTGCCGCTCACGTGGATCGCCTCGAGCGCAGACGGGCTGGCCTGGAAGCGCGGGGCGACCTCGAGCACCACCCGGTACTGGTTGGCCTGCGTGAAGATGGTGGACACCTGGCGCTGGCCGAAGGCGCTGTACAGCGCGTTGTCGATCGCGTTCATCGACAGGCCCAGGCGGCCGGCCGCATCGCGATCGATGTCGAGGTACGCCTGCAGGCCGCGGTCCTGCAGGTCGCTCGCCACGTCGGCCAGCGCGGGAATCGCGCGCATGCGATCGACCAGGCGCGGCACCCAGAAGGCGAGCCGGTCGGGGTCGGCGTCTTCCAGGCTGAACTGGTACTGGGTGCGGCTGACGCGGTCCTCGATGGTGAGGTCCTGCACCGGCTGCATGTACAGCGCGATGCCGGGCACCTGCGCCAGCCGCGGCTGCAGCCGGCGGATCACCGCCGTGGCGTCGGCGTCGCGCTGGGCGCGCGGCTTCAGGTTGATCAGCAGCCGGCCGGTGTTCAGCGTGGGGTTCACGCCGTCCACGCCGATGAACGAGCTCAGGCTTTCGACCGCCGGGTCCTTGAGGATCTCGCGCGCCAGCGCCTGCTGGCGCTCGGCCATGGCCGGGAACGAGATCGACTGCGCGGCTTCGGACACGCCCTGGATCACGCCGGTGTCCTGCACCGGGAAGAAGCCCTTGGGCACGATCACGTACAGCACCACCGTCAGCGCAAGCGTCGCGATCGCCACCAGCAGCGTGGCCGGCTGGTGGTCGAGCACGCGGTTCAGCCAGCGGCCGTAGGCGGCGATCAGGCGATCGAAGGCCGCGCCGCTGGCGCGCTGCAGGCGCCCCTGGCGCTGCTCGGGCACGTGCCGCAGCAGCCGCGCGCACATCATCGGCGTGAGCGTGAGCGACACCAGCGCCGAAATCAGGATCGCCACCGCCAGCGTGACCGCGAACTCGCGGAACAGCCGCCCGACCACGTCGCCCATGAACAGCAGCGGGATCAGCACCGCGATCAGCGAGACGGTGAGCGAGATGATCGTGAAGGCGATCTGCTTCGAGCCCTTCAGCGCCGCCTCGAGCGGCGAATCGCCCTTCTCGAGGTAGCGCGCGATGTTCTCGATCATCACGATCGCGTCGTCGACCACGAAGCCGGTGGC
>JAHDYE010000469.1 GCA_023383035.1 Burkholderiaceae bacterium | reverse complement strand
TGGTCACGCTCGAGGACATCATCGAGGAGATCATCGGCGAGTTCACGACCACCGCGCCGGGCGGCGGCGACGCCGGCCTGCGCTGGGTCGACGGGGCGGTGACGGTCGACGGCAGCATGCCGCTGCGCGAGCTCAACCGCCGGCTCGGCACCGACTTCCCGCTCGACGGTCCGCGCACGCTCAACGGCCTGCTGCTGGAGGCGCTGCGCGAGCTTCCCGAAGGCAGCACCAGCCTGCGTGTCGGCACGCTGGTGGCGGAGATCCAGCAGATCGAGGACCGGCTGATCCGCAGCGTGCGCCTGCGACGGCAGGCCGACGCCGGTGCGGCGCCGGAAGACGGGGAGCAGGCGCAGGCCTCGTAGGCCGCCTTGCCCGATCCGTCTCGCGCAAGCCCCATCGCCGTTACCGTCTGTCGGCGCCAGTCCCGCCGCTCGTCCTGCCCCCACGGCAGGGCGGTCGCGCATCGCGGACCCGGCGGGCATCATTGCGCGAGAGGCGACATCCCCGATCAACCCCGTACCGGTACCCAGAAGCGCCCGGCATCCGACAGCATTCCATGGCCACCGCAACCGTACCCCCGCGCACCGGCGAGCCCACTTCGCTCGCTGCCCTCGCGCGCGCGCTCGTACAGCATCAGATGCTGCGGCTGGATCAGGCGACGGCGATCCAGCGCAAGGCCGACGCCAGCCAGGCCGCATTCATCGACGAGCTGATCGGCGGCGGCCACATGCAGGCGCGTCAGCTCGCGAAGTTCGCCGCCGAGGTGTTCGGCCATCCGCTGCTGGATCTCGCGGCGATCGACCCGGCGACGCTGCCCGCCGACGCGCTCGATCGCAAGCTGGCCACCGAGGCGCGCGTCGCCCCGCTGTGCAAACGCGGCGGCCGGCTGTCGCTGGCGGTATCGGACCCGACCGACTTCCGGCTGCTCGACCGCATCCGCTTCTCCGCCCAGGCCGCGGTGGATCCGATCGTGGTCGAGCACGACAAGCTGACGCGCCTGGTCGAGCGGCTCGGGCAGAGCGCCACCGAGAAGCTGAGCGAGCTGGTCGACGACTCGATCGACCTCGAGGTGGGCGGCGAGGAGACCGCCCCGCAGGCCGACACCAGCGAGGTCGACGACGCGCCGGTGGTGCGCTTCCTGCAGAAGATGCTGATCGACGCGATCCAGAGCGGCGCCTCGGACGTGCACTTCGAGCCCTACGAGAAGTTCTACCGGATCCGTTTCCGCGTCGACGGCGAGCTGCGCGAGATCTCCCAGCCGCCGCTGGCGATCAAGGAGAAGCTCGCCTCCCGGATCAAGGTGATCTCGCGCCTCGACATCTCCGAGAAGCGGGTGCCGCAGGACGGTCGGATGAAGCTCGTCCTGTCCAACCAGCGCGCCATCGACTTCCGGGTCTCCACCCTGCCGACCCTGTTCGGCGAGAAGATCGTGATGCGGATCCTCGATCCGTCCTCGGCGAAGCTCGGGATCGAGGCGCTCGGCTACGACCCCGAGCAGAAGGACCTGCTGCTCGATGCCGTCCGGCGCCCCTACGGCATGGTCCTGGTCACCGGGCCGACCGGTTCGGGCAAGACGGTG
>JAHDYE010000468.1:70-1584 GCA_023383035.1 Burkholderiaceae bacterium | reverse complement strand
GCAGGTCACCGATCCGGGCGACACGCCGTTCATCACCGGCGAGCAGGTCGAGCGCTCGGAGATGCTCGACGAGAACGACAAGGCGATCGCAGCGGACAAGCAGCCGGCCAGCTACATCAACCTGCTGCTGGGCATCACCAAGGCCTCGCTGTCCACCGACTCGTTCATTTCGGCGGCCTCGTTCCAGGAGACCACGCGCGTGCTCACCGAGGCGGCGATCATGGGCAAGCGCGACGAGCTGCGCGGCCTGAAGGAGAACGTGATCGTCGGCCGCCTGATCCCGGCGGGCACCGGCCTGGCCTACCATCGCGCGCGCCGCAACAAGGAGCAGAGCGAGGCGCAGGAGCAGGCCGCCCTGGCCGCCGCCGAAGCGCTGTTCGAGCCGCTGCCGGCCGACGACGAGCAGGCGGAAACCGAATCGGCACCGGGTGCCGAGGGCGGCGAGTCCTGACGGGAAACCGCCGGGGCGGGCGACCGGAACCGCGGGGCAAGCCATGACCGGAGCCCCCGGAGGCCGTCCCGACCCGAACCGCGAGGGCGCATCGATGGCCGGCGTGCGGTGCGCGCTCGCGCTGACCGTAACGCTGGCGCTCGCCGGCTGTGCCGGCCTGCCCGGCGCAGACTGGCCCGCCGCCGACGCGCCGGCGGATCGTGCCGCGGCGGCGCCGCTCGTGCTCCCGGTGCAGCGGCCGGCGCTGCGCACGGGCGACCGCTGGATCTACGGCGCACGCGAGCAGGGCGCCGGTGCGGCCGACGGTCGCACCGTGCTCGAACGCACCATCACGCACGTGAACGGCGACCGCGCCGAACTGCGCCAGGTGCCGCTCGATGCCTCAACGCGCCGGCCGGCCGGGCCTGCACGCACCCGCGAGGTGCGCATTCCGGTCTGGCACCTCGAGCCGGCCGGGCGCTCGTCGGGCGAGATCCGCAGCCTGCTGTTCCCGCTGGTGCCGGGCAAGCAATGGGAGTACGAGTACTGGATGGGAGGACCGGGCGATGTCGTCACCACCTATCGCTACCGGGCGCGCGTCGAAGCGGTCGAAACCGTACGCACGCCGGCGGGCCGCTTCGAGGCGGTGCGGGTGGTGCACGAGGGGCGGTGGAGCCGGCCGGTGCTCGAGCAGGGCCGTCCTGCCGTGCGCAGCGGCGCCGTCACCACCACCTACTGGTACGCGCCGGCGGCGGGCAGCTGGGTGCGGCTCGAAGTCGACCTGCGTCGCGCCGACGGCACACGCGAGCTCGCCGTGGCGCAGGAGCTGCTCGAATTCCAGCGTGCCCCCTGATTTTCCGCCGACCTCGGCTTGCCCGGCACGAGGTCGCGGTCTATACTGATGGGCTTTCTGGAATTCACACTTTCCGGATCTCACAAATATCGGCTCGCTTGCCGCGATCGGCAGGATCACGAGGACACCCAGATGCCTACCATCAACCAGCTCGTTCGTCAGGGCCGTGAAACGGCCGTCACGAAGAGCAAGAGCCCGGCGCTGCAGGATTGCCCGCAGCGCCGCGGCGTG
>JAHDYE010000467.1 GCA_023383035.1 Burkholderiaceae bacterium | reverse complement strand
CGGCCGAGCCGGAGCATTTCTTCCGCGTGACGATGGAGCCCGAGCAGTTCGCCGAGGAAGTCGGCCGGCTGCAAGGGCTCTGGCCGACGCTCGACACGCACCTGGGCGCCGCGCAGCAGTCGCTGCGGCCTCCGGCGCGGGCCTTGTCGCACTGGCATCTTGCCTTGGCGCTCGCTGCTGGCGCGATCTCCGGCGTGGTGAAGTCCAAGACGGGCCGCGTGCTCGTCGTCAAGGGCGACACCCACAAGGAGAAGACGCTGCAGACGGAATACACCGAACGCGACGATGGCTCCGTGGCCGAGACACGCATCCTGACCGACAAGTTCGTGCCGGTCATCCGTGCCTGGGACATGACACCGGGCTCGCCGACCTGCGGCGAGGTGTTGACCATCCGCTGATCGCTGTTCCCTGACGGTTCGCCGTCGATCTGTTCTTCCACTGCGGCTTCGCGCCGTTCTTCTCTTCCCACCCCGGGGCATGCCATCGCCCCGCAGGGGGAGGTGCATGCCCCATCTTCTTTGGAGCATCACCATGTCCCTCGATACCGACGTTGTTCCCGCCGCCGACAGCACGCCCGCCCAGGGCGACCTGCTCGAAGCGGCCGCTTCTCCCTTGGCCTTGAGCCTTCAGGATTTCGTCGCCGAGTTCGGCGACGAGTTGCTGGATTCGCTCAACCGCGCCAATCCACCCGTCTACACCGGCCAGGCCCGGCCGCATCGCCAGCTCGTGCTGGCCAGTCTCAAGCGCAAGCTGTTCCAGGCGCAGGCCGAGGTGGTGCATGCCGTCACCGAGCTGCTGGCCGACCGTGGCGAACGCGCCGCGATCGTCAATGGCGAGATGGGCTGCGGCAAGACGACCGTCGGCATCGCCACGGCCGCCGTACTGCACGCCGAAGGCTACCGCCGCACCTTGGTGCTGTCGCCGCCCCACCTAGTCTACAAGTGGCGCCGCGAAATCCAGGAGACAGTGGCCGGTGCCAAGGTCTGGGTGCTCAACGGCCCGGACACGCTGGTCAAGCTCATCAAGCTGCGCGAGCAGTTGGGCGTGCAGGCGCGCGGCCAGGAGTTCTTCGTGCTCGGGCGCGTGCGGATGCGCATGGGTTTCCACTGGAAGCCCGTCTTCAACGTGCGGCGCACGCGACATGGCGAAGTGGGCGCATGCCCGGACTGCGGCCAGGTCATCATCAATCTCGACGGCGAGCCGATCAACCCGGTCGAACTCGAAGCCGAGGACTACCGCCGCCGGTGCAGCCATTGCGCCGCACCGCTGTGGACGCTGATGCGACCGCGGAGCCTGTCCGCCAGCGACCAGTCCACCGCTGTCTTCAAAGCCTTGCAGCGCATCCCGACCATCGGAGAAGTCACCGCGCAGAAGCTGATGCGCAAGTTCGGCGACTCCTTCCTGGCGTCCATGCTCGGCGACAACATCCACGAGTTCATCAACCTCATGGATGGCAACGGCGAGCTGGTCTTCTCGGATCGCCAGGCGCACCGCATGGAGCGGGCGATGGCGAACATGGAGTTCGGCTTCGGCGAGGGCGGCTACCAGCCGTCCGAGTTCATCAAGCGCTACCTGCCGCAAGGCA
>JAHDYE010000466.1 GCA_023383035.1 Burkholderiaceae bacterium | reverse complement strand
AGCGCGAAACCGAAGGCAACCGTGGCCGCTGTCAGCGCCCCGAGCCAGGCGGGCAGGACGCGCGGCGGCGGCAGGTCCACCTGCATCAGGCCGCCCGAGAGCAGCGCCAGCACCTCCTGCGCACCGAAGCCGATGAGGGAGCCCGCGGCCGTGGTAGCCAGCACGATGACACCGAGCTGCAGCATGGACAGACGCTCGATGAAACCCTGGGTGGCGCCGATGCTCTTGAGCAGCGCAACCGTGTCCAGGTGACGCATGGCGTAGAGCCTCGCCGCCATGGCGGTCGCCACCGCCGCCAGCACCACGGTGATGAGCGAGGCCAGCGTCAGGAACCGCTGTGCGCGGTCGATGGCCTCGTTGATCTGCTGGCCTGCGTCCTGCTGGTCGCGGAACACCGCCTCGCGATCCAGCCGCGGCCCGGCCGCGCGGCGAAACGCCGCCAGCGCCGCCTCGTCCCCGGCTGCCGGGACGGATCACGTCCATGGCGGCGACGTCGGCGATGTTCACCAGCAGCGAGGGTGCGAGGTTGGCGAAGCCCGGGTTCTGGTCGGGCTGGTACTCGAGTACCCGCGTCACCGTCAGCTGGCGCTTGCCCACCTGGACCCGTGCCCCGACGTCGATGCCGAGCTTGCCGAGCAGGCCGGGCTCGGCCCAGGCCTCGCCACTGGCCGGGATGGCCGTCGCCACCGTCGCGGCACCGAACATCTGTGTCGAGATCCGCATCTCGCCGCGCAGCGGGTAGCCGGCCGAGACTCCCTCGATGGTGGCGAGCGAGCCCTGGTCGCCGTCGGTCAGCACCACAGAGGGAAATCCCACCGCCTCAGCAGTGCGCAGGCCAAGCGCCCGCGCCTCGTCGAGGAAGGTGGTGGGAATCGGTGCCGGCGACCGGATCACCAGGTCCGCCGCCAGGATCGCGCTCGCCTGCTGGCGGATGGCGCGGCCGACGCGGTCGGTAAAGAAGCCGACCGCGGTGATCGCCGCCACGGCGAGCACGATCGCCGCGATGAGCACGTTGAGCTCGCCGGCATGCAGGCTGCGGGCGAGGGAGCGCAGGGCGAAGCGCAGCGTGTTCACGCCTGCATCCGGCCGCCGATGATTTCCAGTACCCGGTCGCAGCGGTCGGCCAGGCTGCGCTCGTGGGTGACCAGCACCAGCGTGGTGCCGGCCTGCCGGTTCAGGCCGAACAGCAGTTCGGCAATACGCGCGCCGCTGGCGGTGTCGAGGTTGCCGGTCGGCTCGTCGGCGAACAGAACTTCCGGATGCGTGACGAAGGCGCGCGCGATGGCCACGCGCTGCTTCTCCCCGCCCGACAACTGCTTCGGGTAATGCGCGAGCCGCTGGCCGAGCCCGACCGACGCCAGCACTTCGCGGGCTCTGGCCGCGGCCTGTGGCGTGCCGGAGAGTTCCAGCGGCAGCATCACGTTCTCCAGCGCCGTGAGCGACGGCACCAGGTGAAAGGACTGGAAGACGAAGCCAACCCGCTTGCCGCGCAGCCGCGCGCGGCCATCCTCGTCGAGCTGCGTGAGATCCTCGCCGCAGAGCCACACACGCCCGGAACTCGGCTGGTCGAGGCCCGCGAGCAGAGC
>JAHDYE010000465.1:1086-1611 GCA_023383035.1 Burkholderiaceae bacterium | reverse complement strand
TGGCGTCCCGTAGGGGATTCGAACCCCTGTACCGACCGTGAAAGGGTCGTGTCCTAGGCCTCTAGACGAACGGGACTTGTCCTGGTGGAGGTAAGCGGGATCGAACCGCTGACCTCTTGCATGCCATGCAAGCGCTCTCCCAGCTGAGCTATACCCCCGAAGAGCCAGCGAGTATATTCCACGGCCGCATGAGCGTGCAAGTCGCCGTGAGCCGCATGCTAGACTCGATCAACGCCCCGCATGGCGTCCCGGCGGCATGCACATGTCCGCGGGGGGCGCCTCCCTTGTTTCCGGACCGACACCACCATGACAGCCAGGATCCTCGACGGCGCAGCGCTGGCCCGCTCCATCCGCACCGACATGGCACAGCGCGCGGCCGCGCTGGCCGCACGCGGGCGTCCTCCGGGGCTGGCGGTGATCCTGGTCGGCGACGATCCGGCCTCGTCGGTCTACGTGCGCAACAAGGTCAAGGACTGCGAGGAGTCGGGCATCCGCTCCACGCTCGACCGCATGCCGGCCGACACC
>JAHDYE010000465.1:0-1060 GCA_023383035.1 Burkholderiaceae bacterium | reverse complement strand
ATCCTGGTGCAGCTGCCGCTGCCGCCGCAGATCGATGCGCACGCGGTGATCGAGACGATCGCGCCGGCCAAGGATGTCGACGGCTTTCACGTCGCGAGCGCCGGTGCGCTGATGACCGGGCAGCCGGGCTTTCGTCCCTGCACGCCGTACGGCGTGATGAAGCTGCTCGAACAGGCCGGCGCCACGCTGAAGGGCGCCGAAGCCGTGGTGGTCGGGCGCAGCAACATCGTCGGCAAGCCGCAGGCGATGCTGCTCTTGCAGTCCGACGCCACCGTCACCATCTGCCACAGCAGGACACGCGATCTGGCTGCCCATACGCGTCGTGCGGACATCCTCGTCGCGGCGGTCGGTCGCGCGAAGATGATCACCGGCGACATGGTCAAGCCGGGCGCGATCGTGATCGACGTCGGCATGAATCGCGACGCCGCCGGCAAGCTGTGCGGCGACGTGGACTTCGACAGCGCGCGCGAAGTGGCCGCCTGGATCACGCCGGTGCCCGGCGGCGTCGGCCCGATGACGCGCGCGATGCTGCTGGTGAACACGATCGAAGCGGCCGAGCGCGCGGCAGGTTGAGCCGGCGCCGCCCTCGCCGAGCCGGACGACCTGCAACCGAACCACCGACCGATCGAGCGATGAGCGAACGACCGAAGACTCGAACCCCAGCCTCCGAGCCCGCGACCTCCGGTACGCCGGCCGCCCTGAGCGCCGCGGCGCCGTCCGCAGCCGACAACCCGCTGCTCGACTTCTCCGGCCTGCCGCGTTTCGCCGAGTTCGACCCGGCACAGGTCACGCCCGCAGTCGAGACGCTGCTCGCCGAGGCGCGCGTGACACTCGCCACGGTCACCGATCCCGCCACGCCGACCACCTGGGACGCCTTCGTCACGCCGCTCGAGGACGCCACCGAGCGGCTGGGCCGGGCCTGGGGCATGGTCGGCCACCTGAACGGCGTAGCCGACACACCGCCGCTGCGCGAGGCCTACAACGCCAACCTGCCGAAGGTCACGCAGTTCTGGACCGAGCTGTCGCAGCACGAGGCGCTGTTCGCGAAATACAAGGCGTT
>JAHDYE010000464.1 GCA_023383035.1 Burkholderiaceae bacterium | reverse complement strand
TGGCCACCGGGCAGGCCTGGAAGCAACCGGTGTAGACCAGGCTGATCAGCAGCGGACGGCCCTGGTAGTCGCTGAAGCGCACCGCCTTGCCGTTGCTGTCGCGCAGGCGGATGTCGGCGAGCGGGCGGCCGATCGCCGCCTGGCTGGTCCGGATGATGCTCTGGTAGTCGGGGGCGGTGCCGGGGGCGTTCGCGACGGCGGCCGGCGCCGCCGCGAAGATTCCGACGGCGAGGCACGCCAGCGACAGCGTGCGACGCAGCGCAACCGACAGAGGCCGGCGGTATGCGCAGCGTGACATCGCAGTCTCAGGCACCCAGTGCAGCCCTCATCCACCCGTCGGCGATGGTTCCGAGGAGCAGCAGCGAGAGCTGGATCAACGACGCATGAAAGCTCGCCATCGCGTGGTGCCGGCTCGGCGCGAGCGCGAGCATCAGCGCACGCCACACCAGCAGGCCACCGCCCAGCGCCGCGCAGGCCAGGTACAGCCAGCCCGGACTGAGCAGCGCCAGCGCGAGCGACAGCCCGACCATCACGACCGCGTGCGCGAAGATCGCCCACGCGGCGAAGCGGTCGCCCTTGACCACCGGCAGCATCGGCACGCCCGCCTCGGCGTAGTCGTCGCGAAAGACGATCGACAGGCTCCAGAAATGCGGTGGCGTCCACAGGAACAGGATCAGCGCCAGCAACAGCGCCTCGCTGGACAGCCCCGGCGATACCGCCGCGGCGCCGGCCAGCACCGCGAAGCTGCCCGCCAGTCCGCCGATCACGATGTTCCACGCGGTGCGGCGCTTGAGCCACACCGTGTAGACGATCGCGTAGCAGAACGCCCCGAGGAAGGTATAGAGCGCGGCGCTGGCGTTGGTGGCCAGCCAGGCGCCTGCCACCGCGATGCCGGTGAGCGCGACGATCAGCGCGACCCAGCCTCCGTGATGGCGCATGCGCCCGGTGACGAACGGGCGCTTGCGCGTGCGCGCCATGCGCGCATCGAGGTCGACTTCGTAGAACTGGTTGAACGCGCCGGCGGCCGACGAGGACAGCAGCACCGCGAGGGTGAGCGCCACCGCCTGCCAGGGCTCGACGCCGGAGCCCGGCGAAACCATCAGGCCGGCGACCGCGGTCAGCGCGATCGCCACCCCGATGCGAAGCTTGAACAGGTTCAGCAAGGCTTTCATGTCCGCCCTCCGTCGCCGGGCCGCGTGCGGCCCGGCCCTGTTCGTCGATCGCTCATTCGGCCGATCCGGGAATCAGCTCAGGCCCCAGACCGTCGACAGGTACTTCCAGTTGACGAAGTAGTACAGCACGAAGGCCGCCAGGAACACCAGCGCGAACACGAAGGTACCGGGCACCCCGAAGCCGCCGCCGTGGCCGCCGTGGCCGGTGAGCGCCGCTTGCACCGGCAGGCGCAGCGGGTTGATCGTGGTCGTGTAGGTACCTGCATCGAGCTTCTTGCCGAGCAGGATCGTGCCGACCGTGATCAGGATGTACATCGCCCCGCCCACGATCGCGATCACGCCCGCGATGCCGAAGATCGCGATCATCAACAGCGCAGTGCCCGGATACTCGTAGGGCAGCGCGGCGCCGGCGAACGTGATGTCCCAGTGGCGGCGCGGC
>JAHDYE010000463.1 GCA_023383035.1 Burkholderiaceae bacterium | reverse complement strand
CACGAAGTCGGTGAACGTGCCCCCGACGTCGATGCCTATTTTCAGTGTCATGGAGTGTCCTTTCCTGTCAGCCCGGGACCGTGTTGCCGCTCACCAGCCGCCGCACTTCCTCGCGGCGCACCTTGCCGAGCGCGGTCTTCGGCAGTCCATCGACGAATACCACCTGCTTCGGATGCTTGAAGCGGGCGATGCGTCCTTCCAGCAGCCCCACCACCTCGTCCTCGGTGAGCCGATGGCCCGGTTCGAGCGCCACCACGGCCACCGCGACTTCGCCCCAGCGCGGGTCGGGCCAGCCGACCACGGACGCCTCGGCGATGGCGGGCGACTCGTTCAGGATGTTCTCGATCTCGGCCGGATAGATGTTCTCGCCGCCCGAGATGATCATCTCCTTGCGGCGGCCGTCCACGTACAGATAACCCTCGGCGTCGAAGTGGCCCATGTCGCCGGTGTGGAACCAGCCGTTCACCAGCACCGCGGCGGTGGCCTGCGGCGCGTTCCAGTAGCCGCTCATCACGTTCCCCCCGCGCACCAGGATCTCGCCGGTGGCGCCCGGCGCCACGTCGCGCCCGGCGTCGTCCACCAGGCGCAGCTCGCAATGCGCCGCCGCGCGGCCGGTCGAGCCGATCTTGCGCCCGGCCTCGCCCGCCTTCAGGTACGCGGCGATCGGACAGGTTTCGGTGGAACCGTAGACCTGCACCAGCGGCACGCCGCGCGCGTGCACCGCGCGGATCAGCCGCTCGGGCACGATCATCGAGCCGGTGGTGATCATGCGCAGGCTCGAGAAATCGGCACCGGTCCAGCGTGGATGGGCGAGCATCGCGTCGAGCTGCGCCGGCACCAGCACCGTCAGCGTGATGCGCTCGCGCTCGATCGCGTCGAACGTGGCCTCGACGTCGAACTTCGGATGCAGCACCAGGGTGCAGCCCATGCACAGCGCCGGCGTGCTCTGGTTGTTCAGTCCGCCGACGTGGAACAGCGGCAACGTGGTCAGGACGCGGTCCTCGGGCACCAGGTCGTGCATGTCGGCGCTGTTGGCGGCGTTGCACTCGAGCGCACCCTGCGTGAGCATCACGCCCTTCGGCTTGCCGGTCGAACCTGACGTGTAGCACAGCAGCAGCGGCGTGTCCGGACCGACGCCGGCTGCAACGCCGCCTGCCGTGCGGGCATGCGCGCCGCCACTTTCATCAGTCGTGCCGTCGTGGCGTCCGGAGGCCTGTTCGGCCTGGGCGAGAAACGTTTCGCCGTCGATCCAGCCCTGCGCCGCGGTTCCGCAGGCGACCAGCGTCGTTGCGCCGAGCGAGGCGCGCAGCGTCTCGGTTTGCGCAACGAAGGGTGCCTCGACGAACAGCACCGCGGGCGGACAGTCGACCAGGATCTGCCGGTGCTCGGGCGCGGCGAGCCGCCAGTTCAGCGGCATGAACATCGCGCCCAGCCGCGCGCAGGCGAACAGCAGCGCGATCTCGTCCGGGCTGTTCAGGCCGAGATAGGCGACGCAGCGGCCGCGCTCGACGCCGGCGGCGGTGAGGCCGGCCGCGTAGCGGTCGACCAGCCGGGCGAGCGCCGCGTAGCTCAGGTCGCGCCCGGGAAAACGCAGTGCCAGCCGCTCGGGCGTGCGCCCGGCATGGT
>JAHDYE010000462.1 GCA_023383035.1 Burkholderiaceae bacterium | reverse complement strand
TGGTGCTGATGCTGCTCGCGTGCTGGTGGCTGCTGGCGCGCCGCCTGCCCCGCACCGTGCCGGGCGGTGCTGCCGCCACGCGGGCGGCAATCGTTCGCGCGGCCGCCGAGCTCGGCCCGATCGAACGCGGCGCGCGCGCGACCCTGATCGTGGGCGCGTTCGCCGCCGCGCTGTGGATCACCCGGCCGCTGCTGGCACAGATCGAATTCGGCGCGCTGCGGCCGCTCGCGGGCCTGACCGATCCCGGCATTGCGATCGGCGCGGCGCTGGCGCTGTTCGTGCTGCCCGCCGGACGCGATGCGCCCGACAGCCCGGCACCGCGGCTGCTCGACTGGTCCAGCGCGGCACGGCTGCCGTGGGGCGTGCTGGTGCTGTTCGGCGGCGGGCTGTCGCTGGCGGCTGCGATCCAGGCCAACGGCGTCGCGCAGTTCATCGCAGCACAAAGCACGGCGCTGGCGGGCTTGCCGCCGCTGCTGGTGCTGCTGCTGGTGCTCGCGGTGACGGTGTTCCTCTCCGAGCTCACCTCGAACACCGCGCAGGCTGCGACGATGATCCCGCTGCTCGCAGCGATGGCACCTACGCTGGGCGTGGAGCCCGTTCTGCTGATCCTGGCCTGCGGACTCGGCTCGAGCTGCGCCTTCATGATGCCGGTGGGTACGCCGCCCAACGCGATCGCCTTCGGCACCGGGTTGGTCACGATGCGGCAGATGCGCCGCACGGGGTTGCGGCTGAACCTGATTGCCATCGCGGTGCTCGGCGCCACGCTGGCGCTGTGGGTACCGGCCGTCTATGGGTGAGCGTCGGAAGTCGAGGCTGCCGCGCCCTCCCGATTCAACGGATCAGTCGATAAAAAGGCCGATAAATTCGTCCAGGGAATGGGGCAATCGACGCGCATCTGGACGGCTTGCCGAAAAGCAAAGGGCCGGCTCCTCGTGAGAACCAACCCGTTGATTTCATTGGTCGGGGCGGCGGGATTCGAACTCGCGACCCCTTGCACCCCATGCAAGTGCGCTACCAGGCTGCGCTACGCCCCGAAGGCGCGAAGTATAGCAGGCCGGACTCCTCTTCTCGCCGGTCCTGCCTTCAGCGCAGCAGGTCGAGCGCGCGCCGCAGGTCGTCGCGAACCGCGTCGAGATCGACGCTGTTGGCCGCCGTCGACGCCGCCGGCGTTTCGGCCTCGCCCGCTTCGGGCGCCGGCGCGATCGGCTCAGGCTCGCGCAGCTTGCCGTTCTGGGTGGCGTCGCCGAGCCGGTTACGCGCGCCGCTGATGGTGAAGCCCTGCTCGTACAGCAGGTCGCGGATGCGCCGCACCAGCAGCACCTCATGGTGCTGGTAATAGCGCCGGTTGCCGCGCCGTTTCATCGGCCGCAGCTGGGTGAACTCCTGTTCCCAGTAGCGCAGCACGTGCGGCTTGACGCCGCACAGCTCGCTCACTTCGCCGATCGTGAAATAGCGCTTGGCCGGAATCGGGGGCAGCGGCGCTTTCTGTTCGGACTTGTTCTGCATGCTCGACCGTGCTGGATCGAAGCGGCGACGGGGCCCGACGGGGCCAGTCTGCGTCAGTTGCCGGCTTCCTCGATCTGCGACTTCAGCTTCTGGCTGGCGTGGAAGGTGACCACGCGCCGCGCCGTGATGGGGATCTCTTCGCCGGTCTTGG
>JAHDYE010000461.1 GCA_023383035.1 Burkholderiaceae bacterium | reverse complement strand
TCTGCTGCACCAGCGCCTCGTCGTCGCGCGCGATCTGGTCGGGCGCCCAGTCGCGCGTGTCGAGCACGCTCAGCGTCTTGATGCAGCACTCGCGCCACGCCGCCATCGGGAACAGCGTCGAATCGAACTGTCCGTACAGGAACGGATAAGGGTAGGCCTGCCAGTCGGCCGGCTTGACGATCGAGCGCTGCGCGGAGATGCGCTCGCGCAGGCGCCGTGCCCAGTCGGGCTGCCCGCGCCGGGCGTCCGCCGGCGAAGCGCCTTCCGATGAGGCGCCCGTCACGCGAGCGCCGCTGTCAGCACGCGGGGCGCTGGCGCGCGATGGTCCGGCCACGCGGCCGGTGAGGACGTCGCCGTTGACGAAGTGGCCGCTGCGCTGGCGCGAAACCAGGTAGCCCTCGTCGGCCAGCTGCTGGTAGGCCAGCACCACCGTGTTGCGCGCCACGCCGAGCTGGTCGGCCATCTCGCGGCTCGACGGCACCGGCGCGCCGGGCGCGAGCTGGCCGTCGAGGATGGCCGAGACCAGCATCTCCCGGATCTGGCCCTGCAGGTTCATGTTCTCGCGGGCACAGCGCCGGAACAGCTGCTTCCACAACGCGGCATTCGGCATCTGGGGCATGCGGCATCATCGCATCACCGCACTCCGGCAGCACGCTGCGGGATAATCCGCATCATGTCCGAAGCGCTGACTGCCGCGGCGCTGCTCGACGCCTGCGATCACGCCCGCAGCCTCGAGCGCGACCGCCTCGAGCCGCTGGACGACCTCGCGCGCGGCGAAGCGCTGCAGGCCGCCATCGTGATCGCGCGGCTGGCGCGCGGCGAGCGCGCGGTCGGCTACAAGATCGGCTTCACCAATCGCGCGATCTGGCCGCTGTACGGAGTGTTCCACCCCATCTGGGGTCCGGTCTGGGACACCACCGTCGTGCACGCGCCGGACGACGCCGCGAACGGCGCCGCGCGCGCCCGCGTGGCAGCCGCGCGTTTCGTCGAGCCGCGCATCGAGCCCGAGATCGTGATCGGGCTGCGCGCCGCCCCGGCGCAGGACACGCCCGAAGCCGTGCTGGCCGCCACCGAATGGATCGCGCACGGCCTGGAGATCGTGCAGAGTCCGTTCCCGGGCTGGCGCTTCAGCGCCGCCGAGGCATTCGCGGCGCAGGCGTTGCACGGCGCGCTGGTGCTCGGGCCGAAGCGGCCGGTGTCGATTCTCGACGTCGAACCGGCGGACCAGCCACAGGCCCGGCCATCGGAGCCGGCGCCGGCCCACGCCGCCCGGCGCGCGCTCGCCCGGCTGGGCGCCTGCGAGCTCGACCTGTTCTGCGACGGCCGTCTGGTCGAGCGCGGCCGCGGCGCCAACGTGCTCGACGGCCCGATGCACGCGGTGGCGCATCTGGCGCACGAACTGCGGCTGCGCGGCCGCTCGATCGAACCGGGCGCGCTGATCACCACCGGCACGCTCACCGATGCCGCCCCGCTCGCACCCAGCCAGCGCTGGGAAACCCGCCTGCATGGCCTCGATCTGCCGGGCCTGGTCCTCGAGGTCGACTGAGCCCCGCCGCGGCCCGGGCGCGCGGCGGCAGTGCGAACCCGTGGGCACGCGGCGCACGGCGTGCGCCTGGACGCCACCGCGTTACGCCAGCCCCGAGGTCCCCGCGTTCGTCCCGCCGAACG
>JAHDYE010000460.1 GCA_023383035.1 Burkholderiaceae bacterium | reverse complement strand
AACGCCTGTGCATCGTGGCCGACTACGACTGCGACGGCGCCACCGCCTGCGCCGTGGCGATGCGCGGCCTGCGCATGCTGGGCGCCGCGCCGGAGCGGATCGACTACCTGGTGCCGAACCGCTTCGAGCACGGCTACGGCCTGAGCCAAGCGGTGGCCGCGCTGGCTGCGCGACATCCGCGCCTGGGACGCCCCGACTGGCTGATCACGGTCGACAGCGGCATCGCCAGCCTGGACGGCGTGGAGACCGCCCGCGCGGCCGGCATGCGCGTGATCGTCACCGACCATCACCTGCCGGCGCAGCGCCTGCCGCACGCCGACGCGATCGTCGATCCGAACCAGGCCGGCTGCGCGTTTCCCAGCAAGCACCTGGCCGGCGTGGGCGTGATGTTCTACCTGTTGCTGGCGCTGCGCGCCGAGCTGCGCCGGCGCGATCCGGCGTGCGCGGCGGCACGCGCGCCGCTGCAACAGTTGCTGGATCTCGTCGCGCTGGGCACGGTGGCCGACCTGGTGCGGCTCGACGCGAACAACCGCTTGCTGGTGGCGGCCGGCCTGCAGCGCATTCGTGCCGGGCGCGCCTGCGCCGGCTTGCGCGCGCTGCTGCGCGTGGCCGGTCGCGACGAGCGGCGCGCCGGCACCGGCGAACTCGGCTTCGCGGTCGGACCGCGCGTGAACGCGGCCGGGCGCCTGGCCGACATCTCGCTGGGCATCGAATGCCTGCTCGCCGACGATCCGGCGCGCGCCGCCGAGCTGGCCGACGCGCTCGATGCGATGAACCGTGAGCGCCGCGGCATCGAACGCACGATGCGCGACGAGGCGCTCGAAGCGCTGCCCGCGCTTGGCGGCGAGCGCAAGGCCATCGTGCTGCATCGCGACGGCTGGCACGAGGGCGTGATCGGCCTGGTGGCCAGCCGGGTCAGGGAGCAGACCAACCGGCCCACGGTCGCACTGGCCGCCGCGGCGGGCGATCCGGCCGTGCTGCGCGGATCCGGGCGATCGATCGCCGGAGTGCACCTGCGCGACGTGCTCGACCTGGTCGACAAGCGCGCGCCGGGCCTGCTGCTGCGCTTCGGCGGCCACGCGATGGCGGCGGGACTGACGCTGCACGCAGCGCGGCTCGACGAGTTCGCCGCGCAATTCGAGCAGGCGGTCGAAGCGTTCGCCGACCCGGACTGCTTCGCCGCCGCGCTGCTCACCGACGGATCGCTCGCCGCCGACGAGATCGACCTGGCATTGGTCGAGGCGCTCGAGCGCGAAGTCTGGGGCCAGGGCTTCGCGCCGCCGCTGTTCCACGACGAGTTCGTGGTCGCGCGCCAGTCGGTGGTCGCCGGCCGGCACCTGAAGGCGCAACTGCGCCTGGCGGGCGGGCGCCCGCTCGACGCGATCGCCTTCGGCCGCGTCGATCCCCTGCCCTCGCGGGCGCGCCTGGCCTACCGGCTGGCACGCGACGAGTACCGCGGGCTGGCGAGCGTGAGCCTGGTGATCGAAGCGGTCGAGGCGGTCTCCCGCCCCGTATAATTCGCGGTTTCACTTCGACCCTGCCCACGCCATGGAAGCCGAGCGCCTGAACCAACTCGAATCGCTGATCGACGACCTGCGCCGGCGCGTGGACGAGCTTCGGGGGTATCTTTGACTACGAGACGAAGAAGACCCGTCTCGAAGTGATCAACCG
>JAHDYE010000459.1 GCA_023383035.1 Burkholderiaceae bacterium | reverse complement strand
AAGCTGGGCGCGCGCACGATGGCCGACCTGATGCGCATCGCACTCAGGGCCGGCGCGGCGCGCGCCGACTGACCGGCGCATAACCGGGCACCGTCGCGGCGCGCGCACGCAGGGTGCGCGCCAGCTGCTGCACCGCGGGCCTGGCGGCAAGCGCACGCGCACCGCTCAGGTAGTAGACCTCGGTGCCCACCGGCACGAAGTCGAGCGCGAACTGCAGCGCTGCGGCGCGCAGCCCGAAGCCCGCATCGGCGGCACCGGCGGCCACCGTGGCGGCCACGGCCAGATGCGTGAACTCTTCCTGCTCGTAGCCGCGGATCTGCCGCGGCTGCAGTCCGCGCTCGACGATCAGACGATCGAACCACGCGCGCGTGCCGGCGCCGCGCTGCCGGTTGACGAAACGCAGTCCGGTGCGCGCCAGGTCGGTCACGTCACGCACCCGCAGCGGATTGCCGCGCGCGACGATCAACCCCTGTTCGCGACGCATCACCGGCTCGACGAACAGGCGCGCATCGTGAAACACCGGCGGACGCGCGCGCGGCGGCGGCAGCGGCTCGGGCAGATGAAATCCCGCCAGATCGGCGTCACCGCGCGCTAGCGCGACGAGCGCCTGCTCGGAACCGACGAAGCGCACTTCCACGCGCCGCGCCTCGCTCATGCCGGCCGACAGTTCCTGCAGCAGCAGGTCGTGACTGGCGGCCAGCCGCAGCGGCGACGCCCGCGCCCCGTGCAGCGATTCCACCGCGGCGCGCAACTTCGCCGCGGGCGCGACCAGGCGCGCGGCCGATTCGCGTTCGAAGACGGCGCCGGCGCGAGCGAGGATCGACCCGGCCTCGGTCAACCGGCTGCCATGCCCTTTCACCCGTTCGACCAGTCCCACGCCGAGCAGGCGCTCGCCATGCACCAGCTTGCCCCATGCACTGCGATACGACATGCCGAGCATCCGGGCGGCAGTGCTCACCTGCGGCGCGGCCTCGAGCGCTGCCAGCAGCCTGCACAGTTCCGACACGTCGATCTCGCCGGCCTGGAGCGACAACTTGACCCGTGTCGCGACGTCCATTCCCGAACCGCTCCGTATATGCAATCGATTACCGATTCAATGATACTTTCCACGCCCTTTCTATACTCGGCCGCGTGTCTACCAGTTCCCTCAGCGAAGCGATCGGACTGCTGCAGGCGTTCGAGGGCGACGTCCTCGACATCGTCGCGCTGTCGTTGCGCGTGAGTCTCACCGCCGTCGCGTTCGGCATGCTGCTCGGCCTGCCGCTGGGCGCGCTGACCGCGGTGGCGCGCTTCCCCGGGCGCCAGGTAGTGGTGGTGCTGCTCAACAGCTTCATGGCGCTGCCGTCGGTGATCGTCGGCGTGACGGTCTACCTGCTGCTCTCGCGCAGCGGACCGCTCGGATCGCTCGGGCTGCTGTTCACGCCGTCGGCGATGATCGTCGCCCAGACCTGCCTCACGCTGCCGCTGATCGCGGCGCTCACGCGCCAGATCGTCGAGGATGCGTGGCGCCAGCACGACGAGACGCTGCGTTCGCTGCGCCTGTCGCTGCCCGCGCGCGTGCGCGTGCTGCTGTGGGACTGCCGCTTCTCGGTCGTCGTGGTCATGCTCGCCGGGCTCGGCCGCGCGATCTCCGAAGTCGGCGCGGTGATGATCGTCGGCGGCAACATCGACCGC
>JAHDYE010000458.1 GCA_023383035.1 Burkholderiaceae bacterium | reverse complement strand
CCCTCCCCCGTTCGTCCTGAGCGAGGCGCGCAGCGCCGAGTCGAAGGACGCCCTACCGCCCCCCGGGCGCCCCGGCCCGCCCCCGGAGGGCGGGGGGGGGGGCGGCGCGCCCCGTCGCAGGGGCCGCCCGCGGTGAAGGTGAGCGCCACCGGCTGCGACAGGTTCGGGTCGGCGGCGTCCACCGAGAACGCGGCCACCGCCACGTCGCCGGTATTGCTGCCGGCACCCGCGGCGCTCACCGCATGGCCGGTGGCCAGCCCGGCGCCCGAGGACAACGTACGCGTGAAACCGGCAGCGATCGATGTGGCGCTGCGCAGCTGGAAGCGGTCGCCGGGCGCGGGCGTGCCGCTGCCGCTGTCCAAGCCGATCTGCAGCCCGTCGATCGTCTGAGGCAGCGTGGCGTAGCTGCGTTGCAGCCCGTCGGCGCTGCGCGTGATCAGGTACTGGGCGCCATCGTAGCGGATCTCGTAGTCGCTGGCCGCGAGCTGCGTGCCGTCGACCACGCTGGCCACGAGCCGCGCCGAACCGGCGTTGGTCGACGCCGCGGTGGCGCGCGGCTCGCCCAATGCGAACATCGGCTGGCCGGCCGCGCCGCTCGCGTCCACGCCGAGCGACTGCTGCCGGTTGAACGCTTCGGCGAGCGCGCCGGCCAGCTGCCCCAGCCGCGCGCGCGCCGACTGCAGGTCCTGGTCGCGAAAACGCAGCAGTCCGGCGATCGAGCCGCCGCCCAGCGTGTCGGCGCTCACCGCAAGCTCCGTGGCGCCCAGCGCGATCACCACCCGTTGACGCGAGGCGTCGAGCGGATCGGGCTCGGCGCGCAGCGTCGCAGCGCGGTTGCCCACCACCAGCGCCTCGCCGCCGGCGGCGAACACGCTGACGGTGCCGTCGGCCTGCGTGTAGGCGGTGGCCTTCAGGTAGCCGTTGAGATCGAGCAGCAGGCGGTCGCGCTCGTCGAGCAGGTCGTTGGGCTGCTGCCCGGCGCCGGCGCTCGCGGCGATGCGCCCGTTCAGGCTCGCGATGCGCCCGAGCAGATCGCTGGCCGACGTCGCCGCGTACCCGATGCGTTCGCTGGAATCCTGGCCGAGCTGCTGCAGCTGTGCGTCGACCGTGCGCATGCGTAGCGCGAGCGCGTCGGCGCGCGCGAGCACGATCTGCCGGGCGCTCGCGTCGCCGGGGCGATTCACCAGGTCGGCCAGCGCGGCGTTCAGCTCGTCGATCGCCACGCCGATGCCGTTGTCGGTATCGGCCAGCAGGTTGTCCAGACGGCCCAGTTGTTCGGCGCGCGCGCTGTCGGCCGCCGCCAGCGCGGTGCTCGACGACAGCTCGGCGGCGAGGAAGCCGTCGTAGCGACGCTGCACCGTCACGATGTCCACGCCCTGGCCGAAGAAGCCGGCGCCGGTGTGCTGCCCGCCCGCGCTGGCCAGCACCGTTTCCTGGCGGGTGTAGCCGGGCGTGTTGGCGTTCGCGATGTTGTGGCCGGTGGTGCGCAGCTGCGCGTAGGCTGCCAGCAGCGCGCTCTGGCCGATGGAGAGCAGGGCCGACATCGCGTCGCTTCCTTCAGGTGGTCGGGCGGCCGAGCATCAATGCCCGGTTGATCGTGCGCTCGAGCTTCTCGCCGTAGCGCGGATCGGTTGCGTAGCCGGCGCGCTGCATGCCGCTCGCGTATCCCTCGACCGAGCGGCTCGCAC
>JAHDYE010000457.1 GCA_023383035.1 Burkholderiaceae bacterium | reverse complement strand
CACGAAGTCGGTGAACGTGCCCCCGACGTCGATGCCTATTTTCAGTGTCATGGAGCGATTTCTCCCTCTGGGGCAGCAACCGCGCTGCCGGCTACCAGCCGCCGCACTTCCTCGCGACGTACCTTGCCGAGCGCGGTCTTCGGCAGTTCTTCCGCGAACAACACCTTCCGGGGCTGCTTGAAGCGCGCGATGCGTCCTTCCATCCGCCTCATCACGTCCGATTCGGTCAGCCTGTGACCGCGCTGCGGCACGACGACCGCGACCACGATCTCGCCCCAGCGCTCGTCGGGCCAGCCGACCACCGACGCCTCGACGACGTCGGGCGAATCGATCAGCAGGTTCTCGATCTCGGCCGGGTAGATGTTCTCGCCGCCCGAGATGATCATCTCCTTGCTGCGCCCGTTGACGTACAGGTAGCCGTCGGCGTCGAAGTAGCCCATGTCGCCGGTGTGGAACCAGCCGTTCACCAGCACCGCGGCGGTGGCCTCCGGCGCGTTCCAGTAGCCGGACATGAGGTTCGGGCCGCGTACCAGGATCTCGCCGGTGGCACCCGGCGCCGCATCGCGTCCGGCGTCATCGACGACGCGCACCTGGCAGTGCGCCGCGGCACGGCCGGACGACCCGATCTTGCGCATGGCATCGGCCGCCTTCAGGCAGGCGGCGATCGGGCAGGTTTCGGTGGAACCGTAGACCTGCACCAGCGGCACGCCGCGCGCGTGCACCGCGCGGATCAGCTGCTCGGGCACCACCATCGAGCCGGTGGTGATCATGCGCACGCTGGACAGATCGGCCGTGGCCCAGCGCGGGCTCGCCAGCATCATCGTCAACTGCGAAGGCACCAGCTGGGCCAGCGTGATGCGCTCGCGTTCGATCGCGTCGAAGGTGGCGTCGACGTCGAATCTCGGGTGCAGCACCACGGTACTGCCCATGCGCAGCGCCGGCGTGGTCTGGTTGTTCAGCCCGCCGACGTGGAACAGCGGCAGGTTGTTGAGGATCCGGTCATCGGGCGTCATCTCGTGCATGTCGGCGCTGTTCAGCGCGTTCCATGCGATCGCGTCCTGGCTGAGCACGACGCCCTTCGGCTTGCCGGTCGAGCCCGACGTGTAGCAGACCAGCAGCGGCGCGCGCTGGAGGATCGCGGCGTCGGTGCGCATGGCCGCGCCTTCGCCGCGCGCCAGGAATGCCGAATGCTCGAGCCAGCCTTGCGGGGCCGGTCCGAACGAAACCATCAGCATCGTTCCGAGCGACGACCGGATGGTCTCGGTCTGCCGCACGAACTGCGATTCCACGAACAGCACCGATGGCGGACAGTCGGCCAGGATCTGCCGGTGCTCGGGGGCCGCAAGCCGCGAGTTCAGCGGCACGAACATCGCGCCCAGCCGCGCACAGGCGAACAGCAGCGCGATCTCGTCGGGACTGTTCAGGCCGAGATAGGCAACGCAGCCGCCGCGCTTGACGCCGGCGGCGGTGAGGCCGGCCGCATGGCGATCGATGAGCTGCGCCAGCGCCGCGTAGCTCAGGTCCCGGCCCGGAAAGCGGATCGCCAGCCGCTCGGGCGTGCACCCGGCGTGTCGATGGATCCAGTCGTGCATTTGCATGGGCGTGATTCCGGATGCGCCGTGACTCTGTTCGTCTACGCGTCGCCCACTTCGATGACCACGGCCATGGCGGTGTCGCCGGCAGCGCAGCCGGTGAACAGGCCGAAGCCGCCGCCGCGC
>JAHDYE010000456.1 GCA_023383035.1 Burkholderiaceae bacterium | reverse complement strand
GGAGAGCGCGACGAGTCGCGAGACTACCGGCGATCATCCGCCGATCGCCGTGCCACCCGAGTCAGTGCTGCCCGAGCGCGAACCACCCGAGTCAGTGCTGCCCGAGCGCGAACCACCCGAGTCGTAGCCAACCGAGTCGGAGCCACACGAAGGCTCAGTTGGCGGGCGCTACACGCAGGCCTTCACGCCGACACGGTGCAAATCAGCGGCGGAAGATCAGCTGCCAGACCGGCAACGTGATGGGTCTGTGGCGTAAACACCTTCGGCAACGTCTCGCATGTGCTGGATCGCTCAACGCCACCGACAACATCCGGTGTCTGCACGGCGAGCACTGCCGTACGCGCGCGCAGGCGCGCCAGGCGGTCCACGAGTTCATCCGCCATTACAACGCAGAGCGCAGGCGCCCTTCCATGCGAAACCTCCACCCGGTAGGACTCGAGAGATACTGGCAACTGCAGACGCAGGCACCAGGCACCCAGCCCGGCGCACTGAGCCGCGTTGACCACCGCCGGTCGGTTCCGGTTCGTCGCAAGCGACCGAACCGGCCGTCCGTGGACAACGCTCACCGCAGCGCTTCGTAGTGTCCGCACTTTGGGGACCGGTCCACCCAGCGATGGCGCCATGCGTCACCCGGCGTCACCCGGCGTCACCCGGCGTCACCCGGCGTCACCCGGCGGCGCTGCAATTCAAGCCGCTTGCTTGCTCGCCGAACCTCCTGCGCTCACGCGCATACTGGCTCGCCCAGCTGCGGGCACCTGCGCGCAGCCTCATGCCCCACCAGGCCAGCCGGCAGGTGGCGGCCGTGCAGGCGGCAGCTGCGCAGGTAAGCGTCGAGAAGCGCGGCAACGGAATGATGCGTTTTCGCGCGTGAAAAGCGTTCCACGATGCAAGGCGCATCATCTGGTAGCGCGCTCCGGGTCGGCAGTCAGCCCGCATGCTCCGGGTCGGCAGCAATCAGCCGCGCGCTCCGGCATGCCGTCAGCACGGATGCGGGGCGCACCAGGGCGCTCGAACACGTGACGTTGATCATGCGTCTCGTCTGACTCGGCAGTCGGGCGTTTCCGCGAGCACCACGAGCAAGGTATCGGCCAGATCCATCGGCAACGCTTCGTAGCGCAGTATCGGCGAGTGGATCACGGGGGTTCGTCGGTCGAGAACTGCTGTGCCGGTGCATTCGCTACCCGGGCCGCTGCGGGCTCATCGGTGCGCGCACCGGCACGGCCCCCCGCAAATGCGAACTCGACAGACGGCGGTCAGCCAGTATCAGCGCCATGGCGCGCAGTTCATCGTCATTCAGCACGAGGGGGTATTCGGCCGGCGTCTGTGATCGTTCAGTCGGCCGTTGTGAACGTTCAGCCAGCAGTTGCGAACGTTCAGCCAGCAGTTGCGAACGTTCGGCCAGCAGTTGCGATGGTTTCAGCGCCACCACCGCGCCGTCGCCCGCAGCTGCCCTCGCGCGCTCTGCGATGGCAGCGCGTATCGTCCTCCAGGCGTTCGTTCGGTGACGGCGCACGTGTCGCGCGAGCTCCGGTGCGCGATAGCGGGTCCAGCGCGCTGCCGACAGCAGGAACAATCGGCGCTCGGCGGGGCCGAACTCGGCAGGGGTCACGGCTGCGCTGCGCAGCATGAGCGCAACGGCCGTCGCGAGCGCGTCGATCGAGGCGTCCTTCGGCTCGTCCGTGAGAAACGGGCGCGGGTCGGCCAGCGGACCGACCTCGT
>JAHDYE010000455.1 GCA_023383035.1 Burkholderiaceae bacterium | reverse complement strand
CCGAGGTCGGCCTGTTCTACACCGGGCATGCCCTTTTCCCCGGAACCGGCATCACCCTGCGACAGAAGGCCAGCCGGTGGCTTGGCTCCGCCTCGGCCCTGTTCGAACTGCGGCAGGCGAAACGCTGAATCAGGAGCGGCCGTTCATGAATCCGACATACCAGCCGATCGCTTCGACGAGGCCCTTTCCGACCCCATGAGAGGGGACGTAACCAAGGAGTTCCCGCGCCCGACCGATATCCGCCAGCGAATGGCGCACATCCCCCGCCCGGAAATCCCGATACCCCGGTTCGACGCCCGCCAATGCCGGATCGTCGCGCGACAGCAGCTCGCGGATCAACCCGAACAACTCGTTCAGCGTCGTGCGCTCGCCCACGGCCACGTTGAACACTTCGTGCGGCGACGGCAGCGACGGCACGAGCGCGGCGCGCAGGTTCGCCTGCACCGCATTGGCCACGTAGCAGAAGTCGCGGCTGGTCTGCCCGTCGCCGTTGATCCATACCGGTTCACCGGCGAGCAGCGACGCGATCCAGCGCGGGACAACCGCCGCATAGGCGCCTTCGGGATCCTGCCGCGGTCCGAAGACGTTGAAATAGCGCAAACCTGCGCACTCCATGCCGTAGACACGCGCCCAGGTGTCGGCGAACAGTTCGTCGGCGGCCTTCATCGCCGCGTACGGCGAGAGCACACGCCCGACACGATGCTCGACCTTGGGCAGCTCCGGATGGTCGCCGTAGACTGAACTGGACGATGCGTAGACGAAGCGGCGCACGCCGGCGGCGCGCGTCGCTTCCAGGATCTGGAGGAACCCTTCGACGTTCGCCGCGAACGAAGGCATCGGCTGCGCAATGGAGCGCGGTACCGAGCCGAGCGCTGCCTGGTGCAGCACGTGATCGCAACCTTCGGCGGCGTCATGACAGACTTGCGCATCGACCAGGTCGCCTTCCACGAGCCTGAATCGCGTCCAGGCCGGTTCGCCGACGAGCCGACGCACCTCATCGAGGTTGCGCCGATGGCCGGTCACGAAATTGTCGAGCCCGGTCACGTACTGACCTGCACGCAACAGCGTCTCGACCAGGTTCGATCCTATGAAACCCGCTGCCCCGGTGACCAGCCAGCGTTGCGCCGGCCTGCCAACCAGAAGGGCGAGATTCGGATCGGCCGCGAGTCTTGCCGCGGCCTCTGCGGACCGTTCGCCGGGCGCACCGTCGGCCATCGACGCAGCCATGTTCATAGCCGCCACAGCCGCAATCCGGCAGCGGTGACGGCCGCCGGCGGGAAGACGGACTTCACATCCGCCAGGACGGCGCCCGGCAGCAGCCGCGCGGCGATCGCTTCGACCCCGCGCTCGCGCAATGCCGCGTGCGGAACCGCCATGACCGCCGCAGCCGCTCTGGGCAAGGCCTCCCAGGCGGTCAGGCTTACACCGTACTCGTGCATCGCGTGGTCCGGATCGGCCACCGGATCATGAACGCAAACCGCGGCCCCGTAGCTGCGCAATTCACGGATCACATCGATCACCTTCGAATTGCGCAGATCCGGCACGTCTTCCTTGAACGTGAGCCCGAACACGATGATCGGCTCGCCCCTGACGCCGAAGCCCGCCGCGATCATTTCCTTGACCAGGCGCTGGGCGATGAACGCACCCATGCCGTCGTTGATGCGGCGGCCGGCCAGGATCACCTGCGGGTGATAGCCGAGCATTTCGGCCTTGTGCGTCA
>JAHDYE010000454.1 GCA_023383035.1 Burkholderiaceae bacterium | reverse complement strand
GGATTCAGGAACGCGCGCTGGGCCTCGCGGATGTCATAGAGCATTCGATCTCCGGATCGGCAACCGATAGCAGCCAATTTATCCGCAGCATGTTGCGCTGCGCAAGGAATCTTTCGCGCCGGCGTAACGAAAACGTCTCGTAAAGAGCGATTGGCGTGCCCGCTCATTCCGCATTACGGCATCGCGCGATCCATGAGGCAGTCTGACGTTCCTGCAGCGTGTTCTGCGCGAGGCGCTGCGCGAGCGCGGCGAAATCGACCCGGTCGAGCGGCTGGTCCTGGTTGAAGCACGAGAACACGTACTCGATCCGGCCGCTGACCGGATCCTTGTGCGGCTGCAGGCACTGCGCGCAGACTTCTTTCATCATGCACTGCATCGGCGAGTTGATCGAGCCGAACGCGCGGTGCTGCGGCTTCAGGTACGGGCCGAGCTGCGCGTGGCGCGCCGCGGCCACCGCGGCCATCATGCGGTCGGAGCCGATCGCGATGATGCGGTCGGCGTCCTGCAGGCGCAGGGTGCCGGGGCGCTCGAGGTCGGCGAGTTCCCCGCGCGCGTACGCGGTCATCGCTTCGACGATGTTGCCCACCACGCTGCGGTCCTGTGGGCGGCCGGGCTCGAAGCCGGGCGCTTCGTCGCAGCACCAGATGATGGTGTCGGCCGCGGCCTCGATCTCGGCCACCTTGTAGCGGTCGATGCGCTTCTTGTAGCCCGCGAAGTAGAGCACGCGCGAGCCGGCCGCGCGGAACGCAGCGCCGATCGAGAACAGCACCGCGTTGCCCAGCCCGCCGCCCACCAGCACCACGGTCTCGCCGGCTTCGATCTCGGTGGGCGCGCCGGTCGGGCCCATCAGCACCACCGGTTCGCCGGGCTGCAGGTCGGCGCACAGGTTCGACGAGCCGCCCATCTCGAGCACGATGGTCGACACCAGGCCGCGCTCGCGGTCGACCCAGGCGCCGGTCAGCGCCAGGCCTTCCATCGCCAGCGTGGTGGGCAGCCCGTCGGGGCGCACGCGCCGCGCGCGCGTCTCGAAGTTCTGCAGCCGGTAGAACTGGCCGGGGCGGAAGCGGCGCGCGGCCATCGGCGCGCGCACGATCACCTCGACGATGGTGGGGGTCAGGCGTTCGACGCGCTCGATGCGCGCGCGCAGCAGGTCGTTCAGCCGCGCCGCGAACGCGCCGAAATCCCCGCTGCCGACCGGCGCACGACGCGCGAGCACGCCGCATACCACCGGGTAGCCGTGCCGTGCCGAGGCCATCGCCTTGACCACGTTGCCGAAATAGCTCGGATGCAGGTCGCCGAAGAACGACAGCATGCGGCCGTCGTCGAGGCGTGCGAGCAGCACCTGCGCCGTGTCGGGCTTGGCGTTGGCGTGGGCGGGCTTCACCGGATTGCCGTCGGCGTCGATGGCGCGGAAGTAGCGTCCGTCCAGCGCGAAGTGGGTGGCGTCCTCGCGCGCCAGTACGGTGTTGGGCTGCGTGCCGGCGGCGATGAAGACGGTGCGCGCGCTCGTGCGCCAGGTGTCGCCCTCGCGCCAGCGGCCATCGTCGTCGCGCAGCTGGCGCGCGAAGGTGATCGACTCGACGGCGCCCTGGGCGTCGATGTCGATGCGCGCGGGCGCCAGGCACTCGGCGAAGCGGATGCCTTCCTCGAGCGCCTTCTCGACTTCCTCGTGGTTCAGCGTGTACGACGGGCTGTCGACCAGCCGCTTGCGGTAGGCGATCG
>JAHDYE010000453.1 GCA_023383035.1 Burkholderiaceae bacterium | reverse complement strand
CGTGTTCAAGGCGTTCGCGCGCGCGCTGCGCATGGCGATCGAGCCCGATCCGCGCAGTGCCGGGCGCGTTCCGTCGACGAAGGAAGCGCTTTGAGGAAGGGAAGGGAGAAGGGGGAAGGGGGAAGGGGAGGCTCCTTGTCCCGATGCTGATTGCCGTCGTCGATTACGGGATGGGCAACCTGCGCTCGGTGGCCAAGGCGCTCGAGCACGTGGCGCCGAAGGCGCGGGTGACGATCGCGGGTCGCGCCGCCGAGGTCGATGCGGCCGACCGCGTGGTCTTTCCGGGGCAGGGCGCGATGCCCGACTGCATGCGCTTCCTCGACGCCGCCGGGCTGCGCGACGCGGTGCTGCGCGCCGCGCGCGGCAAGCCGCTGTTCGGCGTGTGCGTGGGCGAGCAGATGCTGTTCGAGCGCAGCGAGGAAGGCGACACGCCGGGGCTGGGCGTGCTGCCGGGCCGCGTGCTGCGCTTCGCGCCCGCCGCCATGCACGCGCCCGACGGTGCGCGCCTGAAAGTGCCGCACATGGGCTGGAACCGCGTGTTCCAGGCCGGCGCGCATCCGCTGTGGGCCGGTGTGCCCGACGGCGCATACTTCTACTTCGTGCACAGTTTTCACGCCGCCCCGGCGCAGCGCGAGCTCTCGGTGGGGCAAACCGACTACGGCCTGCGCTTTACCTCGGCGGTGGCGCGGGATAACATTTTCGCGACACAGTTCCATCCGGAGAAGAGCGCGGCCAACGGCCTGAGGCTCTACGAGAATTTCATTCGCTGGCAGCCTTAGCCCGACCCGGCCGATCGGTACGCGGCTTTCGCGGTCAGGCATCGTGCCGCACCCCGCACTTCCTCGAACCGACTGCAACCGATCTCCGATGCTCCTCATCCCAGCCATCGATCTGAAGGACGGCCGTTGCGTACGCCTGAAGCAGGGCGACATGAACGACGAGACCGTCTTCTCGGAAGACCCTGCCGCCGTCGCCCGCCACTGGGTGGAGCAGGGCGCCCGCCGCATTCACCTGGTCGACCTGAACGGCGCGGTCGCCGGTCGGCCGCGCAACGAGGCGGCGATCCGCGCGATCGTCGACGCGGTGGGCGGCAACGTGCCGGTGCAGCTCGGCGGCGGCATCCGCGACCTCGACACCATCGAGCGCTATCTCGACGACGGCATCAGCTACGTGATCATCGGCACCGCCGCGGTGAAGAACCCGGGGTTCCTGCACGATGCCTGCGGCGCCTTCCCGGGCCAGATCATCGTCGGGCTCGACGCCCGCGACGGCAAGGTCGCCACCGACGGCTGGAGCAAGCTCACGCGCCACGACGTGCTCGACCTGGCCAGGAAGTTCGAGGGCTATGGCGTCGAGGCGGTGATCTACACCGACATCGGCCGCGACGGCATGCTCACCGGCGTGAACATCGAGGCGACGGTGCGGCTGGCGCGCGAGCTGCGCATCCCCGTCATCGCGTCGGGCGGCTTCGCCAGCCTGGACGACGTCGAGAAACTGTGCGCGATCGAGGAGGAGGGCGTCGAGGGTGCCATCCTCGGGCGTGCGCTGTACGAGGGCAGGCTCGACTTCGGCGCCGCCCAGGCGCGCGCCGACGAGCTGAACGGCTGATGCTCACCAAGCGCATCATCCCCTGCCTCGACGTCACCGCCGGGCGCGTCGTCAAGGGCGTGAACTTCGTCGGCCTGCGCGATGCCGGCGACCCGGTCGAGATCGCGCGGCGCTACGACGAGCAGGGC
>JAHDYE010000452.1 GCA_023383035.1 Burkholderiaceae bacterium | reverse complement strand
GGGGACGCCCGCGCCGGTTTCAACCGGCCCCGAGGTCCCGCCGGCGCCGCGGGGCGGCGCCGGTGCGGAAAGCTCAGGCCGCGCGGCGGCCCTTCGGGGCAGCCTTGGCAGCCGACGTCGCGGCGGCGCGTACGCTCGCGTCGGCGAGGTTCACGACCTGCTTGGTCGCCTTCTGGAACTGGTCGAACGCCGCGGTCGTCGCTGCGACCGTCGACTTGAACGCGTTGACCGCGACGTCCGAGCCGGCCGGCGCGGCCTGCGCGGCGCTGTCCACCCACTTGGCGACGCCGCGCGTGTAGCTCGACCACGATTCCTCGGAAGCCGCGGTCAGCTCGGCCTGGGCTTCGGAGGCGATCTCGTAGAGGTTCTTCGAGTACGCGAGGGCCGACTGCACGCCCGTCTCGGCGAGCTTCGCGCGCAGCGCGAACAGCTCCTGCACGTCCTTCACCGACGCGACGGCCTGCGCGTTCTCGATCGACTGCTCGAGCGCGTTGCGCGCGGTGTTCATGCCGAGCTTCATCAGCTTCTCGGCGTTGCCCATGGCGATCGCGGCGATCTTGCTGGCTTGCGCGACGTTGGCCTTGTTGAATTCGGCGAACTGCTCGGTGGCGTTGTACATGGCTGGCTCCTGGGTTGTGTCCTGCGCGCTCGTGGTCGCGACCTCGGCGCAGCGTGCCGGCGTGGGCCGGCCGGGAACCGCCGGGGATTTCGCCGGCGACTTTGCTGCACCGCACAAACGAAGTATAGGGATGGAAAACCCCGCGGTCAAGGGTTTTTTGCTGCATCGCAGCAGGGCCCGCGGAATCGTCGCGAACCCGCGATAAATCAGTGGGTTATAATCGACGACCGTCCTTCGGGAGCGCGCCGTGGCCGAACCTCTCCGCACGATCAAGAAGTATCCGAACCGCCGGCTCTACGACACCGCCAACAGCGGCTACATCACGCTCGCGGACGTGAAGCAGATGGTCCTCGAGAACATCGACTTCCAGGTCGTCGACGCGAAGAGCGGCGAGGACCTCACGCGCTCGATCCTGCTGCAGATCATCCTCGAGGAGGAGTCCGGCGGCGTGCCGATGTTCAGCTCGGAGATGCTGGCGCAGATGATCCGCTTCTACGGCTCCGCGCAGCAGACGATGATGGGCCAGTACATGGAGCAGAACGTCAAGGCGTTCATGGCGATCCAGAAGAAGCTGCAGGACCAGGCGAAGCAGATCTACGGCGACAAGATGATGCTCACGCCCGACCTTTGGAAGCAGTTCATGCAGATGCAGGCCCCGGCGATGCAGGGCATGCTCGGCAACTACCTCGAGCAGAGCGCCAGGCTGTTCATGGACATGCAGCAGCGCATGCAGGACCAGACGCGCGGCATGTTCTCCGCGTTCCCCTTCCCCAATTTCGCGCCGCCGCAAACCGGCGGCGACGACGACAAGTCCCGCTGAGCGCGCACGACGCGCCGCAACAAGCAGGGCCTCACGCGCGCCTTTGTGCGGCGCGTGATCGCCGCGAGGCCGACAGGCGATGAACCCGACGTCCGCGCCGCGCGGCGCCCCCCGCGTGGGCTTCGTGTCCCTCGGCTGCCCGAAGGCGCTGGTCGACTCCGAGCAGATCCTCACGCAGCTCAGGGCCGAGGGCTACGCGATCGCGCCCGCCTACGCGGACGCGGACCTGGTCGTCGTCAACACCTGCGGGTTCATCGACGCGGCCGTCGCCGAGTCGCTGGACGCGATCGGCGAGGCGCTCGCGGAGAGCGGTCGCGTC
>JAHDYE010000451.1 GCA_023383035.1 Burkholderiaceae bacterium | reverse complement strand
GACATCGGGCAGGGCACGTATACGATCATGGCGCAGATCTGCGCCGTCGCGCTCGGCGTGCCGGTGGCGCTGATCGACCAGACCGCCGCCGACACCGACCTCACGCGCGATGCCGGCAAGAGCTCGGCATCGCGCCAGACCTTCGTGTCGGGCAATGCCGCGAAGGCGGCCGGCGAAGACCTGCGCGCGCGCCTGCTGGCGCGGCTCGGGCTGCCGGCGCACGCGCGGCTCTTGCCGGACGGCGCCACGCTGCGCGGCGAAGCCGACGGGCGCCGCGCCGCACTCGATCTCGCGACGCTGCCGGCCGACGAGCGCGGCGACGTGGACGTGGGCAGCGGCTACTTCGATCCGCCCACCGTGCCGCTGGACGCCGACGGCCAGGGCGTGCCGTATGCGACCTACGGCTTCGCGGCGCAGTTCGCCGAGGTCGAGGTCGACGTCGCGCTCGGCACGGTGCGCGTGCTGGCGATCCATGCCGCGCACGACGTGGGGCGGGCGATCAACCCGACCCAGGTCGAGGGCCAGATCCACGGCGGCATCGCGCAGGGGCTGGGCCTGGCGCTGATGGAGGAGTACCACGCCGGGCGCACCGACAACCTGCACGACTACCTGATCCCCACCGCGGGCGACATCCCGCCGATCACCGTGCACCTGGTCGAGGATGCCGAGCCGCTCGGACCGTACGGCGCCAAGGGCGTCGGCGAGCCGGCGCTGGTGGCCACCGCGCCGGCGATCCTGAACGCGATCCATCACGCCACCGGCGTGCGTATCGTCGAGGTGCCGGTGACGCCGGATCGCCTGCGCGCGGCGCTGCGCGAGGGAGCTTCCCGATGACCCAGAGACTCGGCTCGAACGCGATCGGCGAGCAGTTCGACGCGCCCGACGATGCCGGCAAGCCCGGCGGCGAGGTGGTGGCCGCGCGCGCGCCCGAGAAGATGGCGGTCAACAAGATCCAGTGCGACGCCTGCCCGGTGCTGTGCCAGATCAGCGAGGGCCGGCTGGGCGCCTGCGATCGCTGGGGCAACGTCGGCGGCGTGCTCACGCGCACCGATCCGGTGCTGCTGCTCGCGCGCCCCGGCGCCGAGGTGGTGCCGGGCACCGTCCAGGCGTGGAACGGCGCGCTGCTGAACGACGCGCCGGTGTTCGTGACCGGCGTCGGCGCGGGCACCACCTATCCCGACTACAAGCCGGCGCCGTTCATCGTGGGCAGCCGTCACGACGGCGTCGACATGGTCACCGTGGTGACCGAAGGCATCTTCAGCTACTGCAGCTTCAAGGTGAAGATCGACACCGACCGCTACCTCGGTCCCGAGCAGGCCACGGTGCGGCATCGCGGCGAGGCGGTCGGCCACGTGACCACGATCGAGTACGGCTCGCAGTTCCTGTCGCTCGGCGGCGTGCACCATCTCACCGGCGGATCGAAGAAGGAAGGCCGCGTCACCTGCGACCTGATGATGCAGCTCGGAAACCGCGCGGCGGTCGATCTGGAGATCGAGGGCGGTGCGCGGCTCACCGTGCAGGCCGGCCACGCGCCGCGCATCAACGGCGTCGAGGAGCAGCGCATGCGCGTGGGCTGCGGCTCGGCCACGATCGGCATCTTCGCGCGCCAGTGGTACGGCCACGTCGACGAGGTGGTGGTGGTCGACGACCACATCACCGGCGTGCTCACCGAGCACCAGGCCGGGCGCTGCCTCGACATGCCGCCCTCGGGCATCCGCATTCGCGGGCGCAAGTCGACGCCGGGCCGCTACTTCCAGGTCGC
>JAHDYE010000450.1 GCA_023383035.1 Burkholderiaceae bacterium | reverse complement strand
GGCGAACGGGCGCCCGGCGCCGACCTCGATCGGCGCGAGCAGGGGGCGGAGGATCCACAGCGAGGCGGTCAGCGCGCACACCGCGAGCGTGGTGGTCTCGCCGCGGCCCATCGGGCCGAGCGAAGCGGCCGAGCCGGCGATGGCGGCGCGCGTCGCTGCGGCGTCGCCGGCCCCGGCGGGAGGCAGCCGCCGGGCCAGCCACCACCAGCAGGCGAGCAGCATCAGCGCCGAGGCCGGGCTCGCGATCAGCATCCAGTGCGCGAAGGAGATCGGCTCGCCGGTAGTCTGGGCGATGAAGCGCGCGGCGATGCCGTTGGGCGGCGAGCCGATCAGCGTGGCCATGCCGCCGATCGACGCCGAGTAGGCCACCGCCAGCACCAGCGCGGCGGCGAACCGGCCGGCGGCGGCCGCGTCGTCGAAGCGGGCGAAGCCGGCGATCGAGACCGCGATCGGGATCATGATCGCGGCGGTGGCGGTGTTCGACACCCACAGCCCGAGGAAGGTGGTGGCGATCATCACCGCGGCGAGCACCTGCGCCGGCTCGGCGCCGGCCCGCGCGAGCACCGCGAACGCGATGCGGCGGTCCAGCCCCCAGCGTTGCAGCCCCGCGGCGAGCACGAATCCGCCCAGGAACAGGAACACGACATCCGAGGCGTACGGGGCGGTGGCCTCGGCGATGCCGGCGATGCCCAGCAGCGGGAACAGCGCCACCGGCAGCAGCGCGGTTGCTTCCAGCGGCACGGCTTCGCTCAGCCACCAGATCGCCATCCATGCGGCCATGGCCAGCGTGGCCCGTCCGGCCGGCGAGAACGCGACCGGCGTGCCGTCGGCGCCGGGGAAATGCCCGGGCAGCAGCAGCCAGGCGAGGGCGAAAGCGAGCGGTCCGGCCAGCAGGCGGGCACCGCGGGCGAATTCGAGGGGTCTCATGCGTGCAAGAATGATCGCAGATCGACACCGGCACGGACTGCCCCGAAATGAGCGAACCCGAAACGAACGGACGCATCGTCGTCTTCGCACGCACGCCGCGCTACGGCGAAGTCAAGACACGCCTGGCGCGCGCGGTGGGTGCGGCCGCGGCGCTTGCCCACTACCGGACCATGCTGCGCGACATGCTGGCGGTGGTACGCGAGGCGATGCTGCAGTTGCCCGGCCTGGACGCCGAGCTGTGCGTCGCCGGCGACGATGACGATGGTGAATGCGCACGGCTGGCCGCGCTGCACGGCATCGCGCTGGCCGCGCAGGCGGGGGCGTCGTTCGGCGAACGGCTCGGCGGCGCGCTCGAACGGGCCCTGCGCGACGGTCGCATACCGGTGCTGGTCGGCAGCGACGCGGTGTCGCTCACTGCCGGCGATCTGAAGGACGCGCTCGCGGCGCTGCGCGCGCACGATGCAGCGTTCGCGCCGAGCGAAGACGGTGGCTTTGCACTGGTCGGGCTGCGCCGGCCCATCGAAGGGCTGTTCGAGGGCCTGCCGTGGGGGAGCGACACGCTGATGGCGGTGACGCGGCGGCGCCTGGACGAGCTGGGCGTGGACTGGACGCAGCTGCGCACGCTGTGGGATGTCGACGAAGAGCCCGACCTGCGGCGCTGGCTCGCCGGCCAGGCGTCGGCGCGCGGCGCGGGGATGATCGTGACGTGAACCGCCCTAGACCGGCGTGCGCACCGCTCGCAGCGGAGGCGCGGCGAACAGCTGTTCGAGCGGCGCCGCCCGGCCGATCCAGTCGCCCTGGATGTGGTCCACGCCGATGTCGGTGAGCCGGTCGAGCGTGTCCTGGTTGTGCACGTGCTCGGCC
>JAHDYE010000449.1 GCA_023383035.1 Burkholderiaceae bacterium | reverse complement strand
TCATCGATGCGCAGCCTCGCGCCGTCCTGGGTGACGAGTGCGGGCACCTGACGAATCCCGAGCTTCGTCGTGAGCGCACCTTGCTGGTCATAGAAGACCGGCCGTTGCCAGCGGCGCATCAGCTCGAGGTACGAGCCGCCAGTGAGGATCACTTTCACTTTCCCATCGCGTTCGTCGATGAGTTTGCGGGCGTACAGGAGCTGCTTCGTATCGCGCGCATCGAAAAAGAGCAGCGCCTGGCTCAACGCGACGACATCGAGCGGATTGACGCGCGTGCCGGCAGCGACGAGGACGCGCCCATCGATGTCGCGGACCGCTTCCTGCACGACGATGCTCGGGTCGAAGTAGAAGTGCCGCGCCTGCGTGGTGCGGACGAGTCCGGTGACCGGCTGCGGGTGCTCGACGTTTTTCCGCGCGCCGGCGAGCGCTTCGCGCTGCAGGCGCGCGAGCGTGCCGTCTTCGCTTGCCGTGCGCAGTCGCGCGAGGATCGCTTCGAGCAGGTCCGGCTCGGCAATCGGATAGACCGGACCGATCACGCCGAGTTCGCGCGCATGCAGCGGGGCGGTTGCTGCGAAGAGCATCACGACAAGCGCGAAGATCGACGCTACGGGTCGCACAAGGCGGCGGCCGTCCAGCGCACTGATGGGTGCCGGATCAGAAGAGCGCATCAGCTCGTCCGATGATCTGCGACGCGTGGATCCAGCCCGTCAACGCATATCGCGAGTCGAGACTGTCGGGGTGCGCGGCCTGAACGTAGAAGCGGCCCGGCGGAATACGTCCGGTCGATCCGGGTTCGAGCCGCTGGCCGGTGCGTGCAAATGGCTTGGGCGCACCGACCGGTTTGCCGTTCACGCGAAAGCCTTGTGCATCGCGCATGACTTCATCGCCGGGGACACCGGCGAGCACCTTGATGAAGGTGACGCCTGCCGGGTAGGGGCCGCCACCAGCCCAGCGAAAGGCGACGTAATCGCCCCGCTCGGGGTGCTCGCCCTTGTGGATGAGGAAGACCCGGTAGGCAAGGCTTGGCGAGACATTCACACCGAGCGTGTAATGCGCCTGGAACCAGAGCGCTGCAGCAGCGATGGCAAGGTAGACAAACCTCCAGCGCTTCAGGTGTCCGATGCTGCGCATGGCGAACGGGCGCAGCCGCACTCGGGCGCTCGATTCGAAGCGGTCGTCGCGGTGATGCAGGAACAGGGTGCGCATGCGCGTGACCGGCTCAAAGACCGAGACGACGCCGCACGCTCGGCGTCAGATCCGGCAGTGCGGGCTCGGCGCTGATCACCGCACCGCGCGCGAGCACGATGCAGCGGCACTCGCCCGGCAGCGTCTGCAGCAGCGTGCCCATTTCGGTGCCGAAACCAGCTGCCTCATGCAGGGCGGCAGCGCGCTCGGCCTCACTCGCATCCGGCTTCACGAGCACCGCGGCAATCTGTGACTCCTTGCTCTGATAGAGCTGTGCCACATCGAGCACGGCCAACGCGGGCAGCGGCGTCGGCATGAGCCACAGGCCGGCGGCGCCGATCAGGGCGCAGGCGATCAGCGCATTGAGCCCGATGAGCGTGGCGACGTTGCGGCCCCTCATGCGAGCCCCCGTTCCCGCAGGACCGCATCGATGGCCGCCGAGACGTCCAGTCCGGCGGCGCGTCTGGCGTTGATCGCGTTGAAGTCCTCGGCGCGGCTGCTGAAGAGCAGCAGGCTGTACGGGTCGACGATCAACCGCCCGATGCCGTTGCCCACCGGCGAATGGATGAAGACTTCCGAGTACGCGCCGTGCTCGGTGCGCAGCGACAGCA
>JAHDYE010000448.1 GCA_023383035.1 Burkholderiaceae bacterium | reverse complement strand
CAGCAGCCCACGGCCCCGGCGCCGCGCGGCGCGGCCGACGCCGCGCCGTCGGCCGGCGGCTTCACGATGAAATGAGCAAGGAGACGAGCATGCAAGGCAAGGTTCGAAACAGGGCCGCGACCATCGCCGTCTCGCTCGCCGCTGTGCTGCTGACCGGCTGCGCGGGACTGCCGCCGGTCGAGACGCGCGGGCTCGATGCACGCTTCGGCGACGCAGTGCGCCAGGCGCGTGCGCAGCAGACCTTGAACCCCGAAGCCGGGCGCAACAGCGATCCGGTGGCCGGTATCGACGGCGTCGCGGCGCAGAACACCATCGAGCAATACCAGAAAGGCTTCAAGGAGCCGCCGCCGACCTTCAACATTCTCGGCATCGGCGGCACTTCGGTGTTCCAGTGACCGGGCCCTTTCGCTTCAACCGTCCAGGCAGCATCGGATGACACTCAAGCTCACCCTGTTCGCGCCCACCTCCGACGGGCTGGCGCAGCTCGCACGCCAGCTTCCGCCGGCGGAGGAATCGGTCGGCGTTTCGTCGGCGCTCGGATGCATCGATGACCTTGCCGCCGAGATCGAGCGCGGCCATCCCGACCTGGTGGTCGCGGATCTTCCGCGGCTCGCCGACGCCGAGCTGCGGCGCATCGAGGTCGCGCTGAACGACTCGCCCGCCACCTCGGTGATCATGCTGTCGCCTGAGCGCTCGCCCGAATACCTGCTTCAGGTGATGCGCAGCGGCGTGCGCGAGGTGGTGCCGACGCCGCTCGCCAACGGCGAGCTGAAGGTGGCTTACGCGCGCCAGTTCGAGCGGTTGATCGCGCGCCGCGGCAGCGCCCGCAAGGGGCGGGTGCTCGCCTTCCTGCCCGCCAAGGGCGGCAGCGGCTCGACTTTCCTGTCGACCAACCTGGCCTACGCGCTCGCGTCGCGCGGCCAGCGCGTTGCGCTGATCGACCTGAACCTGCACTTCGGCGATGCGGCGCTGTTCCTCAGCGAGGCGAGGCCGGCGACCACGATCGCCGACCTGGCGCGCGACGTATCGAGGCTTGACCCGACCTTCCTCGAGTCGAGCATGATCGAAGTGGCGCCGAACCTGCGCGTGCTGGCCGCGCCCGATACGCCGGAAGGCGCAATGGACGTGACGCCGGCGGCGGTCGAACGCATCCTGGCCGCGGCGCGCGAGCGTTTCGATTTCGTGCTGCTCGACATGAGTCGACTGCTCGACGGCGCCGCGGTACGCGCACTCGACCAGGCCGAGGCGCTGTACCTCACGCTGCAACTGACGCTGCCGTTCATCCACGACGCCCGGCGGCTGCTGGCGCTGCTCGCGACGCTCGGCTACGCACGCGACAAGCTGCACGTGATCGTCAACCGCTGGGAGAAGGGCGGCGAGATCACTTCGGGCGACGTGCAGAAGGCGCTCGGCACGCCGGTCGATCTGGAAGTGCCGAACAGCTTCGCAGCCGTGGCGCATGCGATCAACCACGGCGTACCGATCCTGAAGAGTGCTCCGCGCGACCCGGTGTCGAAGGCGCTGCTGGAGCTGGCCGACCGGCTGGCGCCGCAGGAGGCCGGGCGCAAGCGCGGCTGGTTCGGACTGCCGCTGTGAGAGGTGCATCATGTCGCTGCGCGAAAGACTGAACACGATCCAGATGTCGCAGCCGGCCGGTCCGCCATTCGGCGTCGGACCCGACAGCTCCGCCTACCGGGCCTTGCGGACCGACCTGCACGCCCAGTTGCTCGATCGCGTCGACGTCGAGGTGATGGGCAGAATGGCGCCGGAGCGGCTGCGCGAGGAGCTGCGCATCCTGGTCGAGCGGCTGATCGGCGA
>JAHDYE010000447.1 GCA_023383035.1 Burkholderiaceae bacterium | reverse complement strand
GGTCGCCGACGAACAGCGTGGGCAACATCGACTCCGACGGGATCTTGAACGGTTCGGCCACGAACGAGCGCAACAGGAACACGATCGCGATCACCGGAAACAGCCCGGCCGTGTACTCCAGCCACAGCGGCTGGCGCTGGCGCGCAGCGCGCAGGCGTTCACGCTCGGTGCTCACCGCGGCCTCGCCCGCGCTCTCGCGCAGCCGTGGTGCGCCCTCGCGGTCGAATTCGCTGACCGCCGCATCGGCCGCCTGCAGGCGACGACGCCGGAACACGAAGCGGTCGGCCAGCCAGGCGGCGAAGGTGACCACCAGCAGCAGGAAGAGGATCAGTGCGAAGTTCATCGTTCGATGTTGTGGTTCGGAACTTTCCGGTCGGTCCGGAGTGTGTCCGCAGTCTCAGCGCTCGTCCACCCTGAGCACGGCGAGGAAGGCTTCCTGCGGGATCTCGACGCTGCCCACCTGCTTCATGCGCTTCTTTCCGGCCTTCTGCTTCTCCAGCAGCTTCTTCTTGCGGGTGATGTCGCCACCGTAGCACTTGGCCAGCACGTTCTTGCGCATCGCCTTGACGTTCTCGCGCGCCACGATGTTGCTGCCGATCGCGGCCTGGATCGCCACGTCGTACATCTGGCGCGGAATCAGCTCGCGCATCTTGGCCGCCACGTCGCGGCCACGGCTCTGGGCCACCGTGCGGTGCACGATCAGCGACAGCGCGTCGACCTTCTCGTTGTTGACTAGGATGTCGAGCTTGACCACGTCCGAGGCCCGGTATTCCCTGAACTCGTAGTCCATCGACGCGTAGCCGCGCGAGGTGGACTTCAGCTTGTCGAAGAAGTCGAGCACGATCTCGTTCATCGGCAGCTCGTAGACCAGGTGTACCTGACGGCCGTGATAGGCCATGTTGACCTGCACGCCGCGCTTGCTGGTGCACAGCGTCATCACGTTGCCCACGTACTCCTGCGGCGTGAAGATCGTGACGGTGACGATCGGCTCGCGGATCTCCTCGATCTTCGAGGGTTCGGGCATCTTCGACGGGTTCTCCACCCGCAGCACGGTGCCGTCGCGCATCAGGATCTCGTAGACCACGGTGGGCGCCGTGGTGATCAGGTCCATGTCGAATTCGCGCTCGAGGCGCTCCTGCACGATCTCCATGTGCAGCAGGCCGAGAAACCCGCAGCGGAAGCCAAAGCCGAGCGCCTGCGACACCTCCGGCTCGAACTGCAGCGACGCGTCGTTCAGCTGCAGCTTCTCCAGCGCTTCGCGCATCGCCTCGAACTGGTTCGCCTCCACCGGGTACAGCCCGGCGAACACCGACGGCTTGATCTCGCGAAAGCCGGGCAGCGGCGCCTCGGCCGGCCGGGCCGCCAGCGTGATCGTGTCGCCGACCCTGGCCGCCTTCAGCTCCTTCATGCCGGTGATCACGAAGCCGACCATGCCGGTTTCCAGCGCTTCGCGCTGGGACGATTTCGGCGTGAACACGCCGAGCTGCTCGCAGGTGTGCACCGCGCCGGTGGCCATCATGCGGATGCGGTCGCGCGGACGCAGCACGCCGTTGAACACCCGCACCAGCATCACCACGCCCACGTAGTTGTCGAACCACGAATCGATGATGAGCGCCTGCAGCGGCGCTTCCGGGTCGCCCTTCGGAGGCGGGATGCGCGCGACGATCGCCTCGAGGATCTCGTCGATGCCCATGCCGGTCTTGGCGCTGGCAAGGATCGCGCGGCTCGCGTCGATGCCGATCACGTCCTCGATCTCGGCGGCAGCCGCCGCCGGGTCGGCCTGCGGCAGGTCCATCTTGTTGAGCACCGGCACCACTTCGACGCCC
>JAHDYE010000446.1 GCA_023383035.1 Burkholderiaceae bacterium | reverse complement strand
CCTCGGGCGCGTACAGGCAACCGGCCGGCATCGGCCCGCCGAACACCTGCTCGGTGCCCTTGAGCGTGCGCGTGTCGGCGACGATCTTCACGTCGCCGCCCTGCTCGAGCATGGTCATCACCGGATCGACGTTGGACAGCGCGTCGATGCGCCCCGAGCGCATCGCCGCCAGCGCGCCGTTGCCGGTGCCCACGCCGATGATCGACACGTCGGACGGCTTCACGCCGTGCCTGGCCAGGAAATAGTTGACCATCATGTTGGTCGACGAACCGGGCGCCGAGACGCCCACCTTCATGCCCTTGAAGTCGGCCGGCGACTGGTATTTCGCCTTGCTCGAGACGCCCAGCGAGATCGCCGGGGCGCGGCCCTGCAGCACGAACGCGGTGAAGTACTGCTTGTTGGACTGCAGGTTGATGGTGTGTTCGTAGGCGCCCGAGACTACGTCGGCCGAGCCGCCGACCACCGCGCGCAAGGCGGCCGAGCCGCCCGCGAAGTCGACGATCTCGACGTTCAGCCCCTCTTCCTTGAAGTAGCCACGCTGTTCGGCGATGGTGAGCGGCAGGTAGTAGAAGGCGGCCTTGCCGCCGACCGCGATCGTCAACTTCTGTTTTTCGGGCGCCTGCGCGGAGGCTGCCGGCGGCAACGCCGCGGCGACGACGCCGGCCAGGACGACGGTCAGGATGCGTCTGCGCATGGGTGTCTCCTCGTTCCGCTACGGCCGGGCGGCGGCACGGTGCCGCGCGCTGCCGGCGCGATCCGGCCGCCAGATTAACCGATGCACGCGTCGCCCGGCAGTGCGGCAAACCCGGTCAGACGACGCCGTCGGCGCGCAGAGCAGTGATCGCCGCCGCGTCGTAGCCGAGCTCGCCCAGCACCTGGTCGGTGTGTTCGCCCAGCGCCGGCCCGACCCAGCGGATGGCGCCCGGTGTGCGCGAGAACTTCGGCACCACCCCCGGCACCGCGAGCGGCGCGCCGTCGGGCAGGTGCAGCCGCTCGATCATCGCGCGCGCCAGGTACTGCGGATCGGCCGCCATGTCGGCGGCACTGTAGATGCGCCCGCTCGGCACGTCGGCGCGCGCCATGACCTCGAGGCCCTCGTCGAGCGTGTGAGCGGAGGTCCATGCGGCGATCGCGTCGTCGATCTCCTGCGCGCGCGCGGCGCGCCCGGCGTTGTCGGCCAGCGCCGGGTCGTCGGCGAGATCGGCGCGCCCGATCGCGCGCATCAGCCGGCGGAAGATCGAGTCGCCGTTGCCGCCGATCACGATGTGCCCGCCATCGCCGGTCGGATAGGTGTTCGACGGCACGATGCCGGTCAGGTTGGTGCCGGTGCGCTCGCGCACCAGCCCGTAGCGGTCGAATTCGGGCAGCGTGCTTTCCATCATGTTGAACACCGCCTCGTACAGCGCCACGTCGACCACCTGCCCGCGCCCGCTCTCGCGGCGCTGGTGCAGCGCCATCAGCGCGCCGATCACGCCGTGCAGCGCGGCCAGCGAATCGCCGATCGACAGGTTCATGCGCACCGGCGGACGGTCGGGGAAACCGGTCACGTAGCGCATGCCTCCCATCGACTCGGCGATCGCGCCGAAGCCGGGGCGGTCGCGGTACGGCCCGGTCTGCCCGTAGCCCGACAGGCGCACCAAGATCAGTCCCGGGTTGTCGCGCGACAGCGCGTCGTAGTCGAGCCCCCACTTCTCCAGCGCGCCGGGGCGGAAATTCTCGATCACGATGTCGCTGCGCGCGGCCAGCTCGCGCACGATGCGCTGGCCGGCGGCCACGCGCAGGTCGAGCGTGATCGAGCGCTTGTTGCGCGCCTGCACGTACCACCA
>JAHDYE010000445.1 GCA_023383035.1 Burkholderiaceae bacterium | reverse complement strand
CACGCGCTCGAGCCAGCCCAGCGGCGTGACCATCGACAGCAGCAGGTGCAGCTCCGCGTGCTCGGGCACGCGCGACTGGATGAACAGCGTGGACTGCTGGGGGTCGATGCCCGCGGCCAGCCAGTCGATCACCATTTCCCAGACGTTGTCGCCGATCACCTCGGGCGAGTCGTAGTGCGTGGTGAGCGCGTGCCAGTCGGCCACGAAGAACAGGCACGGATGCTCGGACTGCAGGCGCACCCAGTTCTTCAGCGCGCCGTGGAAATGCCCCAGGTGCAGTGCGCCGGTCGGGCGCATGCCGGATACCACTCGTTCGGTGAACATGTCAGTCGGACAGGGAGAAGAGCGCCGCGATCACTCCGACGCCGATATCGATCAGCGGCGCGACGATCGAACCGAGCATGCCGCTGACCAGCAGGCCCAGCAGGATGAACAGGCCGTAGGGCTCGAGGCGCGAAAACGGCCCCGCGAGCCGGTGCGGCAGCAGGCTCGTCAGGATGCGTCCGCCGTCCAGCGGCGGCACCGGCATCAGGTTCAGCACCGCCAGCGCGAGGTTGACGAAGATGCCGGCGATCGCCATGCGCGGGAAGAACTCGCCGTCGCTGCCGAACATGGCCATCAGCTTCAGCGCGAGCGCCCAGCCGAGCGCCATCGCGAGGTTCGCGCCCGGCCCGGCCGCCGCCACCAGCCCCATGTCGCGCCGCGGCGAGCGCAGGTTCGACGGCACGATCGGCACCGGCCGGGCCCAGCCGAACAGCAGGCCACCGGCGCCCAGCGACTTGCTCGCGAGCAGGATCAGCGCCGGCACCAGCAGCGTGCCGACCGGATCGACGTGACGCAGCGGGTTGAGAGTGACGCGGCCCTGCAGTTGCGCGGTAGGGTCGCCCAGGCGCGCGGCGACGAAGGCGTGGGCCGCCTCGTGCAGCGTGATCGCGAGTATCACCGGGATCGCATAGACCGCGATCAGCTGCGGCAGGCTCAATTCCATGGCGACGATTGTAACAGTCGACTAGAAACGCACCCGCAGCGCCGAGGTCCCGGTTTCGCGCGCCACCATTCCCTGGATGCTGCCGCAGCCCACGCGCACCACCACCGGCTCGTCGCCGGTGAGGTCGATCACCGTGGTCGGCACGAAGCCCTGCCCGCCGGCGTCGAGCACCAGCTCGATGCGCCGCGCCAGCCGCGCCATGATCGTGTCGGCCTCGTTGAGCGGATCGTCTTCGCCCGGAAGGATCAGGCTGGAACACAGCACCGGCTCGCCGTGCACCCCGAGCAGGCCCTGCACCACCGGGGCGTCGGGCACGCGCAGGCCGATCGTGCGCCGCGACGGGTTCCACAACCGGCGCGGCACCTCCTTCGTCGCATCGAGCACGAAGGTGTAGGGACCGGGCGTCCACTCCTTCAGGAAGCGGTACTGCCGGTTGTCGACCCGCGCGTAGGTCGACAGTTCGGACAGGTCGCGGCACATCAGCGTGAGCAGGTGCCGCTCGTCGAGTCCGCGGATCGCCCGCAGCCGCTCGACCGCGTCCCGGTCGCCGAGCCTGCACGCGAGCACGTAGCAGGCGTCGGTGGGCATCGCCACCAGGCCGCCCTTGCCGAGCACCTCGGCGGCCTGCCGCAGCAGGCGCGCCTGCGGATGGGTCGGGTGCAGCGTGAAGCGCTGCGTCATGCGCGCGCCGCGGCCGGCGAAGCGGCGCTGCCGGGCGCCCGGCGCGAGCGCGAAAGCGCCAGCGCGGCCTCGGGCCAGTCGTGCCAGACCGGCACCAGCATCGCCGGCAGCGGCGGTAGACCGCCCAGCTCGGCACGGCTTTCCCCCGGGCCGTGGAAGTCGGATCCGCGC
>JAHDYE010000444.1 GCA_023383035.1 Burkholderiaceae bacterium | reverse complement strand
ATACGAGATGGCATCAAGTGACTGGAGTTCAGACGTGTGCTCTTCCGATCTCCGGTGCTCAGCCACAGCGATTCGATCGTCTGCCTGGCGATCGGCGAGCCGGGCGACAGTTCGTGCCACAGCTGGGCAGCCGGCAGCGCGCGGTCGAGCGAGCGATCGACCAGCGCCAGCTCGGTCGCGCGCCGCGCGAGGCGCGGATCGCGCGTCTGCTGCGCCATCGACAGGTAGGTGGCCGAAGCGCTGCCCGCTTCGCCGCGCTGGGCGGCGAGTTCGGCGGCGAGCAGCTGGAACATCAGCTGCGGCGTGAGCGCCACCTGCGGCAGGACTTCGGGCGGAACGGTCGGCACCGCATGCGCCGGTGCGCTCGCAGCGTCGCCGGCTTCGGGCTGTGGGGCCGCGGCAGCCGGCTTCGACGGCGGTTGCCCCGCCTGCGGTTCGGCGGGCGGGCGGGTGGCGCAGGCGCCGGCGAGCAGCACGCTGGCGGCCAGCGCGGCCCACGCCGACCAGCGCGAGGGCGGGAGCGAGGCTTTCATGAATCGATGGTAGGTTCTATTACACTGCCCGACAAGATTACCCGAGCCGGCGTCGATGCCCCGGACGAGCTGCCGGTAACGTTTCTCCATGCCCGAGCTTCCCGAAGTCGAAGTCGTGCGCCGCGGCCTGCAGCACAGCGTGCAGGGCCGCAGGATCGATGCCGCGCAGGTGCGCGAACCGCGCCTGCGCTGGCCGATCGCCGCCGATCTCGGATCGCGCCTTGCGGGACGCACGGTGCGCGCGGTGGATCGCCGCGGCAAGTATCTGCTGATGGACGTCGGCGAGGGCACGCTGATCGTTCACCTGGGCATGTCGGGCAGCTTCTGCTTCCTGTCGCAGCCCCGGCCGCCGACGCGCCACGATCACGTCGATCTGGTGTTCGCGCACGGCACGCTGCGCTATCACGATCCGCGCCGCTTCGGCGCGATGCTGTGGCACGACCCGGCGCACGGTCCGGCGCTCGCGCATCCGCTGCTCGCGGGGCTCGGCGTCGAGCCGCTGTCCGGCGCCTTCGACGGCGCGACGCTGTATCGCGCCACGCGCGGGCGGCGCGCGCCGATCAAGCAGGTGCTGCTGGCGGGCGATGTCGTCGTGGGCGTCGGCAACATCTACGCATCCGAGAGCCTGTTTCGCGCCGGCATCCGGCCGACCACGCCTGCGTGGCGGGTCGGGCGCGAGCGCTGCGAGCGGCTCGCCGCGGCGATCCGCGCCACGCTGTCCGACGCGATCGCGCGCGGCGGCAGCAGCCTGCGCGACTTCGTCGCGAGCGATGGCGCGAGCGGCTGTTTCCAGCTCGACTGCTTCGTGTACGGCCGCGCCGGCGAGCCCTGCCGCGTCTGCGGCGAGCCGGTGCGCGTGCTGCGGCAGGGGCAACGTTCGACGTTCCACTGCGTGCGCTGCCAGCGCTGACACGTCCGGGGCGGCCGGGCGCTGCCCCCGGCTGCGGGCCGGCACGCGACGCGCGACGCCACGCGCAGCGACCCGAACCGCCGCCGTCCGCCAGCCGAAAACAGCCGCAGGGCAGTTGCGCCGCGCGCCCGCGGGCCGAGCGCACGCAAGCGGCGAAGCGGCTGTGCTATAGATGGCCGGGTTCAGGCGGACGGGTCGATCGAAGCCGATGGGAGTCCTTGGAGAGCACATCGCCGAATACGGCGGCTGGCGGCGCGAGCTGTCCGATTCCGTGCGACGCTACGGCCGGTGGCTCGCGGACGCCGAGCTTTCCGACGCCGCGCTGCAGTCGCGCATCGACCGCATCGCAGAGCGCCTGGCCAGCGACCGCATCACGATCGCGTTCGTCGCCGAGTTCTCGCGCGGCAAGTCCGAGCTGATCAACGCGATCTTCTTC
>JAHDYE010000443.1:1102-1880 GCA_023383035.1 Burkholderiaceae bacterium | reverse complement strand
GTTCGACGTGCAGATCATGCTCTACGGCACGCTGTTCATGATGGCCGGCGCCTATACGCTGGCCGCCAACGGGCACGTGCGCGGCGACATCCTGTACGGCTTCTTCACGCCGCGTACGCAGGCTTTCTTCGACCTGCTGCTCTACATCGTCTTCTTCGTGCCGGGCGTGGTCGCGATGGTCTGGGCCGGCTACCGGTACGCCGGTGAGTCGTTCGCGATCCGCGAGCACTCGTCGATCACCGCCGAAGGGCCGCCGATCTATCCGTTCAAGGCGGTGATCCCGGTGGCCGGTGCGCTGCTGCTGCTGCAGGGCGCGGTCGAGATCCTGCGCTGCATCGTCTGCCTCAGGAACGGCCAGTGGCCAAGCCGCCAGGAAGACGTCGAGGAGGTCGACGTCGACAAGCTCAAGGCGATGGTCACCCAGCACGAGCAAGAGAACGAGAGCGAGAGCGCGAACGCGGCACGCTGAGGGGATCGGCCGATGCGAAAGGAACTGGTATTCGGGGTCTCGATCCTCGGCCTGATCGTGGCCGCGGTGGCGATCCTCATGCCGTGGGGGTCGCTCACGAGCGGACATCTCGGGCTGTTGATGCTGGCGCTGATCGTCGCGGCGATCATGCTGGGCTTTCCCACGGCGTTCACGCTGATGGGCATGGGCGTGATGTTCGCGTTCTTCGCGTACATGGACCGTACCGGCAGTACCGAGGAGGCGATCCAGCAGACGCTCGACCTGATGGTGCAGCGCGCCTACGCGGTGATGGCCAACGACGTGCTGATC
>JAHDYE010000443.1:0-1042 GCA_023383035.1 Burkholderiaceae bacterium | reverse complement strand
GGTGGCCACCATCTTCACCTGCGCGGTGTTCGCCACCGCCACCGGCATCGTCGGCGCGGTGGTCACGCTGATGGGCCTGCTGGCGCTGCCGGCGATGCTCAAGGCGGGTTACGACACCAGGATTTCGGCCGGTTCGATCACCGCCGGCGGCTGCCTGGGCATCCTGATCCCGCCATCGGTGCTGCTGATCGTCTACGGCGCCACCGCGGGCGTGTCGGTGGTCAAGCTCTACGCCGGCGCATTCTTCCCGGGGCTGATGCTGGCCGGCATGTACATCGTCTACGTGATCGTGCTGGCCAAGCTCAGACCGAAGCTGATGCCGCCGCTGTCGGAAGCCGAGCGCCACGTGCCGTTGCCGGCGGCGACCGAGCACGTGCGCGAGCGCTTCGGCGACCGGCCGCTGCCCGCGCTGCTGCGGGCCATCAAGGGGCCGGCCAACGCCGGCGTGCCGCTCTGGTACCTGTCGCGCGAACTGCTGGTTGCGCTGCTGCCGGCGCTCACGGTCGCGCTGATGATCGGACTCGCGTGGAACTCCGCAACGGCACCGAAGGACCCCTTCGACATCGAAGGCCTCGAACAGCTCGGCGGCTTCTCCGGCGGCCAGTCGGCCGCTGAGAGCGGCGGGCTTGCCGAGCCCTCCGCGGAAGACGCGGGTGAGGCCGAGGCGTTGTCCGGCCCCCCGGCGGCGGGCGGCGAAGCGTCCGGAGCCGCAGAGGGTGAAGCACCCGGGGCTTCGGAGGGCGAAGCGTCCGAGTCCCTGGAGGGCGATGCGGCGCAGGCCGAACCGTCGGCCGGGCCGCAGGCGCTCGGCGAAACCGCGGCACGGGACGGCAACGCGAGCGAGTCCGGGCAGGCCGCGCCGGCCGCAGACGCCGCGGCGGCTGAAACCACGCCGCTGCCCCTGTGGTTCTGGGTGTTCTCGGGCGTCGGCGTGGCGCTGCTGCTCGCCTACTACGGCATGCTCAGCTTCGTGCGGCTGGAGATCTTCCGCATGCTGCTGTCGTCGTTCTTTCCGCTGGCGATCCTCATTCTCGCGGTGCTC
>JAHDYE010000442.1:1623-1914 GCA_023383035.1 Burkholderiaceae bacterium | reverse complement strand
TCGCTCGACGCGTTCGAGACGTTGCCCATCTTGCGCTTCAGGCGCAGCACCTGCATCGGGTTCTTGCTGCCGTCGGGACGCCAGCGCGGCAGCAGGAAGCACGACAGTCCGCCCGGCGCCTGCGCCAGCACCAGGAACGCGTCGCACATCGGCGCCGACACGAAGTACTTGTGGCCGACCAGCTCGTAGGGCTGGCCCGGCCCGCCCGCGCCGACCGGGTAGGCGCGCGTGGTGTTCGCGCGCACGTCCGAGCCGCCCTGCTTCTCGGTCATCGCCATGCCGATCGTCAGG
>JAHDYE010000442.1:0-1613 GCA_023383035.1 Burkholderiaceae bacterium | reverse complement strand
CGGCGTGGTGCGCAGCGACGGCACCGCCGCGAAAGTCATCGTGACCGGGCACTGGTGCCCGGCCTCGATCTGCGAATGCATGTAGACGCGCGCAGCGCGCGCCACGTGCGCGCCCTGCCCCGGGTCGGACCATGGCGACGAGTGCAGGCCGTTCTCGATCGACGTCTTCATCAGTGCGTGGTACGCGGGGTGGAAACGCACCAGGTCGATCCGGTTGCCGAAACGGTCGTGCGTATCGAGCTCGGGCGGAACACGATTGGCGAGATTGCCCAGCTCGATGTGATCGGCGGTACCGAGCCGCGCGCCGAACGCGGCGAGGTCGTCGTGCGCCCAGGCGGCGCCCTCGCGCCGCACCGCCTCCTGCAACGCAGCGTCCTGCAGGTACAGGTTGTAGTCGACCAGCTCGCGGGCGACGTTGATGACCTCGTGGGTCTCGGCCAGGTACAGCGAATCCTTGCGCAGCTTGTCGGGTGCGTTCATGAGGGCGTCTCCAGTGTCGGAAGATGAGCGGACGGCAACGCACCGGGCACCGGGCGCGTGCGGTCCGAGGTCGGCCGGGAGCGCGCGCTCCCGCGCGGCGCGATGCCGTCGCGCAGGAAGCGGTTCCAGATCGCGTGCCCGGCCGCGTCGAAGCGCACCACCGTGTCGACGAAGGCGCGGCGCGCCTCGACGTCGACCAGCGGCGCAGGCAGCAGCGGGTCGAACACCAGCTGCCGGATCGCATCGTTGCCGAGCAGGAACGATTCGCGTGCCGCAACATCCAGGCCGAGCGAATCAGCGCCGCCCAGCCACGCTTCGAGCCGCGCGCGCGTGTCGCGATAGCCGCGCGTGAGCGCCGCACCGTCCCACAGCGCAGCGGCGCGCCGCTCGCGGTCCTCGTCGAAGGCGCGGGCGACGAACACGGCCGCTTCCGGTTCGAGCCCGAGCGCCTGGAGTCGCGCACGCGCGGCCGCCACGCCGCCCGCGAGATTGTCCGGACGCAGGAACAGCCCTCGGTCCAGCTCGCGCAGGCCGAGCAGATCCACTGCGCGAGCGCGCGCGCGCAACGCGGTGCGATCACTGCGGCCGAGGTCGCCGACGTGCACCACGATCCAGTCTCCGCTCCAGTCGTGGACACGACGCTCGGCGTCGCGCCAGGTGGCGAGGTCGGCGGCGAGCCGGGCCGCGTTGGGACCGAGCCGGTATTCGCCGCGACCCATCGCTTCGACCAGCCCGGCCGCCGACAGCCGGACCAGCGACACCCGCACGCTGTTCTCGCGAATACCGAACAGCGCACACGCCGCCACCGCCTCGCGGGCCGTCAGATGACGATCGGCGGCGCCGAGCAGAAGGTTCTGGATCAGCCTGCGGGCATCGACTTTCATGACCGGAAATCCATCCGAAACATTACACCGACGAGATTCATACGGCAATAACAGTAACAAATATCGGGTATCCGTGAGCTGCCGGCCGCATGTGCGCCGGCGCGCTCGCCGTCACGGAGCCGGTCTTGAAACCGGCGGAAAGACCTATACTTGAGTCCTGCGCGAGTCGTCGCGCGGTGTTGCACGATACCGAATTTCGGGGCCGACCTGGTTTCGACGTGGGTAGCGAAGCGGCACAGGGCATGCCGA
>JAHDYE010000441.1 GCA_023383035.1 Burkholderiaceae bacterium | reverse complement strand
TCTGCCGCTGCACCGGCTACCACAACATCGTGCGCGCGATCGAGCAGGTCGCGGCGCGCGGCTGAAGCCCCGGGGAGAACGACCATGACCGACATGTCGCAATCGCCGATCGGCCAGGCGCTGCCGCGGCGCGAAGACCGCCGTTTCCTCACCGGCGCCGGGCAATACACCGACGACGTGGTGATGCAGGGCCAGACCTACGGGGTGTTCGTGCGCTCGCCGCACGCGCATGCCCGCATCAAGGGCATCGATGCCGCCCGCGCGCGCCAGGCGCCGGGCGTCGTCGCGATCTTCACCGGCGCCGACCTGGTCGAGGCCAAGGTGGGCGGCCTGCCGTGCGGCTGGCTGATCCACAGCAAGGACGGCACGCCCATGAAGGAGCCGCCGCACCCGGTGCTCGCGCAGGGCAAGGTGCGCCACGTGGGAGACCAGGTCGCCCTGGTGATCGCCGAAACGCTGCTGCAGGCCAAGGACGCCGCGGAGATGGTCGACGTCGACTACGAGCCGCTGCCGGCGGTGGTCGACCCGGCCGGCGCCGACACGGCGGGCACGGCGGTGCACGACGAGGCGCCCAACAACGTCTGCTACGACTGGGGCCACGGCGACAAGGCGGCCACCGACGCCGCCTTCGCCAAGGCCGCGCACGTCACGCGGCTGGAGTTCGTGAACAACCGGCTGATCCCGAACGCGATGGAGCCGCGCGCGGCCAACGCGGTCTACACGCGCCACGACGACAGCTACACGCTGTACGTGGCCAGCCAGAACCCGCACGTCGAGCGGCTGCTGATGAGCGCGTTCGTGCTCGGGCTGCCCGAGTCGAAGGTGCGCGTGATCGCCCCCGACGTCGGTGGCGGCTTCGGCTCGAAGATCTTCCTGTACGCCGAGGAGACGGCGCTGGTCTGGGCGTCGAAGCGCGTCGGCCGGCCGATCAAGTGGACCGCCGAGCGCAGCGAGTCGTTCCTCACCGATGCGCACGGCCGCGACCACGTCACCACCGCCGAGATGGCGCTCGACGCGCAGGGCGGGTTCCTCGGCATGCGCGTGAAGACCATCGCCAACCTGGGCGCCTACCTGTCGACCTTCGCGTCGTCGGTGCCGACCATCCTGTACGCGACGCTGCTCGCGGGCCAGTACCGCACGCCGGCGATCTACGCCGAGGTCAAGTCGGTGTTCACGAACACCGCGCCGGTGGACGCGTACCGCGGCGCCGGTCGCCCCGAGGCCACCTACGTGGTCGAGCGCCTGGTCGAGCAGTGCGCGCGCGAGATGAAGATCGATCCGGTGGAGATCCGCCGCCGCAACTTCGTCACGCAGTTCCCGTACGCGACGCCGGTCGGCCTCACCTACGACACCGGCGACTACGCGGCCACGCTGGAGAAAGCGCTGAAGCTGGCCGACGTGGCCGGCTATCCGGCGCGCAAGGCCGAATCGGCCCGGCGCGGCAAGCTGCGCGGCCTGGGCTACTCGTGCTACATCGAGGCCTGCGGCATCGCGCCGTCGAACATCGCCGGCGCGCTGGGCGCGCGCGCCGGGCTGTTCGAGGCCGGCGAAGTGCGCGTGCACCCGACCGGCACGGTGACGATCTTCACCGGCTCGCACAGCCACGGACAGGGGCACGAGACCACCTTCGCGCAGGTGGTCGCCGGCAAGCTCGGCATCCCGGTGGAGAACGTCGAGATCGTGCACGGCGATACCGGGCGCATCCCGTTCGGCATGGGTACCTACGGCAGCCGCTCGCTGGCCGTCGGGGGCACCGCGATCGTGAAGGCGGTCGACAAGGTGATCGCCAAGGGCAAGAAGATCGCCGCCCACCTGCTCGAGGCCGCCGACACCGACATCGAGTTCGACAACGGCGAGTTCAAGGTGGCCGGCACCGACCGCAAGGTGCCGTTCGCGCAGATCGCACTCACGGCC
>JAHDYE010000440.1 GCA_023383035.1 Burkholderiaceae bacterium | reverse complement strand
AGCTGCTACAAGACCCGTTCCTGAACCTGCTTCGCAAGGAGCACGTGCCGGTGTCCATTTACCTGGTGAACGGCATCAAGCTGCAAGGACAGATCGAGTCGTTCGACCAGTATGTCGTGCTTCTGCGCAATACCGTGACCCAGATGGTGTACAAGCACGCCATCTCGACGGTCGTGCCCGGTCGCGCCGTCAACTTCCACCAAGAAGGTCCAGAAAGCTGAGCGCGCCTCCAACGCCCGTCCGCTGCCTGCTGATCGGCGTCGCCTTCGGCGGCGCCGCCCGTACCGAAGACTCGCTCGACGAGCTCGCGGCACTGGCCGTTTCGGCCGGTCTCGTGCCCGTCGATCGCATCGCCGTGCGCCGGGCGCGCCCCGACGCGGCGCTGTCGATCGGCTCGGGCAAGGCCGACGAGATCGCCGCGCGCCTGGCCGATACCGGCGCGGCGCTGGTCCTTTTCGATCACGAGCTGTCGCCGATCCAGCAGCGCAACCTGTCGCAACGCTGGAGCGTGCCGGTGCTCGATCGCACCGAACTGATCCTCGACATCTTCGCGCGGCGGGCGCGCAGCCACGAGGGCAAGCTGCAGGTGGAGCTGGCGCGGCTCGAGCACCTCTCGGCGCGCCTGGTGCGGGGCTGGACCCACCTGGAGCGCCAGCGCGGCGGCATCGGTGTGCGCGGCGGCCCCGGCGAGACCCAGCTCGAGCTGGACCGCCGCATGCTGTCGATCCGCGTCAAGCGCCTGCGCGGGCAGCTCGAGCAGTTGCGCAAGCAGCGCCGCACGCGCCGGCGCGCGCGCGACCGGCGTCCGGCATTCGCGGTGTCCATCGTCGGCTACACCAACGCGGGCAAGTCCACGTTGTTCAACGCGCTCACCGGCGCCGGCACGCTGGCCGCCGACCAGTTGTTCGCCACGCTCGACACGCTGACCCGGCGGCTGCGGTTGCCCTCGGGCGCCGAGGCGGTGATCTCCGATACGGTCGGTTTCGTGCGCGACCTGCCGCACCAGCTGGTCGAGGCCTTCACCGCCACGCTGGAAGAGACCGCGCAGGCCGATCTGCTGGTGCACGTGGTCGACGCCTCGGCGCCGGATCGCGACGAGCAGATCGCGCAGGTCGATCGTGTGCTCGCCGACATCGGCGCGGCCGACGTGCCGCGCATCCTGGTTCACAACAAGATCGATCGCATCGGTCGGGCGCCCGAGGCGGCGTTCGACCGCTATGGTAGGATCGACCGCGTCTGGGCAAGCGCCGTCTCGGGCGAGGGGCTCGGTCTGCTGCGCCGGGCGATCGACGAGCAGGTCGTGCTGTGGCGCGAAGCGCGCGGCGGCGAAGCGGGCGACAAGACGCGCGGCGCGGCAAGCGCGGATTCCGTCCACCGGCCCGCGGTGCATCGCGCGGCCTGAACCATCCTTTCCCTGTCCACCCTCCGACCATGTGGAAGTCCGTCCGCTCGATCTTCTCGCTCAACGATCCAGGCTGGGGCCGCGGCGGCGGCGGTGGCGACCAGCGTCCGCCGCCGCAACGTCCCGCCGGCGATGGCCCGCCCGACCTCGATGAGTTGTGGCGTGACTTCAACCGCCGCCTGAACGGCATGTTCCGGCGCGGCGGCGGCTCGCAGCCCCCGGGCGGCGGGGGCGGCGGCGGTCCGTCGCTCAAGGGCGCGGGAGCGGGCGTGGGCCTGCTCGCGCTGGTGGCGGTGCTGCTGTGGCTGGCCAGCGGCTTCTATATCGTGCAGGAAGGTCACGCGTCGGTGGTGCTGCGCTTCGGCGAATACAAGCAGATGATCGACCGCGCCGGCTTCACGTGGCGCATGCCGTACCCGATCGAGACGAACGAGATCGTCAGCACGCAGCAGTTGCGCACCGTCGAAGTCGGCTACCGCAACGCGGTGCGCAACAAGACGCTGCGCGAATCGCTGATGCTCA
>JAHDYE010000439.1 GCA_023383035.1 Burkholderiaceae bacterium | reverse complement strand
TTCACCGCCACTTTCGAGGTCTATCCCGAGATCGCGCTCGGCGATGCGGGCGCGCTCGAGATCGAGCGGGTGTCGTGCCCGGTGGGCGAGGCCGAGGTCGACAAGACGATCGAGATCCTGCGCAAGCAGCGCGTCACCTGGACCGACGCCGGGCGTGCGGCGCAGGACGGCGACCGCGTGACGATCGATTTCACCGGCACGATCGACGGCGTGGCGTTCGCGGGCGGCACCGCCAGCGACTTCCCGTTCGTGCTGGGCGAGGGCCGCATGCTGCCCGATTTCGAGAGCGGCGTGCGCGGCGCGAGCGCGGGCGAGAAGAAGACGTTTCCGGTGACGTTTCCCGAGCAGTACGGCTCGGTCGAACTGGCGGGCAAGACCGCGCAGTTCGAGATCATGGTGAAGAAGGTCGAGGCGCCGCAGCTGCCGCAGGTCGACGAGGCGTTCGCCCGGCAGCTCGGCGTGGCCGACGGCGACCTCGCGAAGATGCGCACCGACATCCGCGCCAACCTCGAGCGCGAGGTCGGCCAGCGCGTGCGCGCGCGCAACAAGAACGTGGTCATGGAAGCGCTGCTCGGGCTGTCCAGCTTCGAGCTGCCCAGGGCGCTGGTCGATGCCGAGAGCGCGGCGCTCGGCGAGCGCGCGCTCGAAGACCTGAAGCAGCGCGGCATGGACCCGAAGAACCTGCCGCCGATCCCGCCCGACACGTTCCGCGAACAGGCCGAGCGGCGCGTGCGCCTGGGCCTGATCGTCGGCGAGGTGGTGCGCCAGCACGGGCTGCAGGCCAAACCCGACCAGATCCGCAGGCAGATCGAGGAGTTCGCGCAGGCCTACGAGAATCCCGCGGAGATGGTCCGTTACTACTTCAGCGACCGCAAGCGGCTGGCCGAGGTCGAGGCGCTGGTGGTCGAGCAGAACGTCGTCGACTGGGCGTTGTCGAAGGCGAAGGTGACCGAGCGCGCGCTCGGTTTCGACGAGCTGATGGCGGCCTGACGCGCACCCGCCGGCCGGCGCCCGCGTGCTCGCGGCGCCGTGTCCGGCCTGAGCAATCCACGGAGCGACAGATGAGTTTCAACAGCATGGTCGAGGACCTGGTCAATGCCCACCTGGCGCAGAGCCGGGAAACGCAGGGCCTGGGCATGGTGCCGATCGTCATCGAGCAGAGCGGCCGCGGCGAGCGCGCCTACGACATCTACTCGCGCCTGCTGCGCGAGCACGTGATCTTCTTGGTCGGTCCGGTGATGGACCAGTCGGCGAACCTGATCGTCGCGCAGCTGCTGTTCCTCGAGTCGGAGAACCCCGACAAGGACATCTCGTTCTACATCAACTCGCCCGGCGGATCGGTGTCGGCGGGGCTGGCGATCTACGACACGATGCAGTTCATCAAGCCCGACGTCAGCACGCTGTGCCTGGGGATCGCCGCCAGCATGGGCGCGTTCCTGCTGGCGGCCGGCACGAAGGGCAAGCGCTTCGCGCTGCCCAACGCGCGCATCATGATCCACCAGCCGTCGGGCGGCGCGCAGGGTCAGGCTTCCGACATCGAGATCCACGCGAAGGAGATCCTCTACACGCGCGAGCGCCTGAACCGCATCCTGGCCGAGAAGACCGGCCAGCCGATCGAGCGCATCGCCGCCGACACCGACCGGGACAACTTCATGTCCTCGGAAGATGCGGTAAGCTATGGATTGATCGACAAGGTCTTGTCGAGTCGGGGCGAAGGTGCCTGATCCGGGGCACGCGTCCGGGCGCGGCGGCTCGTGCCGCGTCCCGCCGTCCGGCCGCGCGGAGCGAACATGACGGACAAGAAGGGATCGACCGAGAAACTGCTGTACTGCTCGTTCTGCGGCAAGAGTCAGCACGAAGTGCGCAAGCTGATCGCCGGCCCGTCGGTGTTCATCTGCGACGAGTGCATCGAGTTGTGCAACGACATCATCCG
>JAHDYE010000438.1 GCA_023383035.1 Burkholderiaceae bacterium | reverse complement strand
ACGGTGCTGCCCCGCGACGCCAGGCCGCCGGCGGCCTGCGGATTCGATCGCGCAGCCAGCGCGGCCAGCACCAGGGCGGCCATCATCATCACGGAAGCCTGCCGTTCGCGCGCCAGCATGCGCGCGATGTGCCGCTGCGTGACGTGGCCGATCTCGTGCGCCAGCACCGACGCGAGCTCGGACTCGGTCTGCGCACCGACGATCAGGCCGGTATGCACGCCGATGAAGCCGCCCGGCAGCGCGAACGCGTTGAGCGTGCCGTCGCGCACCATGAAGAACTCGAAGTCGAAACCGGCGGCCGGCGTCGTGGATGCCAGGCCGGCCGCGAAGCGGTTCAGATAGTCGGTAACCTCGACGTCGTCGTGGATCACGCCGCGGCGGCGCATCTCGCGCACGATCGATTCGCCGACGCGCCGCTCCATCGTCGGCGACAGCTCCTCGCCGCCGGCATCGCCGAGCCGCGGCAGGTTCTCGGCCTGGGCATGCACGAGCGGCGGCGCGAGCGCCAGCACGCCCGACAGCACGGCCGCCAGGCATCTCGACCACGGGCCAGATTTTCGCGTCACCGCAGGTCCCGTTGACAGGGGTTGCTATGATAGTCGCCGCAGGAGCCCGACCATGACCAGAGCCCGTCCACAGGCGCAACCGGAAGCGCTCACGCATTTCGACGCGGCAGGACGCGCGCACATGGTCGACATCGCCGGCAAGGCGGTGACGCATCGCGCGGCCGTGGCGCGCGGCACCATCCGCATGCAGCCGGCTACGCTGGCGCTGGTGCGCGACGGCACCGCGAAGAAGGGCGACGTGATCGGCGTGGCGCGCATCGCCGCGATCCAGGGTGCCAAGCGCACCGCCGAGCTGATCCCGCTGTGCCACCCGATTCCCCTCACCCGCGTGGCGGTCGAGTTCGACATCGACGAGGCGGGCAGCGCGGTGCACTGCCGCGCCACGGTCGAATGCGACGGCCGGACCGGCGTCGAGATGGAAGCGCTCACCGCGGTGCAGGTGGGCCTGCTGACCGTCTACGACATGTGCAAGGCGGTCGACCGCGGCATGGTGATCGAGCGCGTGCAGCTGATGGAGAAACACGGTGGCAAGAGCGGCAGCTTCGTGGCGCAGGCTCCGCGCTGACGCGCAGGCCCGGCCGGCGCCCGCGAGCGGCCGGGCGGCGCCGGCATCGGCCCGACCGGCGAGGGACGCGCGGGCCGCGTGCCTGCGCGCCGCGCCGCTGGCGGCGTTGCTGGGTCTGGTGGTCGGCCTGGACGCCTGCGCGAGCGGTCCGGTCCTGCAGGGGCGCGGCTATCACGGCAACGAATACACGCTCGAGGCGCGCGGCACCGATCCCAAGCAGCGCACCAGCCGCGCGCTGCGCGACGCCTCGTTGTTCTGCGAATCGCAGGGGCTCGGCATCGTGCCGGGCAGCGCGAACCACGACGGCACGAAGACCACCCTCACCTTCCAGTGCACCGACGAGCGCGCCACCGCCAGCGGCGCCGCGCGGCCGGCACCGGCCTACGGCGAATGAGGGTCAACGAGGGCCGGTGCGCGGCGGAACCGCCGCGCGCCGCCGGACCGGCGTTGGACTTGACGTATCGTCTCGCTGGCGACAGCGGGTCGCCCACTCTCACCGGAGCCCATCGGCCATGAAGAACTACCAGGACATCCTGTACGAAGTCCGCAACGGCGCAGCGTGGATCACCATCAACCGCCCCGACAAGATGAACGCCTTCCGCGGCATCACCTGCGAGGAGCTGATCCACGCGATCAACCGCGCCGGCTACGATCGCGACATCGGCGCGATCGTTCTGGCGGGCGCCGGCGAGCGCGCCTTCTGCACCGGCGGCGACCAGTCCGCGCACGAAGGCCAGTACGACGGGCGCGGCACGATCGGCCTGCCGATGGAGGAGCTGCACGCGGCGATTCGCGACGTGCCCAAGCCGGTGATCGCGCGCGTGCAGGGCTACGCGATCGGCGGC
>JAHDYE010000437.1:804-1988 GCA_023383035.1 Burkholderiaceae bacterium | reverse complement strand
CGCCTGACCCATGACTTCGCCGACGAACAGCACCGCGAGCGAGGCCAGCAGCGCAATGAGCCAGGCGGCGAACAAAGGTCCCCAGCCCGTCTGCTGGCGTGACAGTGCCGCTTCCTCAGCCACGGGCAGTCTCCTGGTGGCGGATCAGCCGCGACGAGTTGGCGAGGATGCCGATGTCCGGGATCGACTGCAGCGCCGCCGCGAAGATAGGCGGCAGCAGGCCGAAGGCCGCCAGCGACAGGCCCACGAGGTTGTACAGCGCGGTGAAGCCGATGTTGGTGCGCACCACGCCCATGGTGCGCCGCGCGATGTGGACCGACTCGGCGACCAGCCGCCAGTCCTCGCGCATCAGCACGATGTGGGCAGCCTCCATCGCCACGTCGGTGCCGCCGCCCATGGCGATGCCTACGTCGGCTTGGGCCAGCGCCGGCGCGTCGTTGACGCCATCGCCGACCATCACGACGCGGTGGCCCTTCTGCTGCCATTCGCGCACGATGCCGATCTTGTCCTCCGGCAGCAGGCCCGCGCGGTAGCCCAGGCCCAGCGACCCGGCGATGGCGGCAGCAGTGCGCTCGTTGTCGCCGGTCAGCAGCTCGATGCGGCCGATGCCGGCCGCCCGCACGGCAGCCAGCGCGTCGGCCACCTCCGAACGCAGCGTGTCCTGCGCGGCGAACAGGCCGGCCAGTTCGCCGTCTACCGCCATGAACAGCATGGTCTTGCCCTCGGCTTCGAGGCGCTCGGCGATCTCTGCGACATTCCCCACCTCAGCGCCTGCGGCCAGCAGGCGCCGGTTGCCGATCTCGACCGTCTGCCCGTCGATCACGGCGCGCACCCCGCGCCCGGGCAAGGCCTCGAAGCGCGCCGGCTCGGCTGCCGTCATCTGCCGCTGCGCGGCCAGCGTGCGCATGGCCTCGGCCAGCGGGTGCTCCGAATGGCGCTCGGTCGTGGCGGCCAAGCGCAGCAGCGCCGCCTCGTCCCGCTCGCCCAGCGGCACCACGTCGGTGATGCGCGGGCGCCCGGTGGTCAGCGTGCCGGTCTTGTCCACCAGCATCACGTCGCAGCCCACCAGGGCCTCGATGACCTTGCCGCCCTTGATCAGCAGGCCCTGGCGCGCGGCGGCGCCGACCGAAGCCATCATCGCGATCGGCGTGGCCAGCGCGAACGAGCACGAGCAGGCCACCACC
>JAHDYE010000437.1:0-703 GCA_023383035.1 Burkholderiaceae bacterium | reverse complement strand
CACCTTGCCGCGGTTGGCCTCGGCATCCTCGACCAGTTGCACGGCGCGCCCGAAAGTGGTGTCGCGGCCGACGCGCTCGGCGCGCAGCTTGACGTGGCCGAGCTTGGCCAGCGTGGCCGCGTAGACCTTGTCGCCGGGCTCGGCCTCCACCGGCATGCTCTCGCCGGTGATCGCGGCCTGGTCGAAGGTCGCCTGACCTTCCAGCACCACGCCATCCACTGGGACGCGCTCGCCCGGCCGCACGATGACCAGGTCGCCAGGCACCACGGTCTCGACCGCGACTTCGCGCTCCAGTCCGTCGCGCAGCACCCGCGCGGTCTGCGGCGCCAGCGCCGTCAGTTCCTTGAGCAGCCGGCGCGCGCGCTCGCTGGTGAAGCGCTCGGTGAATTCGCCGACGCGCATGAAGAACACCACGATGGCGGCCGTGGCCCACTGGCCGATGGCCAGCGCCGCGACCGCGCCCATCGTCATCAGGGTGTGGCTGGTGACCTCGCGCCGTAGCGCACTGCCCAGCACGCCCTTGAAGATCGGGTAGCCGAAGGCCAGCACCGCCAGCAGGCCGGCCCACCAGGGCACGCGCGCGGTGAGCCGCTCGAACAGTCCCAGCCCCTCGCCGATCACGACCACGAACAGGATGGCGCCGAACAGGATGCCCAGCGTGGTGAAGAGCTGGCGCTGCAGCGCCTTGGCTTCCAGGACGTGG
>JAHDYE010000436.1 GCA_023383035.1 Burkholderiaceae bacterium | reverse complement strand
TGCTGCCCTGGGGCCAGATGTCGTACTGGGGCGCGCAGGTGATCGTGAACCTGTTCTCGGCGATCCCGTTCATCGGTCCCGAGCTGGCGATCTGGATCCGCGGCGACTACGTGGTCGGTGACGCCACGCTGAACCGCTTCTTCTCGTTCCACGTGATCGCCGTGCCGCTGGTGCTGCTCGGCCTGGTGGCCGCGCACATCATCGCGCTGCACGAGGTGGGTTCGAACAACCCCGACGGCATCGAGATCAAGGCGAAGAAGGACGCCAACGGCATTCCGCTCGACGGCATCCCGTTCCATCCGTACTACTCGGTGCACGACATCCTCGGCGTGGCCGTGTTCCTGATGGCGTTCTCGGCGGTGCTGTTCTTCGCGCCCGAGTTCGGCGGCTACTTCATCGAGTACAACAACTTCATCCCGGCCGATCCGCTGGTCACGCCGCCGCACATCGCGCCGGTGTGGTACTTCACGCCCTACTACTCGATCCTGCGCGCCACCACCGAAGACTTCCTGATGTGGTGGATGATCCCGTTCCTGCTCGCCTTCACGGTTCTGGTGGTGCTCACCGCGCGCAGCGGGCTGTCCAAGCTGATCGCGGTGGCCGTCGCCGTCGTGATGATCGTCGGCTTCTTCGTGGTCGACGCCAAGTTCTGGGGTGTGGTCGCGATGGGCGCGGCGGTGATGATCCTGTTCGCGCTGCCCTGGATCGACCAGAGCCCGGCGCGTTCGATCCGCTACCGGCCGAAGTTCCACTGGTGGCTGTACGGCGTGTTCGTCGTCGTGTTCTTCGTGCTCGGCTACTTCGGCACGCTGTCGCCGTCGCCGGTGAACGAGCTGTTCTCGAAGATCGGCACGCTGATCTACTTCGCGTTCTTCCTGCTGATGCCGTGGTGGAGCACCATGGGCACGTTCAAGCCGGTGCCCGAGCGGGTCACCTTCAAGGGGCATTGAGCCGAACATGAAAATCCTGATCAAGACCCTGGCCGCGGTGGCCGCGGCGCTTTCGATCGGCGCCGCGGCGGCCGCCACCGCGAGCTACCCGCTCGACCACTTCCCGACCGAGAAGCTCAAGCAGCAGCCGGCGCTGCAGAACGGCGCGCGGCTGTTCGTCAACTACTGCCTGAACTGCCACGGCGCGGCGCTGATGCGCTACAACCGGCTGCACGACATCGGGCTGACCGACGAGCAGATCCGCGACAACCTGCTGTTCTCCGCCGACAAGGTCGGCGAGCTGATGAAGGTCGCGATCCGCCCGGGCGATGCGAAGGAGTGGTTCGGCGCGCTGCCGCCCGACCTGTCGGTGATCGCGCGCGCGCGCTCGTCGGGCGCCGGCTCGGGCTCCGACTGGCTCTACACCTATCTGCGCGCCTACTTCCGCGACGCGAACCGGCCGCACGGCTGGAACAACGCGCTGTTCGAGAACGTCGGCATGCCGCACGTGTTCTGGGAGCTGCAGGGCAGCCGCGGCGCCACCCTCGAGGAAATCAAGGAGGTGGTCGACGAGGAATCGGGCAAGCCCACCGGCTTCACCAAGAGCGTGGTCACTTTCGATGCCGCCAGCGGCGCGCGCAGCGAGAAGGTCGAGAAGCTCGACGGCACGAACCACCATGCGTCGCGCCACTGGACGCTGGGCCGTCCCGAAGGCGGCACGATGTCGCAGGCGCAGTACGACGACAACGTCGCCGACCTCGTCGCGTACATCACCTACATGTCCGATCCCACGGCAAAGACCCGCGTGCGGCTGGGCGTGTGGGTGATGCTGTTCCTCATCCTGTTCACGGTCTTCGCCTGGATGCTGAATCGGGAATACTGGAAAGACGTCAAGTAGCCGGGCGGGAGCAGACCCGATGCAGGGTGAGTCCGCCGCAGGGCTCACCCTGATTTTTTTTCACGCGGTACCAGACACTTCAGGAGCTCGACCATGATGGTGCTGTACTCCGGCACGACCTGCCCGTTCTCGCAGCGCTGCCGCTTCGTGCTGTTCGAGAAG
>JAHDYE010000435.1 GCA_023383035.1 Burkholderiaceae bacterium | reverse complement strand
CGCGCGATCTCCGAAGTCGGCGCGGTGATGATCGTCGGCGGCAACATCGACCGCGTCACGCGCACGATGACCACCGCGATCGCGCTCGAGACCAGCAAGGGCGACCTCGCCCTGGCGCTGGCGCTCGGCATCGTGCTGATGACGCTGGTGCTCGGCCTGAACGCCTTCGCGAGCGGCGTGCGCACCGTGGCGATGCGCCGGTACGGCCATTGAAAGCGAGTCGATGCGTCCCGCCGCCACGCCGCTTTCCGGGGCCGCTCTTCGGCCGGTCGCGCACGGTGCGCCGGCGACATCGCCGGTCGCCTCCCCGGTTCCGTCAGCGGCCGCCGACCCGCTGCTGAGCCTGCGCGCCGTCACCTTCCGCCCCGGCGAGCGCACGATCCTGGACGCGATCGATTTCGACTGGGGCACTACCGGCATCTGCGCGCTGATCGGCCCCAACGGCGCCGGCAAGACGGTGCTGCTGCGTACCATTCATGGCCTGCTCGCGCCCGATGCGGGCGAAGTCCGTTTCGAAGGCCGCAGCCGTCCCGCCGGCGATCTCGCGTTCGAGGGCCAGGCGCTGGTGTTCCAGCATCCGTCGATGTTCCGCGGCTCCGCGCTGGACAACCTGCTGATCGTTCCCGGCGCCGGCCAGGCCGCGCGCGGCGCGCGCCGAGCGCAGGCGCTGGCGATGCTCGAACGCGTGGGCCTGCGCCCGCTGGCCGGCGCGCCGGCCCTGAAGCTCTCGGGCGGCGAGCGCCAGCGCCTGGCGCTCGCGCGCGCGTGGCTCACCGCGCCGCGCCTGCTGCTGCTGGACGAGCCCACCGCGAGCCTCGATCCGTCGGCCACCGAACAGGTCGAGCAGCTCGTGCGCGACATCCGCGCCGGCGGCTGCCGCGTGCTGATGACGTCGCACAACCTCGGGCAGGTCGCGCGGCTGGCCGACGAAGTCGTGTTCATCCACCGCGGCCGGCTGCTCGAGCGGCAGTCGACCGCGGCGTTCTTCGCCAGGCCGCACACCGACGAGGCGCGCCGATTCCTTCGAGGAGCCCTGCCATGGCAACTTTCCCTCGCACCCTGAGAAGCATCGCCGCGGCGCTGCTGATCGCGGCCGGCCTGGCGGCACCGCTTGCCGCGCAGGCGCAGAACGCGATCACCGTCGCCTCCACCACGTCGACCGAACAGTCCGGACTGTTCCGTCACCTGCTGCCGGCCTTCGAGAAGAAGACCGGCATCCAGGTCAGGGTGGTGGCCGTCGGCACCGGTCAGGCGCTGGACATCGGCCGGCGCGGCGACGCCGACGTGGTGTTCGTGCACGACACGGCGGCCGAGGAGAAGTTCGTCGCCGAGGGCTTCGGCGTCGGGCGCCGCGAAGTCATGTACAACGACTTCGTGCTGGTGGGCCCGAAGAACGACCCGGCGAAGATCGCCGGCGGCAAGGGCATCCTCGAAGCGCTCAGGCGCATCGCCGCCGCGAGTGCGCCGTTCGCGTCGCGCGCCGACCGCAGCGGCACGCACGCCGCCGAGCTGCGCTACTGGCAGGCCGCCGGCGTCGACCTCGAACCGGGCAAGGGCAAGTGGTACCGCGAGACCGGCTCCGGCATGGGCCCGACGCTGAACACCGCCGCCGGCATGAACGCCTACGCGCTCACCGATCGCGGCACGTGGCTGTCGTTCAGGAACCGCGGCGAGCTGGCGATCCTGGTCGAAGGCGACAAGCGCCTGTTCAACCAGTACGGCGTGATGCTGGTCGATCCGCAGAAGCATCCGCAGGTCAGGCAGGCCGCCGGCCAGCGGTTCATCGACTGGCTGGTCTCGGCCGAGGGCCAGGCGGCGATCGCCAGCTACCGGATCAACGGCGAACAGTTGTTCTTTCCGAATGCGGGGAAGTGAGACAGTCCCCTTGGGGCAGCACTCGTCATGCCCCATGACCGTCATCGCCGGCGGCGATGACGGGCGCAACTACAGATGCTATACTGCGCGGCTTAGCGCCCGTAGCTCAGTTGGATAGAGTACCTGGCTA
>JAHDYE010000434.1 GCA_023383035.1 Burkholderiaceae bacterium | reverse complement strand
AGCGGCGAGGAGCTGCAGGCGGTGCGTCACTATTGCCGGTTCGTGATGGTCGACCCGGCGCGCTCCAGCGCGGAGCTGCTCGCGGCGATCCGCGCCGCCGCAGTGCTCTCGACCGACCCGACGCTGGCGGGCGACGATAGCTGGTCGGGCCATGAGGGCGCTGGCAACCAGGCCGGCCGCGGCGTCGACGCGCAGTCCGCCGACGCCGGTCGGCCGACGCCGTTCAGGCGCCCGGGCGGCGCCGATCCCAAGCCGCGCGCCGACGTGCATCCGAGCGATGCCGCACGGGCGCGTGTGCTGCGCCTGGTGCGCGACGGCGAGAGCGCGCCGCCCTCCTCGAAGGGAGCGCTGTCGCAGGTCCGCCGATGGTTCGGACTGGGCCGCCGCGGCCAGGAAGACGATTCGCCGGACACCGAGATCCGGCGGCATCGCGCCGCGCTGCAGGCGCTGCGCGACACCTGGGGCGAAGCGATCGGCCAATGCGACTACCCCGAGGAAACGCCGATCCGCGAGTCGATCGCGCTGGCACGCCCGATCCACGCACGCCTGGTGACAGTGACCGGCACGGCGATCCGGCAGATCCGCCAGGAGACGGCGCCGGCGCTCGAACCGCTGGTGCAGGCCGCCGACGCCTTTGCCGCGAGCGTGGCTGCGGCGCCCGATGCGATGCACTGGCTCGACGCCGTGTACGCGAACAACGCGGCAACACCCAATCCGGCGATCGGCGTGGCGCTGCGGCTGGCCGAATTCGGCCGTGCGCTCGGCATGCCGCACGCGTCGCTGCGCGAGCTCACGCTGCTCGGACTGCTCGCCGACGTCGGCAAGGCGCTGCTGCCGCGCGAGATCATCGATCATCCGGGCGTGCTCAGGCCGAGCGATTTCGCGCTGATGAAGCAGCACGTGACGATCGGGCTGGACATCCTGTCGCGCTCGGAGCTGCTTCCCGAGACGGTGATACGCGGGATCGCCGAACACCACGAGCGGCTCGACGGCTCCGGATACCCGCGCGGGCTGCGCGCCGGCGCGATCGGCCTGTACGGCCGGATGGCGGGCATCGTCGACAGCTTCTGCGCGCTCACCGCCGCCCGCGCCTATGCCAATCCGCTGTCGGCCGAGGAGGCGCTGTCGGCGCTGCACGAGTGGTCGGACACGCTGTTCTGCCGCAACCTGGTCGAGCAGTTCATCCTCGCCAGCGGCGCCTTCCCGATCGGCAGCCTGGTCGAACTGCAGACCGGCGAGATCGCCGCGGTGGTCGAGCGGCGCTCGGGCAACCGCCTGCAGCCCAGGCTGGTCGTCATCACCGGCCCCGACAAGGGGCCGCTGCGCCAGCGCGGCGGCACGGCCGGCCAGCGCGCTTCCGATCCGTCGCGCCCGCGGCCCGCGGTGCGCATCGCGCGCGGCCTGTCGGTGGGCGCGTTCGGCCTGCGGCTCAAGGACTACTATTTGGCGTCGTCCTGAAGCCGGCGCGGCTATAATTGACCGCATCCCGAGGAGCGCTGCAACGGGTTCCCGCCGCGCAGGAACCGCCAGGCTCGGGACCGCATCCTGTTGCAACCGCGCTCGTTGAACCGTGATCCGCACACGGCCGACGAGCGCGCCGGTCTTCCGGCGCCGCGGCGCCGCCGTCAGCGGATCGCTCCATCGAGGAACCGATCATGTCCGCTGTACCGAAACCCGAAGGCTTCTCCGACTACCGGGTCGCCGACCTCGGCCTGGCCGAGTGGGGCCGCAAGGAAATCCGCATCGCCGAAACCGAGATGCCCGGCCTGATGGCGATCCGCGACGAATACGCGAAGAGCCGGCCGCTGGCCGGCGCGCGCATTTCCGGATCGCTGCACATGACGATCCAGACCGCCGTGCTGATCGAGACGCTCACCGCGCTCGGTGCGCAGGTGCGCTGGGCCTCGTGCAACATCTTCTCCACCCAGGACCATGCCGCGGCGGCGATCGCCGCCATCGGCGTGCCGGTGTTCGCGGTCAAGGGCGAGTCGCTCGACGACTACTGGGACTACACGCACCGCATCTTCGAGT
>JAHDYE010000433.1 GCA_023383035.1 Burkholderiaceae bacterium | reverse complement strand
CCGCCGAAGATCGCCGCGAGCTCAGGGCCGATTCCGGCCTGCACGGCCGGCACGTCGGCGTGATAGCGCCGCGACAGCGTCTGCATGTGCTCATGCTCCATCGCGGCGAGCGCGCCGAACAGCTCCTTCATGACCGGTTCCTGGCTGTCGGCCGCCGCGCGCCGGTAGAACGCCTGGCCGCCCAGCTCGATCTCGAAAGCCTTGCGGATGCCTTCGAGCGCCGGGCCGCGGTCGATGCGCCGCGGGTCGAGCAGCTCGAGATCGCCGCTGCAGTGCGGGCAGCGGCCGTAGGGAAAGGCGAAGCCCTCGCTGACCTTCGCGCACTGCGCGCAGCGCCATTGCAGCACGGCACCGGCACAGCAGATGTAGACGCCATCGTCCGCGTCGTCGAGGGGCCGGTGGCATTTCGGACACAACATGGCGCGCTCCTCAATGCGTCGCCGCGACCGCAAGCGGCACGGGCGGTACGAAGGCGTCGACGTCCTCGGCGGTGATCGGCCAGCTGCGCGGCTGGCCCTGCAGCCAGGCGGCGATGGCCCGGGCCGCACGGCGGCCGGCGCTCATCGCCAGAATCACGGTGGCGCCGCCGGTGACGATATCGCCGCCGGCGAACACGCCGGGCAGGTTGGTGGCCTGGGTGCGCTCGTCGGCCACGATGTAGCCCCACTTGTTCAGCCCGAGGCCCTGCGTGGCCTGGCCGACGATCGGGTTGGCCTTGGTGCCGAGCGCGTAGATCACCGTGTCGCAGTCCCACTCGACGAATTCGCCCAGCGGCACCGGCGCGCGCCGTCCGCGCTCGTCGGGTTCGCCCAGCGCCATCTTCTGCACCCGGATCGCGCGCACGTCGCCGTCGTCGTTGAGCAGGATCTCCACCGGCGCATGCAGGAAGCTGAACTCGATGCCTTCTTCCTTCGCGTGGCGCAGCTCCTCCACACGCGCCGGCGCCTCAGCCTCCGAGCGGCGATACACGCAGCGCACGCGCGCCGCGCCCACCCTTTTCGCCACGCGCAGACAGTCCATCGCGGTGTTGCCCGCCCCGATGACCACCACGCTGTCGCCCAGCCCGATCGGCGTGTCCCGGTACGGGAACTGGTCGCCGCCCATCAGGTTCACGCGGGTGAGGAACTCGTTGGCCGAATAGACCTGCCCGGCGAATTCGCCGGGGATGCCGAGAAAGGCCGGCGCGCCCGCCCCGGCGGCGACGAACACCGCATCGAACCCCATCCTGTCCATCAGCTGCGGCACGGTGAAGGTCTTGCCGATCACCTTGTTGGTCTCGAAGCGCACGCCGCAGTCCTGCAGGCGCTGGACCTCGCGGTCGATGATGTCGCGCGGCAGCCGGAACGACGGAATGCCGTAGCGCAGCACCCCGCCCACCACGTGCAGCGCCTCGTACACCGTGACCTCGGCCCCGTACTTGACCAGGTCGGCCGCGGCGGCCAGCCCGCCCGGCCCGGAACCGACGATCGCGACGTTGCCCAGCGTGGTCTCGAAGCGCGGCGGCACCACCTTCTGCGGCCGCGCGTTGTCGCCGACGAAACGCTCGAGCCGGCCGATCGCCACCGGTTCCATCTTCGCCTTGACCAGCACGCATTGCGCCTCGCACTGGCTTTCCTGCGGGCACACGCGTCCGCACACCGACGGGAAGATGCTCGACTCGTGGATCGCGCCGACGGCGCCTTCGAGGTCGCGCACCATCAGGTGGCGGATGAAGCGCGGAATGTCGATGCTGACCGGACAGCCGTCGATGCAGGTCGGCTTGAGGCACTGGATGCAGCGCTCGGCCTCGCGCAGCGCCGCCGCCCAGTTGTAGCCGAGATTCACCTCGGCGAAGCTGCCCGAACGCTCGACCGGATCGCGCTCCGGCATCTTCACCTGGTGACGCTCCAGCGCCGAGTACTTCTTGTAGGTGCGCTTGCCCTCGACGAACAGCTTCTGCTCGATGCTGCAGACGTGCGCGACGTCCTCGTTGGCCTGCGCCTCCTGCTTCTTGAAGCGCTTCTGGCGCGCGTGCAGTTCGTTGAAGTCGACCAGGTGGCCGTCGAAGTCGGGGCCGTCCACG
>JAHDYE010000432.1 GCA_023383035.1 Burkholderiaceae bacterium | reverse complement strand
GAGCCGCAGCAGCGTGCGCAGCGCATCGGCCAGCGCCCACCGCACGAGCGGCTCGGCCACCCCTTCGGCGCGCAGTCCGTCGCGGCTGCGCAGCGCGCGCGGCGCATCGCCGGCCAGCGCGGCGCCGACCAGGTCGAAGACATCGTAGCGCGCCACGTCGAGCACCGCCGCGCGCGTCTGCTCGGGCGGCAGGTCGCCCTCCGCGAACAGCAGGCCGAGCTGGCCGATCTCCCGGCGCGCGGCCAGCAGGGTGCCCTCCACGCGTTCGGCGATCAGCTCGAGCGTTGCCGGATCGGCGCGTTGCTTCTGGCGCGCCAGCCGCGCCGCGATCCACTGCGGCAGCTGCGCGCGCTCCACCGGCCAGACCGGCACGATCAGCCCGACGCGATCGATCGCCGCGAACCAGGCGGAGTCGGTGACGGCGCGGTCCAGGCGCGGACCGGACACCAGCAGCCGCAGGTCCGGCGAAGCGCCGGCGGCGGCCTCGGCGAGCGCCTGGCCGGTTTCCTTCGTCGGCTTGCCGGCAAGCCTCAACTCGATCAGCCGACGGCTCGCGAACAGCGACAGCGCGCCCGCCTCGGCGAGCAGCGCTTCGGGACGAAAGCCGCGACCGGCGTCGAACACTTCGCGCTCGTCGAACCCGTCGGCGCGCAGCGCCTGGCGTACCGCCTGCGCGGCTTCCTGCACCAGCAGCGGCTCGTCGCCGTGGATCCAGACCAGCGGCGGCACGCCGCGCGCGAGCGCCGCGGCCAGGTTCTCGGCACGCACCTGCGTCATGCGCGGATCGCGGCCAGCCGCCGCAGCAGCTGCTGCACCAGGTCGGACTGCATCTCGCGGTACAGCAGCTCTTCCTCCTGCTGCTTGGCCACCACCTCGACGTCGCTCGACGTGATGTCGCGGCGCAGGACGATCTCGGTCGGCGCGAGCAGCACCTGGCCGGCGCGATCGACCACCCTGAACTGGAAGCGCAGCCGCAGCTGGTATTCGCGCGGTCGTCCGGTGCTGGAAAAGCCGATCACTTCCTTCTCGCGCAGCTCATGGACGATTTCCATGCGCGCCTCGGCCTGCGCCGGATCGTCGACCAGCCGCGTGTCCTCGGTGACGCGTACCTGCCGGCGGAACTCGGCGCCGATCGCCGAACTGGGCGCGAAGCCGGTGTACAGCGTGCGAAACGGCAGCGCCGCCGAACGGCGCAGGTGAAAGCCGCAGCCCGCCAGCGGCGCCGCGAGCAGCGCCGCCGCCGTCAGCAGCGGCATCGTGCGGGCGATCGCGCGGCGCCTCGCCAGCCGTGCGCGCACCGTGTCCGGCACCGCCGCCTCAGACCACCACGTTGACCAGGCGGCCGGGCACGACGATCACCTTGCGTGCCGCGCGGCCTTCGGCATGCCGCGCGAACGCGTCGGTGGCCCTGGCGGCTGCCTCGATCGCGGCGTGATCGGCGCCGGCCGGCACCTTCACCGCGCCACGCACCTTGCCGTTGATCTGCAGCACCAGCTCGATCTCGTCCTGCGCGAGCGCCGTCTCGTCCACCTGCGGCCAGGGCGCGTCGAGCAGCTCGCCGTGCTGTTTCGCGTAGCCCAGCTCGCTCCACAGCGCGTGCCCGACGTGCGGCACCACCGGGTAGAGCACGCGGATCAGGATCGACAGCGCTTCGCGCACCACCTCCGTGGTCTCGCGCGACGGCGCGAGCCTGGCGTTCTCGATCGCGTTCAGCATCTTCATCGCCGCCGAGACCACGGTGTTGTACTGCCTGCGCTGGTAGTCGTAGTCGGCCTGGCGCAGGATCGCGTGGATCTCGCGCCGCAGCGCCTTGTGCGCGTCGCCCAGCCGGGCCGCGTCGAGCGGCGCGGGTGCATCCGCCAGCAGCGTGGCGTGCTGCGCGAACGCGCACGCCCACAGGCGGCGCAGGAAGCGCTGCGCGCCCTCGACGCCTGCGCCCGACCACTCGAGCGTCTGCTCCGGCGGCGAGGCGAACATCACGAACAGGCGCGCGGTATCGGCGCCGTAACGGTCGATCAGCGACTGCGGGTCGACGCCGTTGTTCTTGCTCTTGGACATCGTGC
>JAHDYE010000431.1:1309-2097 GCA_023383035.1 Burkholderiaceae bacterium | reverse complement strand
CCGGCTCGGCACCAACTCGCTGCTCGACCTGGTCGTGTTCGGGCGCGCGGCCGGGCGGCACATCGTCGCCGCGAACCTGCAGGAGGCCGGCCACAAGCCGCTGCCGCGCGACGCGGGCGACGCCGCGCTGGCGCGCCTGGCGCGGCTGGACGGCTCGTCTTCCGGCGAGAACTGCCAGGACGTCGCCGGCGACATCCGGCGCCAGATGCAGACGCACTGCGGCGTGTTCCGCACGCAGGAGCTGCTCGACGAAGGCGTGCGGCGCATTCTCGAGCTGGCGCAGCGCGTGCAGCGCGTGCACCTGAAGGACAAGTCCAGGGTGTTCAATACCGCCCGCGTGGAGGCGCTCGAGCTGGACAACCTGATCGAGGTTGCGCGGGCCACGATCACTTCGGCGGCGGCGCGCAAGGAAAGTCGCGGCGCGCACGCGCACCGCGACCATCCCGAGCGCGACGACGTGAACTGGCTCAAGCACACGCTCTGGTATTCCGACGGCAACCGTCTCGACTACAAGCCGGTGCGCACGCGCCCGCTCACCGTCGAGACGTTCCAGCCGAAGGCGCGCACGTTCTGAGACAACCGACATCTTCCGAGGCGCAGGAGTACCGATGAGCGCAGTGGCCGAAACCACACCGAACGCCGCAACCGCCGCCCAGGGCAGGCGGGTGGTCAGGTTCTCGATCTATCGCTACGACCCCGACAAGGACGCGCGGCCGTACATGCAGGACCTGGAAGTCGAGCTCGAGCCCACCGACAAGATGCTGCTCGACGCGCTGATGCGCATCAAG
>JAHDYE010000431.1:0-1299 GCA_023383035.1 Burkholderiaceae bacterium | reverse complement strand
GAGAACCATGCAGTTCAAGATCTACCGCTACGATCCGGACAAGGACGACAAGCCATACATGCAGGACATCTCGGTCGAGGTGGATGCCACCGACCGCAAGCTGCTCGACGCCATGGTCAAGCTGAAGGCCAAGGACGACACGCTGTCATTCCGCCGTTCCTGCCGCGAGGGCGTCTGCGGCTCCGATGCGGTGAACATCAACGGCCGCAACGGCCTGGCCTGCCTGACCGACCTGAAGGACCTGTCCGGAACCGTCGTGCTGCGCCCGCTGCCCGGTCTGCCGGTGATCCGCGACCTGATCGTCGACATGACGCAGTTCTTCAAGCAGTACCACTCGATCCGCCCGTACCTGATCAACGACACGCCGCCGCCCGAGAAGGAGCGGCTGCAGTCGCCCGAGGAGCGCGAGGAGCTCAATGGCCTGTACGAATGCATCCTGTGCGCCTGCTGCTCCACGGCGTGCCCGTCGTTCTGGTGGAACCCCGACAAGTTCGTCGGCCCGGCCGGCCTGCTGCAGGCCTACCGCTTCCTTTCCGACAGCCGCGACCAGGCCACCGGCGAGCGCCTGGACGACCTCGAAGACCCGTACCGCCTGTTCCGTTGCCGCTCGATCATGAACTGCGTCGACGTCTGTCCGAAAGGGCTCAATCCGACGCGCGCGATCGGCAAGATCAAGGAGCTGATGGTACGGCGCTCGGTCTGAACGCAGGCGAGGGCAGGCGATGGCGCAACAGCAGCTCCACCAGGCCGATGCGGCACGCAGGCGGCGCCTGCGCTGGCGCGCGCGTCGCGGGTTGCTCGAAAACGACCTCGTCATGGCGCGGTTTTTCGACCGCTTCGAGCCCGGCCTGGGCGACGATGACGTGGCGGGGCTCGACGGACTGCTCGATCTGCCCGACGGCGAACTGCTCGAGCTGATCCTGGGGCGCCGCGAGCTCGAAGGCGAAGCCGCAACGCCGCAGGCGCAGCGCGTGCTCGGCATGCTGCGCAGCGTCTGAAGCCGCGCGGGAACACGATGAAACCTCCGGGGCAGCATCGCCCGGACCCTCAACGCCAAGGAAGAGTCACATGACCGTCCAGCACAAAGCCACGCTCTCCTTCTCGGACGGCACCGAGCCGATCGAATTCCCGATCTACAACGGGACGATCGGACCGGACGTGATCGACATCCGCACGCTGTACGGCAAGACCGGGAAGTTCACCTTCGACCCGGGCTTCATGTCGACCGCGGCGTGCGAGTCGAAGATCACCTACATCGACGGCGACAAGGGCGAGCTGCTGTACCGCGGCTACCCGATC
>JAHDYE010000430.1 GCA_023383035.1 Burkholderiaceae bacterium | reverse complement strand
AGCGCCACGTTCATGCGGAAGGTGCCGGAGCCGCAGCGCCAGCGGGCGATGCGCTCGTTGAATTCGGCCGGCAACGCCTGCGGATCGATGAGCCGTTGGTACAGCAGCTTCGGGTTGAGGCTGGAGATCACCGCGCGGGCGCGGAACGCCTCGCCGGCCTCGGTGACTGCGCCGACCGCGCGGCCGCGCTCGATCAGGATCTCCCGTACCGGGCTGTCGGTACGGATCTCGGCGCCGTGCGCCGCGGCGGACTTCGCCATGGCCTGCGCGATCGCGCCCATGCCGCCGATGGCATGGCCCCACGCGCCTTTCTTTCCGTTGACTTCGCCGAAGACGTGATGCAGCAGCACGTAGGCCGAGCCTGGCGAATACGGACTGGCGTAGTGGCCGACGACGCCGTCGAAGCCGTACGCGGCCTTGATCGGGTCGCTGTCGAACCAGCCGTCGAGATAGTCGCCGGCCGAGGCGGCGAACAGCGCCAGCAGGTCGCGGCGCGCGGTCATGTCGAGCCGGCGCAGCCGGCCGCCGATACGGGCGGCGCGAAGCAGTTCCGGCAGCGCGCCGCGCCAGTCGCCCTGCACCACGTTGGGCGGCGTTTGCAGCACCAGGTCGCGCAGCACGTCGGCGATCGCGTCCAGGCGCCGTGCATAGGCGTCGAGGCGTTCGGCATCGCGCCGCGAGAACTTCGCCACTTCCGCATGCGTCCTGCCCGCGCCGACCGCGAGATGGCGCCCGTCGGCGGTCGGCAGGAAGTTGGACAGCCTGCGCTCGACGATGCGCAGGCCGTGGCCGTGCAGGTCGAGGTCGCGGATCACCCTGGGATTGAGCAGCGAGACGGCGTACGCCGCGGCCGAGTTGCGAAAGCCGGGATGGAACTCCTCGGTGACGGCGGCGCCCCCGACCACACCGCGGCGCTCCAGCACGATCGCCTTCAGGCCGGCGCCGGCCAGGTAGGCGGCGCACACCAGCCCGTTGTGGCCGCCGCCGACGATCAGCGCGTCGCAGGTGCGGGCGCGCGACGATGCCGCCGGTCCGGCCGGCCGGCTCACACGTTGAACCGGAAGTGCATCACGTCCCCGTCCCGTACCACGTACTCCTTGCCTTCCAGCCGCATCTTCCCCTTCTCCTTCGCGCCCGCCTCGCCGCCGAGCGCGATGAAGTCGTCGTAGGCGATGGTCTCCGCGCGGATGAAGCCGCGCTCGAAGTCGGTGTGGATGGCGCCGGCGGCCTGCGGCGCGGTGGCGCCGACCGGCACGGTCCACGCGCGCACCTCCTTCTCGCCGGCGGTGAAGTAGGTCTGCAGGCCGAGCAGCGAGAACGCGGCGCGGATCACGCGGTTCAGCCCCGGCTCGTCCATGCCCATGTCGGCCAGGAACACGGCCTTGTCCTCGTCGGGCAGGTCGGCGATCTCGGCCTCGATCGCGGCGCAGACCGGCACCACGATCGAGCCCTCCGCCTGTGCGTGCCGGCGCACCGCATCGAGGTGCGGGTTGTTCTCGAAGCCGTCCTCGCGCACGTTGGCCACGTACATGGTCGGCTTGGCGGTGAGCAGGCACAGCGGCTTCAGCACCGCCTTCTCCTCGTCGTACAGGTCGAGCGAGCGCACGGGCCTGGCCTGGTCCAGCACGGCCATGCACTTTTCGAGCACCGCCACCAGGCGCTGGGCTTCCTTGTCGCCGCCGGCGCGCGCGACCTTGCCGTAGCGCAGCAGCGCCTTTTCGACGGTGGCCAGGTCGGCCAGCGCCAGCTCGGTGTCGATCACCTCGATGTCCGACAGCGGGTCGATCTTTCCGCTCACGTGGACCACGTTCTCGTCCTCGAAGCAACGCACCACGTGGACGATCGCATCGGTCTCGCGGATGTTGGCCAGGAACTGGTTGCCCAGCCCTTCGCCCTTCGAGGCGCCCGCCACCAGCCCGGCGATGTCGACGAACTCGACGGTGGCCGGCAGCACGCGCTGCGGCCTGACGATCTTCGCCAGCGCGGCGAGCCGGGGATCGGGCACCTCGACGATACCCACGTTGGGCTCGATGGTGCAGAACGGGTAGTTCTCGGCCGAGATGCCGGCCTTGGTCAGCGCGTTGAACAGGGTCGACTTG
>JAHDYE010000429.1 GCA_023383035.1 Burkholderiaceae bacterium | reverse complement strand
GACGCGCGCCGACTTCAACTCGTACGGCGCACGCCGCGGCAATCACGAGGTGATGATGCGCGGCACCTTCGCCAACGTGCGCATCAAGAACCTGATGATCCCGCCTAAGGCCGACGGCACGCGCGAGGAAGGCGGCCTCACGCTGCACCAGCCTTCCGGCGAGAAGATGTTCATCTACGACGCGGCGATGCGCTACATCCGCGAGGGCACCCCCACCGTGGTGTTCGGCGGCGAGGAGTACGGCACCGGGTCGTCGCGCGACTGGGCCGCCAAGGGTACCCAGCTGCTCGGCGTGAAGGCCGTGGTGGCGCGCAGCTTCGAGCGCATCCACCGCTCCAACCTGGTCGGCATGGGCGTGCTGCCGCTGCAGTTCAAGGCCGGCGAGAGCTGGGAGTCGCACGGCCTGCGCGGCGACGAGCGCTTCGACATCGCCGTGCCGGCGAAGCTCGAGCCGCAGCAGGACATCGACATGACGGTGACGCGCAGCGACGGGTCGAGCAAGACGATCACCCTGCTGTCGCGCATCGACACGCCGATCGAGGTCGACTACTTCCGCCACGGCGGCATCCTGCCCTACGTGCTGCGCGAGCTGCTCGCGGCCTGACCGGCGCCCGGGCGGTGCCGGCCATCGGCCGGCCCGCCCACGGGACGGCGCCCTGCATTACACTCCCGGTCCAAGCGACCCGCGCATCCCGTGCTCCGAACCGACCCCACACCGCGCACCGATCCCGGAGGTGGCCTGACCGGCTTTCCCCGCGTGCTGCTGTCGGCGGGCATCGCCTTCATCGCATGCCTGGTCGCCAAGCTGATCTCCTTCGATGCCTCCGACCTGCTGCTGATCTGGCCGTGCGCGGGCGTCGCGTTCGCGTTCGCCTGGCGCCACGGACTGCGCTGGTCGGCGCCGCCCGCGCTCGGCGGCGCGCTGTGGGCGTGGGTGGAATTCGGATCGATCGGCGTGACGCTGTCTGCCTTCGTCGCGAGCATCGTCGGGCCGGCGATCGCGGTCGCGACGCTGCGCCGCCTGGAGCACTGGAAACCGGCCGACTATCGGCTCGAGGCGGCGGTGCGCTTCGTCGGCGTGGTCGTACTGTTCGCGGCGCCGATCGACGCGGTGCTGGCCACTGCCGGCCTGCAGCTCAACGGCCTGGTGGCGGCGGCGCACCCCGCGCACCAGTTCGCCGTGTGGTGGCTGATCGACGCGCTGGGCATGCTGCTGATCGCGCCGGCGCTGCTCGCCTGGGTCGGCGAGTCGCTGGCCGAGCCCGAACCGGGCCTGTCGCAGCAGGCGCTGGTCGACGCGCCGGCGTTCTTCCTCACGCTGCTGGTGGTCGCCACCAGCGTGCTGGTAGCGCTGTTCGGGCAGCAAAGCTACGCCTACGCGCTGATGTTCCTGTACTTTCCGATCGTCGCGTGGACCGCCATCCGCATGAGCGAACGCGCCACCGCGCTGTCGCTGGTGGTCACCACGATCCCGCTGCTGGTGGCGCGCGCCCACCAGGTCAGCTACGCGCACGACGACTTCTTCCGCGCGCTCGAGGCTTCGGTGCTGGTGTTCTCGGCGGTGGTCGTCGCGTTGATGCTGCAGGCGGTGGCCACCGACCGGCGCTTCGCGCTGGCCCGCGTGGCGCTGCAGGCGCGCCAGGACATGTCGACCGGGCTGCTCAACGATCGTGGACTGATCGCCGAGATCGGCGAACGGCTGTCGCAACCCACGCGCCCCGACTACGGCCTGATCGGCGTCCATCTGTCCAACTTCGACACGCTGTCCGACCTGTGCGGCACGATCCAGGCGCTGCAGCTCGAGCAGAGCGCCGCCACGATGCTGATGCAGCAACCCGGCGCGAAAGCCGGCGCCCGGCTGTCGGCGGGTCGCTACGCGCTGCTGATCGAGGCCGAATCGGTGGCCGAGGTGCGCGCGGTGGCACGCGAACTGTACTCGCAGCTGAACGGCCAGATGTTCCGCACCGAGCACGGCAGCGTGCGGCTGCAACTGTGCGTGGGCGGGCTGCTGATCGACCGGCACGCGCTGATCAACAGCGAAGACTGCCTGGCATCGCTGTCCGACGCGATGGCGATCGCGGCGAGCGTGCGCGATCCGCAGCTGTTC
>JAHDYE010000428.1 GCA_023383035.1 Burkholderiaceae bacterium | reverse complement strand
CGAGGAAGTCAACTACGAGAAGAGCCGCCTGCGCGTGTCGGTCACGATCTTCGGACGTGCCACGCCGGTCGAGCTCGAGTTCGGCCAGGTCGAGAAGGTCTGATCGGGCGCAGGTTCGAAATTCGCGGCGGCCCTGTCCGCCGCGCAACGAGGAGCTCCAGTAGGCCGCACAGCCGAACGGGCGCTTGAACTCACCAAGGAGCAGCCGTCATGGCGAAGAAGATAGTCGGTTTCGTCAAGCTGCAGGTGCCGGCCGGCAAGGCCAATCCTGCCCCCCCGATCGGTCCGGCGCTCGGTCAGCGCGGCCTGAACATCATGGAGTTCTGCAAGGCGTTCAACGCCCAGACCCAGGGTGTCGAGCCGGGCCTGCCGATCCCGGTGGTCATCACCGCGTACTCCGACAAGAGCTTCACGTTCGTGATGAAGACGCCGCCGGCCACGGTGCTGATCAAGAAGGCGGCCAAGATCGAAAAAGGGTCGCCCAAGCCCCACAGCGACAAGGTCGGCTCGATCACCCGTGCGCAGGCCGAGGAGATCGCCAAGGCCAAGATGCCCGATCTCACCGCGGCCGACATGGACGCGGCGGTGCGCACGATCGCGGGATCGGCGCGCAGCATGGGCATCACGGTGGAGGGCGTCTGAAATGGCCAAGCTCACGAAACGCGCCAAGGCGCTGCAGGCCAAGGTCGACCGCCAGAAGGCGTATCCGCTGGCCGACGCGCTGACCGTGGTCAAGACCTGCGCCACCGCGAAGTTCGACGAATCGATCGACGTCGCCGTCCAGCTCGGCGTCGACCCGCGCAAGTCCGACCAGGTCGTGCGCGGCTCGGTGGTGCTGCCCGCCGGCACCGGCCGCACGGTGCGCGTAGCGGTGTTCACGCAGGGCGAGAAGGCCGAAGCAGCACGTGCGGCCGGCGCCGACATCGTCGGCCTGGAAGACCTCGCCGAGCAGGTCAAGGCGGGCAACCTGAACTTCGACGTGGCGATCGCCTCGCCCGACGCGATGCGGGTGGTCGGCACGCTGGGCCAGATCCTCGGTCCGCGCGGCCTGATGCCCAACCCGAAGGTCGGCACGGTCACGCCCGACGTGGCCACCGCGGTGAAGAACGCCAAGGCCGGCCAGGTGCAGTACCGCACCGACAAGGGCGGCATCGTGCACGCGTCGATCGGCCGCGCCTCGTTCGGCGTGGAGCAGCTCGAAACCAACATCCGGGCGCTGATCGAGGCGCTCAACCGCGGCAAGCCGCAGAGCTCCAAGGGCATCTACCTGCGCAAGGTGGCCCTGTCGAGCACGATGGGCGTGGGCGTGAAGGTCGACCCGGCGGCGTTCGCCGCGGCGGCGACGGCAGCCTGACGCGGAGGACACGCAGGACAAGGAACTTTGGGCCGCCGGACGGCCCGTCGACGGCAGGGGGACGCTCCGGCCGCCGGCGAACCGACCGGCGGGTTGTCAAAGACCGCAGGGCGTCGAGGCCGCAAGGCCGCAGACCTTAATCGGCGGAAGCATTCGCCACCCTGCGCAGATGGCGGTCCCGAAGCGAGAGTTTTCAGGCAATGACCGGTTCTTTCGGACCGGGGTTGCACAAGGACTCGGACTCGGTCGCCTCATTCACCGGCACGCAAGTGCCGCACTCTGGAGCAGAAAGTGGCTCTCAACCGTGAAGCGAAAGCGGCAGTGGTCTCCGAGGTCTCCGCCGAAGTGGCGAAGGCCGAGGCGATCGTCGTCGCCGAGTACCGTGGTCTGGAAGTCGGTGCGATCACCGCGCTGCGCAAGCAGGCGCGGAACCAGGGGGTTTACCTGCGCGTGTTGAAGAACACGCTCGCGCGCCGCGCGGTGGCCGGCACGCCGTTCGAGGGGTTGGCCGACAAGCTCGTCGGTCCGCTCATCTACGGCATGTCGACCGATCCGGTCGCGGCCGCGAAGGTGCTGAACACCTTTGCCAAGGACAACGACAAGCTGGTGCTGAAGGCCGGGGCGATGCCGAACAACGTTCTCGACGAGAACGGCGTGAAGGCGCTCGCCACGATGCCCAGCCGCGAGGAGTTGCTGGCGAGGCTGCTCGGCACCATGCAGGCGCCGATCGCGCAGTTCGTTCGCACGCTCAACGAGGTGCCGGGCCGT
>JAHDYE010000427.1 GCA_023383035.1 Burkholderiaceae bacterium | reverse complement strand
GATCAGCGACTTCAGCTTCTCGGCCAGCGAGCTCTTGCCGCCGCCGACCGGCCCGAGCAGGTAGAGGATCTGCTTCTTCTCCTCCAGCCCCTGCGCGGCGTGGCGGAAGTAGGCGACGATGTTCTCGATCACCTCTTCCATGCCGTAGAAGTCGGCAAAGGCCGGGTAGACCCGCAGCATCTTGTTGGCGAAGATGCGCGAGCGGCGCGGGTCGAGCCGGGTGTCGACCAGTTCGGCCTCGCCGATCGCCATCAGCATCCGCTCGGCAACGCTGGCATACGCCGAACGATCGTTCCTGCAAAGGTCCAGGTACTCCCGGACCGACATTTCTTCTTCCTGCGCTGCCTCGTAACGGCTCTGATAGCGAGTGAAGATCGTCATGTTTCCCTCCTGCGTCCGGCACCGCACGCGGGGTCGGCCCCGTTGCGACGTGCGTGCCTTCCGTGTCTGTCTTCCGTTGTGATGCCTCCTGTCGCTTTTTCTTCTTTATATGCCTTTACGGATCACCCTGCATAGTGGTTGACCCGCAAGAGGGCCGACCCGACGAAGGGTTTGTACCGATCGTGCGTCACGCGAGCCACGGCCGCTGTGCCAGGCGACGCGTCTCGAACGCGCGAATCGCATCGCGTTGCTGCAACGTACGCTCGATCTCGTCCCAGCCCGCGATCAGCGACTGCTTCGAGCGCGCGTCGATCTCGAAGACGAGGCGACGCTCGCCGGCGCACAGCAGCTGGGCGGGCAGGTCGATGGCCACCTGCGGCAACGCCTGTGCCCGGGTCCAGTCGAACAGCGCCGCGACCTGTGCGGGCGCCAGCACGATCGGCAGCAGACCGTTGACGAGCGCGTTGCCGGCGAAGATCGATGCGAAGCCCGGCGCCACGACGGCGCGGAAACCGAAGTCGCGTAATGCCCACACCGCGTGTTCGCGGCTCGACCCGCAGCCGAAGTTTTCGCGCGCCAGCAACACCGTCGCGTGCCGGTACGGCTCGCGGTTGAGCACGAACTCCGGATTCTCGCGGCGACGCGAGTGGTCACTATCAAGATCGCCGGGATCCAGATAGCGCCAGTTGTCGAACAGCACCGGCCCGAAGCCGCTGGCAGCGATCGAGCGGCCATACTGCTTCGGGAAGATCGCGTCGGTGTCGACGTTGGCGACGTCCAGCGGCGCGACGATGCCGCGATGGGTCACGAACGGCACGGGCTTCATCGGGTCGTGGCGCCAGACCGGGGATGGCGGCCTCAACGCCCGTTGGCGATGCCGGCGGGGACGTGCCCGGCCGGCGCGAAGCACGCGGCCGATTCGCAGTGCCCGGTCTGGTCGTCGAAGAAGAAATCGGGCTCGAACTCGTTCAGGAACGGCCCCTTGGCCAGCCCGCCGAGGAACATCGCCTCGTCCACCTCGATGCCCCACCCCATCAGCGTGCGGATGGCGCGTTCGTGCGCCGGCGCGCTGCGCGCGGTCACCAGCGCGGTACGGATGCGCACCGGCGCACCGGGGGCGTCGCCGCGCGCGTCGTCTTCGCGTTGCAGCCGGTGCAGCGCCTCGAGCAGCGGCTTGAACGGTCCGGGCGGCAGCGGCAGCGCGGCCCGGTCCGCCTCGTGGCGCTGGAACGCGTCCAGGCCGCCGGACCGGAAGATCCGTTCCGACTCGTCCGAGAACAGCACCGCGTCGCCGTCGAAGGCGATCCGGATCTCGTCGGGGTGCGACTCGGAGGCCTTGACCGATTCCGGATATACCCGCGCCGCGGGGATGCCCGCGTCGAGCGCCGCGCCGACGTCGTCGGCGTTGGCCGACAGGAACAGGTTGGCCCGCAGCGGCCCGAGGTAGCGCCATGGCGCGCGCCCGCGGGTGAACACGCCGCGCTCGAGCCGCAGGCCTGCCTGCTGCGCCGAGCGGAACACGCGCAGGCCGCTGACCGGGTCGTTGCGCGACACCACCACCACCTCGATGCGCCGCAGCGGCTCGGGCCGGTCGGGTGGATCGAAGCGCAGCAGCTTGCGCACCAGCGCCCAGGCCACGCCCGGCCGGGCGCTCACGTCGAGCCGCTCGCGCTGAAGCGCCATGTAGGCGGCGTCGTCGTCGCGCTCGAAGACGCGGTTCTCCTCCTCGAAGTCGAACACCGCG
>JAHDYE010000426.1 GCA_023383035.1 Burkholderiaceae bacterium | reverse complement strand
TGCTCGACGGCATCGAGTTCCTGCTGGTGATGGTGGGCGCCTACGGCATCGGCGAAGTGCTCACGCGGCTGCAGACCGGTTTCGCCGGCGAAGCCGCGCAGGGCGGCGGCGGGCAGTCGCGTTTCCGCACCGCGTTGCCGCGCCTGGCCGAGATCATGCGCGTGAAGTACGCGCTGATCCGCGGCACGCTCACCGGCGTGATGGTGGGCGTCGTGCCGGGCGCGGGTGCGACGGTATCGGCGTTCGTGGCCTACGGCCTCGAGAGCCAGTACGGCAAGAACGGCAAGCTGCTCGGCACCGGTGCGCCCGAAGGCATCGTGGCGGCCAAGTCGGCCGCCACCGCGTCGGTGGGCGGCGCGCTGGTGCCGCTGCTGACGATGGGCATTCCCGGCAGCGGCGCCACCGCGATCATCCTGGCGGCGTTCCTGCTGCATGGCATCCAGCCGGGGCCGCAGGTGTTCGTGAGCAGCACCGCGCTGGTCTATACGCTGTTCGCCGCGGTGTTCCTGTCGGTGATCGGCATGTGCGTGCTGGGCTACTTCGCGATCCGGCCGCTGTGCAAGGTGCTCGATGCGCCCGAGGCGATCGTCTCCGCCTTCGTGGTGGTGTTCTGCTTCGTCGGGGCGTTCGCCGCGCGCAACAACCTCTCGGACCTCTACGTGATCGCCGCGTTCGGGTTGATCGGCTTCCTGTTCGAGCGATTCCGCTTTCCGATCGCGCCGCTGGTGCTGGGGACCATCCTGGGGCCGCTGGCCGAGACCAATTTCATGACCATGATGGTGAGCTTCGACAACGACTGGACGATCCTGTTCCGTCGGCCGATCAGCGCGCCGATCATGGTGCTGGCCATCGTGGGCCTGCTCTGGCCGATCCTGCGCGCCGCGTTCGCGCGCCTGCGCGCAGCGCCGCCGCAGCAGCCGTCGCGCGACGAGCCGGCCCGTGCAAGGTGAAACGACGATGAACGACTCCTCTGCGGAAATCCCGCTGCCGGGCGAACATGAATCGCTCGAAGCGGTAAGCCAGGTGCTGCGGCGTGCGCGCGACGCGCAGCGGGTGGCGGACGGATGGAGCCAGGCACGCGTCGATGAGGTGGTGGCGGCGGCCGCCTGGGCGATACTCGAGCCGCAACGCAACCGCCAGCTCGCCGAACTGGCCGTCGCCGACACCGGCGTGGGCAACGTCGAAGACAAGATCCGCAAGAACCATCGCAAGACGCTGGGACTGCTGCGCGACCTGCACGGCGCGAAGACCGTCGACGTGATCGCCGAGCATCCCGCGCTGGGCCTGGTCGAGATCGCCCGGCCGGTGGGCGTGGTGGCCGCGATCACACCGTCCACCAATCCGGCGGCAACGCCCGCCAACAAGATCCTCAACGCGCTGAAGGCGCGCAACGCGATCGTCGTCGCGCCCAGCCCCAAGGGGCGCTCCACCTGCGCGAAGCTGCTCGAATTCATCCACGCCCAGTTCGACCGCATCGACGTGCCGCACGACCTGGTCCAGATGCTTCCCGGGGCGATCACCAAGGCGGCCACCGCGGCACTGATGCGCGAGGCCGACCTGGTCGTTGCCACCGGCTCGCAGAGCAACGTGCGCGCCGCCTACACCAGCGGCACGCCGGCCTTCGGCGTGGGTGCCGGCAACGTGGCCACGATCGTCGACGAATCGGCCGACTGCGAGGCGGCGGCCGAGCGCATCGTGCGCTCGAAGACCTTCGACAACGCCACCAGTTGCTCGTCCGAGAACAGCCTCGTCGTGGTACGCGCGGTGCTGCAGCCGATGATCGCGGCGCTCGCCGCGCGCGGCGTGGCGCTGCTCGACGACGCGCGCAAGGCCGCGCTGCAGGCGGTGATGTGGCCGGGCGGCAAGCTGTCCGGCGACGTGATCGGCAAGTCGGCCGCCGAGATCGCCGCACGCGCCGGCTTCGCCGATCTCGCCGACCGCCCCGACCTGCGCGTGCTGATGGTCGCCGAGTCGCAGTTCGGCGCGGCGTACCCGTACTCGGGCGAGAAGCTCTCGCCGGTGCTCACGCTGTACGCCGCACAGGACTTCGACGACGCACAGCGCATCGTGGAGGGCATCTACGCGTTCATGGGCGCCGGCCACTCGGTGGGCCTGCACAGCGGCATCGAGGGCCGTGCCC
>JAHDYE010000425.1 GCA_023383035.1 Burkholderiaceae bacterium | reverse complement strand
TGCATCGCTCTCCTGGATGTGGGCACTGTCGGGCAGCATCACGCCCAGCAGATCAGCCGTGGCGGGAGTGGTGTAGATGGCTCCTTTGAATCCGGCCCGCGTGAGTTTGGGCAATAGCCCGCTGTGGTCGATGTGGGCATGGGTCAGGAGCACGAAATCAATCGACGCTGGATCGAACGGAAACGGCTCGCGGTTGCGCGCCGCTGCCGCAGATCCCCCTTGAACCATGCCGCAATCCACCAGGAAGCGCAGGTTGAGCGCCTCCACCAGGAAGCACGATCCGGTGACTTCGCGCGCAGCGCCCAGAAAATTCAGTTTCATGGGATGCTCACTCGGGCTCCTTCTTTTGCATTGGACAGGTGTTCACGCCGAGCAGGCGGTAGCCCGGACAGCGACCCGCCAGGCCGGTGATCAGCGGCATGATTCCAATGAGCCCCAGCCAGCGCCACGGTGAATCCAGCCACAACGGCAAGCTGAGCAGGATCAGGCCGATGACGACGCGCGCGATGCGATCGAGGTTTCCTACGTTGATTTGCATGGTGATCTCCTTTCGTTGAATCAAGGAACCGAGGGTGCAGCGAGCACTGTTGCGGTCGACTTCAGGGCCGGATTCGTGGTTTGCGATGTCATTGCGGGCGCATCCCAGCCACCCCCGAGCGCCTTGTACAGCGCCACCAATTGCACGGCGGCGCTGGTATGCGCACGTGCGGCCGCGGTCTCGGCTTCATGCAGGCTGCGCTGGGCGGCCAGCAGTTCGATCAGCGCTATGTCGCCCGCCGCGTAGCGTGTGTTCGCGTAGCCGTAGCTCTTTCGTGCCGCGTCCACGGCCATTGCGCGACGCTGAAGCGTGTCCAATCCCCCGTGATAGTCGCCAAGCGCACGCTCGGCGTCTCCGAGAGCCGTCAGCACCGCTTGCTCGTAAGCGAGCGCAGCCTGCTGCTCGGCTGCCTCGCGTGCCCGGATCTCGGCGCGCACGCGGCCACCGTCGAACAGACGCCAGGAGATCAGCGGCAGGATGGAAAAGCGCGAACTGGATGCATCGAACCAGTCGCCCGTGCTGAGCGCTTGGAAGCCGCCCCCCACACCGATGGAGAGCTTTGGGAACAACTCGGCCGTGGCCACGCCGATGTCGGCCGAACTCGCTGCCAGCCGCCGCTCCGCAGCCAACACGTCGGGACGTCGGCGCAGCACGTCGGCGCGCTCGCCCACCGGTAGGGCCCGCAGCGTCCACGGCGTCAATGGTTCGTCGAGCAAGGCCAGTTCCCGCTCCGGCGGGGCGCCCAGAAGAACGCCCAGGCCAAGCACCGCGGCACGCTGGCGTGCCTGGATATCCGGCAGCAACGCGTTGACAGCGGCCCACTGTGTGTATGCGGCTTCCACATCGGCCGCCGATGCGTCGCCTAGGGCATGCCGCAGGCGCACCAGCTCCAGGGTCTGCTGCAGCGTGGACAAGGTGGCCTGTTGCGCATGCAGCTCGTATCCGGCCCCCACCGCGGTGAACCAGGTGCGCGCGACCTCGGCCGCCACCCGCATGCGCACACCCTGTGCTTCGACTTCGGTGGCCTGCAGTCGGGCGCTTGCGCCTTCCAGGGCGCGCCGCTTGGCGCCGAACAGATCGACCTCCCAAGCCGCGTCGAAGCCCGCGTCGTAGATGGTCTGCGTGGCGTCAAGGCCAGGGATGGAGCCAATGGGCAAGGGGCCGTTTTTGCTTTGACGACGCCGGTTGACGCTTGCGCCGGCGCCGACGGAGGGCAATGCCTCGCCCGCGACACGATCGCGCAAGGCGCGTGCCTCATCGACGCGTGCCGCGGCCTGGCGCAAATCCAGGTTCTGTGCCCGCGCCGTGGCCATCAGGCGATCAAGAATCGGGTCGTCCAATGTGGCCCACCATTGGGTTAGATCCGCCGATTCGCGCTCACTCGCCAGCGACAAGGTCCAGCCGCTGCCGATGTCGACCGGTGGCGGCTCGCGGTAGTCGGGGCCGACAGCTGCGCAGGCCGTCAGCAGCGCGCAGGACAGCGCCAACGCGAGCGGACGCACGCGCCCGGGCGCCAGGCCGGTAGCGGTTGCGTGAAGGAGGGGGGGACCGATCTTGGGTTTCATTGCAGGCGTCCTCGGACGAATACGGTGGCCATCGTCAGCGTGGCCAGG
>JAHDYE010000424.1 GCA_023383035.1 Burkholderiaceae bacterium | reverse complement strand
ACCACGCACTACCACCTGCTGTTCGCGCTGCAGCGCGCCGGTGTCGATCCGAAGTCGGTCGACATCCGCAACATGCCGCCGCCGCAGATCGGCGCGGCCTGGGAGCGCGGCGACATCGATGCCACTTTCGTCTGGGATCCCGTGCTGGCGCGCATCAAGGGCAGCGGCAAGGTGCTGGTCACGTCGGGCGAGCTGACCAAGGCGGGCCGGCCCACTTTCGACGGCTTCGTGGTCACGCGCAAGTTCGCCGGCGAGCATCCCGACTTCATGGTCGCGTTCGTGAAGGCGCTGGCGAAAGCCGATGCCGAATACCGTGCCAACCAGGCGAAATGGACGCCCGACTCGCCGCAGGTCAAGGCGGTGGCCAAGTGGACCAAGGCCGACGCGGCCAACGTGCCGGCAGCGATGGCGCTGTACCGCTTCCCGACGCTCGAAGAGCAGGCTTCGAACGCCTGGCTCGGCGGCGGCAAGGCCAGCGGCGCCGCGAAGGCGCTGGCCGACACTTCGGCATTCCTGAAGGAACAGGGGCGCGTGCAGGCGCTGGCACCGGACTACTCGAAGTTCGTCAATCCGGCCTTCGTGCAGAAGGCGCTCGGCAAGTGAGGCAGCGCGCCGCGGGGCCGGCGTGCCGCGCCGGCCGGAGCCGCTGAGGTGCCGCACCTGTCGATCCGCGGGTTGTCGATCCACTACGACACCCGCGAGGGGCCGCTCACCGCGCTGTCGAATGTCGAGCTGGAGATCGGCGACGGCGAATTCGTCGTCGCGCTCGGCGCCTCCGGCTGCGGCAAGACCACGCTGCTGAACACCATCGCCGGCTTCCTGGCGCCCAGCGAGGGCGACATCGAGCTGGACGGGCGGCCGGTGCACGGGCCCGGCGCCGACCGCGGCGTGGTGTTCCAGAAGCACGCGCTGATGCCGTGGCTGAACGTGGTGCAGAACGTCGAGTTCGGCCTGCGCATGCGCGGCGTGGCGCGTGCGCAGCGGCGTCGTCAGGCGCTGGACAAGCTCGCGCTGGTGGGGCTCGAGCGCTTCGCCGACCGGCCGATCTACGAGCTTTCCGGCGGCATGCAGCAGCGGGTGGGCATCGCGCGCGCGCTCGCCAGCGATCCGGCGCTGTTGCTGATGGACGAGCCGCTGGGCGCGCTCGACGCGCTCACGCGCGAGACGATCCAGACGCTGATCCTCGACGTGTGGGCGGCCTCGGGCAAGAGCATCTTCTTCATCACGCACAGCGTCGAGGAGGCGCTGTTCCTGGCCACCACGCTGATCGTGATGAGCCCGTCGCCGGGGCGCATCACGCACCGCTTCGAGACGCCGTTCTCGCGTCGCTACCTGCAGACCCGCGACGCGCGCTCGATCAAGTCCGAGTCCGATTTCATCCGCATGCGCGAAGACATCCTCGCGATCGTGCAGCATCGCGAGCATTGAAGGGCTGGCGCCGCCATGACCGGAAAAGCCGAAACGACCGCCGGGAGCACGGCGCCGGACGCCGCCGCGGCGCAGGCGCGCGGGCGTGGCGGTGCCGCCCGTCGCACCACCGGCTTTCGCACGCCGGGCGCGGGTCCCACGGCGGCGATCAGCACGGTGACGGTGCTGGTGCTGCTGGTGCTGTGGTTCGCCGCGACCAACTTCGGATGGGTGAGGTCGCTGTTCCTGCCCTCGCCGCAGGCGGTGTTCCGGCAGTTCGTCGAATACGTCACCGGCGCGGCCAACGACCGGCCGCTGTGGGAGCATTTCGCGTGGAGCATGTTCCGCGTGTTCAGCGCGTTCGCGCTGGCCTGCCTGACCGCGATCCCGGTGGGCATCGCGATGGGCGTGTCGCGCGTGGTGCGCGGCGTCTTCGACCCGCCGATCGAGTTCTACCGGCCGCTGCCGCCGCTGGCCTACCTGCCGCTGATCATCATCTGGTTCGGCATCGACGAGCTGCCGAAGGTGATCCTGATCTATCTCGCCTGTTTCGCGCCGCTGGCGCTGGCGGCGCGCTCGGGCATGCGCGGCGCTTCGCAGGAGCAGATCCACGCCGCGTATTCGCTGGGCGCGAGCCATTGGCAGGTGATCCGCCACGTGATCCTGCCTTCGGCCATGCCCGAGATCCTGGTGGGCATGCGCATCGCGATCGGCTTCGGCTGGACCACGCTGGTCGCCGCCGAGATGGT
>JAHDYE010000423.1 GCA_023383035.1 Burkholderiaceae bacterium | reverse complement strand
CGCAGAGGCGCGGCGCGCCGGCCGTCCGCTGGCGAAGGCGATGCGCGACGCGCGCGTGTTCGGCCAGCGCGAGCGGATGTTCGAGCAGGCCTTGCGGCGCCTGCAGGAAACGCCGATCCGCGACGCGCTGCAGCGGGCGGCCAGGGCCGATAGAATGATCAAGGGTCTGGACGGCGGCGACGGATGGCGGGGGCTGGAAGCGCTCGCGATGTCGGTGGCCGGCGCCCCGACGCTCGCAGGGAACTGACGTGGAAATCCGCAGCATCGACATCGAAGCGTATGTGGCCGACGTGGGCCGGCGCGCCCGCGCGGCCAGCCGCGGCACCGCGCGCGCCGCCACCGCGGCCAAGAACCGCGCGCTGCTCGCCACGGCAGCGGCGATCCGGCGCGAAGCCGCCTCCCTGAAGGCGGCCAACGTGAAAGACCTCGCCGCCGCGCGCGCGGCCGGCCACGATCCGGCCTTCGTCGACCGGCTGACGCTCACTGACGCGGTGATCGAATCGATGGCCGCCGGCCTCGAGCAGATCGCCGCCCTGCCCGATCCGGTCGGCGAGCTCCTGAATCTGCGCTTTCGTCCTACCGGCATCCAGGTCGGGCAGATGCGGGTGCCGCTGGGTGTGATCGGCATCGTCTACGAGTCGCGCCCCAACGTCACGATCGACGCGGCCGGGCTGTGCATCAAGGCAGGCAACGCCACGATCCTGCGTGGTGGTTCCGAAGCCATCCACAGCAACCAGGCCCTGGCAGCGCTGATCCGCGAAGGGCTGCGCGGCGCCGGCCTGCCCGAAGACGCGGTACAGGTCATCGAAACCACCGACCGTGCCGCGGTCGGCGCGCTGATCACCCATCCCGAGTGGGTCGACGTGATCGTGCCGCGCGGGGGCAAGTCGCTGATCGAGCGCATTGCGCGCGAAGCCAAGGTGCCGGTGATCAAGCACCTCGACGGCATCTGCCACGTCTACATCGACGACGGCGCCGACGTCGACATGGCGCTGCGCATCGCCGACAACGCCAAGACGCAGCGCTACTCGCCGTGCAACACGATGGAGACGCTGCTCGTCGCCCACGGCATCGCGGCCGAGGTGCTGCCGCGCCTGGGTCGCATCTACGCCGACAAGGGCGTCGAGCTGCGCGGCGACGCGCGCACGCGCGAGATCCTCTCGGCCTGCGGCATCGCCTGCGTCGAGGCCACCGAGGAAGACTGGCGCACCGAGTACCTCGCGCCGATCCTGTCGATCCGCGTGGTGGCCGGTCTGGACGAGGCGATCGCGCACATCGCGACCTACGGCTCGCAGCACACCGACGCGATCGTCACGCGCGACCACGCGCGCGCGATGCGCTTCGTGCGCGAGGTCGACTCGGCGTCGGTGATGATCAACGCGTCCACCCGCTTCGCCGACGGGTTCGAGTACGGGCTGGGTGCGGAGATCGGCATCTCGACCGACAAGCTGCACGCGCGCGGCCCGGTGGGCCTGGAAGGCCTCACGTCGCTGAAGTACGTCGTGTTCGGCCACGGCGAAGTGCGCAGCTGAGCGTGGGCGCGCCGCTGCGCTGCGCGGACCGCGGACCGCGTTCGTCCGCCGGATGCGCGCGATGACCGCCGGCTATCTGTGGGTCAAGGCGTTCCACATCGTCTTCGTGACGAGCTGGTTCGCGGGGCTGTTCTACCTGCCGCGCATCTTCGTGAACCTGGCGATGGTCGAGTCGGCCGGCCCCGAACGCGACCGGCTGCTGCTGATGGCGCGCAAGCTGTGGCGCTTCATGCAGCCGCTGATGGCGCTGGCGGTGGCGCTCGGGCTGTGGCTGTGGCTCGGCTACGGCGTGGGCGGGGGCTGGATGCACGCGAAGCTGGTCGTCGTCGTCGTGCTGCTCGGCTATCACCATACGTGCGGGCGCCTGCTGCAACGCTTCGAGCGCGGCGGGAACCACCGCTCGCACGTGTGGTTCCGCTGGTTCAACGAGCTGCCGGTCATCGCGTTGCTGCTGGCGGTGGTGCTGGTGGTCGTCAAGCCGTTCTGATGTCGTCGGCCGGGCCTGCGCCGGTGCACGACGACGCCGATCTGTTCGCAGCGTGTCCGCGCGGGCTCGAGACGGCGCTCGCGGCCGAGTTGACCGGTCTGGGCGCGCGCAGCTGCCGCGCGGCCGCTGGGGGCGTGCTGTTCACCGGC
>JAHDYE010000422.1 GCA_023383035.1 Burkholderiaceae bacterium | reverse complement strand
CCGTGCGCGGTCGAGGTGCTGCCCGGCTGGCACGACGGTCTGGTCACGGTACAGGACGCCGGCGCGCAGCTGGCCGCGCCGCTGCTCGACCCGCAGCCGGACGAGCGCGTGCTCGATGCCTGCGCCGGGCCGGGCGGCAAGACCACGCACCTGCTCGAGCTGGCCGACTGCCGCGTCACGGCGCTCGACCTGGGCGAGGCGCGGCTGCGCCCGGTGCGCGAGAATCTCGCGCGTCTGGGCCTGGGCCAGCCCGGCGGGCCGGGCCATCCGGCCGCCGTGGTGGCGGGCGACGCGCGCCGGCCGCAGGACTGGTGGGACGGCCGCCCTTTCGATCGCATCCTGGTCGACGCACCGTGCACCGCTTCGGGCATCGTGCGCCGGCATCCCGACATCCGCTGGCTGCGCCGGCGTAGCGATCTCGCGACACTTTCGCGCACCCAGGGAGAAATCCTCGGGACGCTTTGGCCGCTGCTGGAGCCGGGTGGTAAATTGCTTTTTGCCACCTGCTCCGTGTTCCGGGTCGAAGGTGAGTCAGTGGTCAATCACTTTCTCGCTGAGCGGCCCGATGCAAAGCGCTCGGGTCTGTTCTGGCGCTTCGGCGGAGACCTCGCCGAGCCGGTTTCCCAGTTGCTGCCGGTCGCGGAGCCGGCGCGCGATCACGATGGATTCTTTTACGCGCTGCTGGAAAAACGCACTTGATCGCCCGTCTTGCCCTGGCGTTGGCGCTGGCGGCCACGCTGTGCGGGCAGGTACCGGCAGCGCGGGCCGCCGATCCGCCCACCGTCGATACGCCACCCGGACTCACGCTGAACGCCGAGCGTGACGCGTGGCTGCTGTCGGCCGACTTCGAGCTGCCGCTCACCGGCAAGCTCGAGGAGGCGCTGCGCCGCGGCGTACCGCTGTATTTCGTGCTCGAGTTCGAGCTGATCCGTCCGCGCTGGTGGTGGTTCGACGAGCACGTGGCCGAGCGCTCGGTCGTCTATCGGCTCGGCTACCATGCGCTCACGCGCCAGTTCCGCCTGAGCTTCGAGGGCCTGACGCAGTCCTTCGATTCGCTCGCCGAGGCCAGCCGCGCGATGGGCGCGGTGCAGGCGTGGCGCGTCGTCGATGCGGCCCGGCTGTCGGGAGGAACCGAGTACGAGGCTCAGGTACGCTTGCGGCTGGACACCACGCAGCTGCCCAAGCCGTTCCAGATCAACGCGATCACCGACCGGGACTGGAATCCGCACTCGGAATGGAAGCGTTTCACCTTTACGCCGCCGACCCGGAAAAACGCGCGGTAGGGCGCCTGCTGCGCTTCGCGCTGATCGGCTCGGTCGTGCTGGCAGTGATCCTGTTGCTGCTGCTGGCAGTGGCGAGCGCCAACACCGAGCTGTTCGAGAGCCAGTATCCGATGTTGCTGTGGCTCACCGTCGGCATGGCGGTGGGCCTGTTCCTGCTGGTGCTCGAGCTGTTGCGCCGGCTGGTGCTGCGCTATCGGCGCGGCCTGTTCGGCACGCGGCTGATGGCGCGCATGGCGTTGTCGTTCACGCTGATGACGGTGCTGCCGGTGGCGTTGATCTACCTGGTGTCGGTGCAGTTCGTGGGCCGCTCGATCGAGTCGTGGTTCGCGGTGCCGGTGGAGCGCGCGCTCGAATCGGGGCTGAACCTCGGGCGCAACGCGCTCGATTCGCTGCTCGTCGACCTGGCGCAGAAGGCGCGCAACGTCGCCGGCGAACTGGCCGACACGCCCGAAGTCGAGTGGCCGTCGGCGCTCAATCGCCTGCGCGACCAGGTCGGCGCCCAGGATGCACTGATTGCCTCCGGCTCCGGGCGCATCATCACCACCAGCGCCAGCCGCTTCGGCCGGCTGGTGCCCGATCTGCCGTCGCCGGGCGCGCAGCGTCAGGCCCGTATCACGCGGCAGTACGCGGCGGTCGAGGCCGCGCCCGGCGAGGCGAGCGGGCTCATGCTGCGCGTGATCGTCGCGATCGGCCCGATCGCGCAACGTCCCGACGACGAGCGTTTCCTGCAGCTCACGCAGCCGGTGCCCTCGGCGATGACCGACAACGCCGAGGCGGTCGAGCAGGGCCGACGCGACTTCCAGCAGCTGTCGTTGTCGCGCGGCGGACTGAAGCGCATCTTCACGATCACGCTGACGCTGATCTTCCTGCTCACGGTGTTCGCCGCGGTGGCCGC
>JAHDYE010000421.1 GCA_023383035.1 Burkholderiaceae bacterium | reverse complement strand
TGTTCGCCAACCGCTCGCGACCGTGCCTGCTGTACCAGATCGGCCGCTGCAGCGCGCCGTGCGTCGGGCTGATCGACGAGCAGCGCTATGCGCAGGACGTCGAGGCGGCGGCGCGTTTCCTGCAGGGCGGGCAGCGCGAAGTGCTCGCCGACATCGAGGCGAAGATGCACGCGGCCGCCGCCGAGCTGCGCTTCGAGGAGGCCGCGCAGCTGCGCGACCGGCTGAGCGCGCTCGCGCGCATGCAGTCGCGCCAGTCGATGGAGACGGTGCAGGACGTGGACGCCGACATCATCGCGCCGGTGGTGCGCGGCGGCAGGGTGTGCGTGAACCTGGCGATGGTGCGCGGCGGCCGTCATCTGGGCGACAAGCCGTTCTTCCCCCTGCACGCGGCCGATGCCGGCGACGCCGCCACGCTGGAGGAGATCGTCGAGGCCTTCGTCGCCCAGCACTACGACGGCCTGCCGGTGCCGCCGGTGCTGGTGGTCGACGGCGTGGCTCCCGGCGAAGCGCTGCTGCAGTGGCTGCAGCAGCAGGCCGGGCATCCGGTCCAGTGGATCCGCCAGCCGCAGGGCATGCGCCGCGAGTGGCTCGAGCTGGCACGGCAGAACGCGGCGCTGGCGATCGCGCGGCTGCTCTCGGAGGAGGGTTCGCAGAAGGCGCGCACGCGCGCGCTGGCGCAGGCGCTGGGGCTGGACGACGGCAGCGACCTGGACCGCCTGCGCATCGAGTGCTTCGACGTCAGCCACACGATGGGCGAGGCCACGCAGGCCTCGTGCGTGGTCTACCAGCACCACGCGATGCAGCGCGGCGAATACCGCCGCTTCAACATCGCCGGCATCGTCGGCGGCGACGACCCGGCAGCGATGCGCCAGGTGCTCGCGCGCCGCTATGCCGACGCGCCGGTGCCCGACGTCGTGCTGATCGACGGCGGTGCGACGCAGGTGGCAGCCGCCCGGCAAGTGTTCGAGGACCTGGGCGCCGATCCTTCGGTGCTGGTGGGCGTGGCCAAGGGCGAAGGTCGCAAGGTGGGGCTCGAGACGCTGATGTTCGCCGACGGCCGGGCGCCGGTCGCGCCGGGGCGCGATTCGGCCGCGCTGATGCTGGTGGCGCAGATCCGCGACGAGGCGCACCGTTTCGCGATCACCGGCATGCGTTCGCGGCGCGCGAAGGCGCGCACTGCCTCGCGGCTCGACGAGATCGACGGTATCGGACCGAAACGCCGCCAGCGCCTGCTGGCGCGATTCGGCGGCCTGCGTGGCATCATGGCGGCAAGCGTCGAGGACCTGGCTTCGGTCGAAGGCATTTCCCACGCGCTTGCCGAGGAAATCTACCGCCGGCTTCATTGAAGCCGGCTGCAGGCGACCGACCGCGCCGCACGCCGGCTTTCCCGCCCCTGGACCATGCACTGGAACCTCCCGACCCTGCTCACCTGGACCCGCGTGCTCGCGATACCGCTGCTGGTTGCGATGTTCTTCCTGCCGATCGGCGAGTACTCCCGCAACCTGGCGTCCACCGTGCTGTTCGTCGCTGCGGCGCTCACCGACTGGCTCGACGGCTGGCTGGCGCGCCGCTGGGGGCAGACCTCGGCGTTCGGCGCCTTCCTCGACCCGGTCGCCGACAAGCTGATCGTATGCGTGGCGCTGGTGATCCTGGTCGACCTGCACCGCGTCGATGCGCTGGTCGCCGCGATCATCGTGGGGCGCGAGCTCACGGTATCGGCGCTGCGCGAATGGATGGCGCAGATGGGTGCGCGCGCCAGCGTCGCGGTGCACTCGATCGGCAAGTTCAAGACGCTGGCGCAACTGGTCGCGATCCCGCTGCTGCTCTACGACGGCATGCTGGGCGGACTGTTCCATACGCACCGGCTCGGCACCTGGCTGATCTGGATCGCGGCGGTGCTCACCGTGTGGTCGATGCTCTACTATCTGCGCCAGGCCTGGCCGGTGCTGCGCGACGGCGGCAAGCCGGATGCCGGCAGCCGCAAGGCCTAGACAACGTGGCCGCTTGCCACGGCGCGGCGTTCCGCCCCGCGGGTGGGCGTACGCGAGGCATTTCGGGAGTGTCGGCGCGGGTTCGCACCCATGTCGCGCGTTTGACACAGGGTAGGGCCGGGCTATAATTGCGGGCTTCCGAGCGCGGGAGTAGCTCAGTTGGTAGAGCGCAACCTTGCCAAGGTTGAGGTCGCGA
>JAHDYE010000420.1 GCA_023383035.1 Burkholderiaceae bacterium | reverse complement strand
CGATGCGCTCGAGGAAGGCGTCGATCTCGTCCGGCGCGCCGTAGAAGCCGGCGGTCAGGCCGTAGTCGGAGCGGTTGGCCTCGTCGATCGCCTCGTCGAGCGAATCGACCTCCTCGAGCAGCACCAGCGGCACGAAGTGCTCGTCGCGCCACAGCGCGTCGTCGCGCGGCGTGCTGCCCACGGTGGGCGCGACGAACCAGCCGCGCGCGAGCGCGCCGTCCTCGAGCGCGCGGCCGCCGGCGTCGATGCGGCCGACCTGGCGCAGCCGCTCGACGCAGCGCAGGTAGCGGTCGCGCGCGTTGCGGTTGATCACGGGCCCCATCCAGTTGCGGCGCTCGGTGGGGTCGCCGACCGCGATCGCCGTGGTGGCGGCCACCAGCCGCTCGCGCAGCGCCTGCGCGAGCGGGCGTTCGACCAGCACGCGCGAGCATGCCGAGCACTTCTGGCCCTGCAGGCCGAAGGCCGAGCGCCAGATGCCGGTGACCGCGCGATCGAGATCGGCGCGGCGGGTGACGATCGCCGCGTTCTTGCCGCCCATCTCGGCGATGCAGGGCCGCGGCCAGCGGCCCTGCGCGAATCGACGCAGCAGGCCCATGCCGACCTCGTACGAACCGGTGAAGGTGGCGCCGGCCACGTCGGAATGCCCGGCCATCGCATCGCCGACGGTGCTGCCCGCGCCGGTGACGAAATTCAGCACGCCATCGGGCAGGCCCGCATCGCGCAGCGTCTCGAGCAGCAGCCAGCCGCTGAGCGAGGTGTCACTGGCGACCTTGAACACCACGGTGTTGCCGGCGACGAGCGCCGCGCCGACCGGCCCGCCGGCCAGCGCGAACGGGAAGTTGAACGGCGCGATCACCGCCCAGACGCCGTAGGGCCGGAGCTGCGCGCGGTTGCGGCTGACGAAGCCGGCCAGCGGATCGTTCGGCAGCGCGCGCCGGAAGCCGTCGTTGGCCTGCATCTGGTCGCAGTACCAGGCGACGAGCTCGGCGGTCTCCTGGACTTCGCCGAGCGACTCCATCCGGTTCTTGCCGACCTCGACCGCCATCGCCGCCGAGATCTCGTAGACGCGCTCCTCGATCAGCGCGGCGGCGCGCCGCAGCAGCGCGACGCGATCCGCCCATGGCGTGCGCGACCATGCCGGGAACGCGCGCCGTGCGGCCGAGACCGCGGCATCGACATCGGCGGCGCTGCCGGCCTGGAAGCGGCCCACCAGCACCCCGGTGTCGATCGGCGAGCGCACCTCGAAGGTGGCGCTCGCGCGGCGCGCCTTGCCGTCGACGAACATCGGGTGGTCCTGTCCGAGCCGGGGACGCAGCTGCGCGAGCGCCGCTTCGAAGCGCTCGTGCATCTGCGCCGGCGGATCGAACATGGTCGAGTAGGTGAGCCGGAACGGGGCCGAAGGATTCATCGCTTACTCCAGCCGCGGCATCACGCGCCGCATGTAGCCGTCGAACAGCGGCACCGTGAAACTGGTGTCGCCGTGCGACGGGCTGTAGATCATGCCCTTTTCGATCAGCTTGGCGCGCGTGGGCGCCACCGTCTGCACCTCCCGTCCCATCACCTGGGCGACGTCGCCCGAGCGGTGCGGGCCGGGACCCAGCTCGGCCATCGCGCGCAGGTAGCGTTTTTCCGACGGCGCGAGCCGGTCGAAGCGCACGCGAAAGAAGCTCATGTCCAGCTCGGCGATCGCGCGCTCGGTGGCTGCCTGCACGTCGGCCAGCCCGATCGGTGAGGCCTGCGCGCAGTCCCAGCTGTGCTTGCCCCATTCCTGCAGGAAGTACGGATAGCCGCGCGTCTGGCGCAGGATCTCGTCGAGCGCCTCGGGCGCGAACGCGACGCCGACGCGCGCGGCCGGCGCGATGATCGCCTGGCGCGCCGCTGCGTCGGGCAGCGCGCCCACTTCGACGAACTCGAACAGGCGCTCGGCGTAGGACTTCGCTTCGCCCATCTGGCCCGGCAGCTGCGGCAGGCCGGCGCCGATCAGCGTGACCGGCAGCTGCAGTTGCGCGCAACGATGCAGCGCCGAGATCAGCGCCGCCAGCTGCGGTTCGGCCACGTACTGCAGCTCGTCGACGAACATCGCCAGCAGCGTGCCGCGGTCGCGCGCCGCCTCGCCCACCGCCTGCAGCAGCGCGGTGAGATCGGCGTCCAGGTCGCCGCTGTCGGCCACGCCCTGCTCGCTGCCCAGGTCGATGCCGAACTCGATG
>JAHDYE010000419.1 GCA_023383035.1 Burkholderiaceae bacterium | reverse complement strand
TTGCACAGCGTCGCCGTCATGCGCCGGCTCGCGCGGCTGCGCCCGGCGAACAGGATCTCGTCGCCGCCGGCGAGCGCGAAGTCCTCGCCGGGCAGCAGCGTCTCGCGGCCGTCGCGCAGCACCAGCAGCGCCAGCGCGGGGAGCTTCTCCTGGCGCTCGTCGGGGTCGCGCAGCAGGTCGCCGATCGTCAATGGGCGGTCCGTGTCGGCGAGCCGCTCGATCACCGCCGGCGCCTGCGCGTCGTCGAGCTTCACGCTCCAGGTCGCCGGTGCGCGCGTGCCGCCGCGCTTGCGCAACTGGTGGATCACCTCGTCGGCCCAGCTGTCGCGCTCGCGGCGCACTGCGTTCAGGAAGCGCAGCAGCAGCGGCGACGTGAGCCGCGCGACGCACTCGTCGGCGACGATCTCGCTGGGCCGCATCACCAGGTCGGCCCTGAAGCTGCGGAACAGCACGCCGTTGGCCGCGTCGTTCTGGCGCAGCACGGTGAACAGCTTCGGGTTGATCGACTGCGCGAGGCTGGCGATCGCCAGGTTGCGCAGGTCGTGCTCGGTGGCGGCCACCAGCCCCACGGCCGAACGCACCTCGGCCATCTCGAGCACCGCGGATTCGCTGCCGTCGCCGGTGATCACCTCGGCGTTGGCCACCATCAGCGGCGACGGATCGACGATGCGCACCTTGTTGCCCTCGGCTGCGAGGCGATCGCCCACCGCGCGCCCGAAGCGGCCGTAGCCGCACACGATCCAGGCGCCGCGCGGCGGCTCGTGCTCCTTGCCGAGCTCGCTGCCCTGCGGCGCGGTGAGCCAGTCGAACAGCCGGTAGCAGCCCGGCGCGCGCATCGCCAGCATCAGGTGCTCGGCGAACGCCTCGAACGGGTTGATGATCTGCGGCCGGCCGAACGAGCGCATCAGCGTCGCGGTATCGACCGAGTAGGTGCGCGCGATGACCGGCACCGCGGGGTTGAGCAGCCGCGCGGACGTGACTACCGCGAGATTCGCCAGGTCGTCGTTGGTCAGTGCGAGCACCCAGCGGCACATCGGGTGGCGCAGTCCGGCGCGGATCAGCGTCTGCGGCTCGCCGGCGTCGGCGTTCAGCGCCAGCAGGTCGGAGCGGAAGTCCTCCAGCTCGAGCTCCTCGAGGCGGGCGGCGTTCTTCTCCACGATGATGAAGCGCATCGCCATGCGGTCGAACACGCGTGCCAGCCGGTAGCCGGTGTCGCCGCAGCCGAGCACCAGGCAGAACGGCTCGGCGATGCGCGACACGCGCCGCTCGAAGCGCAGCGCCGCCAGCGCGCGCAGGAAGTTGCGGTCCTGGAACATCGTCAGCAGCGTGAGCAGCGTGTACGTCCAGCCGGTTACCGACAGGTAGATCACCACCGTGGTCCAGATGCGCTGCGCGTCGGAGAACGGGCCGGGCAGCTCGCCGAAGCCGATCGTCGTCGCCGTGTAGGTGACGAAGTAGAACGCATGGAAGAAGCGCATCGGCGGCGCCGGCGCGCCGGCGGCGTCGACGCCGGGAATCAGCGCGAAGCCGGCCACCGCGATCGCGTAGACCGCGATCAGCGTCATCAGCGGCGCGCGGATGCGTCGCAGCAGCAGGAACAGCGTGCTGCTGTGAGTCAGCGTTGCGCCGCCGGCCGCGGCGTCGCTCGCGCCGTGCGCCTCGCCGGGCGCCCCCGTCGCATCCGCCTCGCGTGCCGCGTCGGGCTGCGTGCCCTGTCGGGTCTGCGCCTGCGCTCCGTGTTCCGCCTGCGCGCTGTTTCGTCCCTGCGCCTGCGCGCGGTGCGCCGCGGGCTGGGCGCCTGCGGCCGGTGACGATGGCCGTTCGCTCATCGGATCGCGGCTTCCGGCAGGTGGTGTCCGGTCAGCGCCGCGTCATCAGCGTCTCGCCGACCAGCATCACCACCGAGACGACGTTGGCGAACAGCGCACCGGCGGCCAGCGACACCACGCTGGTGGTCACGGCCGCCGCATCGACCGCCGCCGAGCCGCCCCAGGCCCACACGCCGGCGGCGATCAGCAATTGCGCATCGGCGACCAGGCTGGTGGCCAGATGGATCGCGCCGAGTTGCGTGCGATCGCCCAGCTTGAGCACCGTGGCCACCAGGTTCACGACGATTGCCGCGAACAGCTCGGAGACGTGGTGATGCGCGGGGTTGTCGAGATCGCCGTAGACGAAGCCGAAGTTCAGCGTCGCCGCGAGCAGGATGAAGAAGCCGA
>JAHDYE010000418.1 GCA_023383035.1 Burkholderiaceae bacterium | reverse complement strand
GCCGGTGCACCACGGTGACCTTGCGCGCGATGTTCGACAGGTACAGCGCCTCCTCCACCGCGGTGTTGCCGCCGCCGATCACCGCGACGTCCTGGCCGCGGTAGAAGAAGCCGTCGCAGGTGGCGCAGGCCGACACGCCCTTGCCCATGAACGCCTGCTCCGAGTCCAGCCCGAGGTACTTCGCCGACGCGCCGGTGGCGATGACCAGCGCGTCGCAGGTGTACTCGCCGGCGTCGCCGGCCAGCCTGATCGGCGTCTCCTTCAGCTTCGCCGTATGGATGTGGTCGAACACGATCTCGGTGCCGAAGCGTTCGGCATGCTTCTGGAAGCGCGCCATCAGCTCGGGCCCCTGCACGCCGTCGGCATCGGCCGGCCAGTTGTCGACGTCGGTGGTGGTCATCAGCTGCCCGCCCTGCGCCAGGCCGGTGATCAGCACCGGCTGGAGGTTGGCGCGGGCGGCGTAGACGGCGGCGGTGTAGCCGGCAGGGCCGGAGCCGAGGATCAGCAGGCGGGCGTGGCGAATGGCGGGCATGGGGAGATGAACGGTCGGGCGTTGTAAAAAACTCAAAAAATCATCGGCTTAGCAGTCTGATCTTTGAGCGTTTTGTGATATCCGGCACGGGTAGGGCAGAATTATAGGAGTGCGACGCCGTTTCCCGGACGCGTCGCTGCGACTTTTTGCGAGGTGGGTATGGCTCACGAAGAAAACAAGGCGTTCCTGCGCAGGGTACCCTTGTTGTCCAGTCTCAACGAACAACAACTCGAGACGCTCGCCGCCGGCAGCACGCGCCGGAATTTTCCGAAGGGCCGCACCATCGTCGCCGAAGGCGAGCCTTCGCAGACGCTGTACATCCTGCTGTCGGGCCGCGCCAAGGTGCAGCGCTCCGATTCCGAGGGCAAGGAAGTGATCCTTGCCGTGCTCGGCTCGGGCGACTTCTTCGGCGAGATGAGCCTGATCGACGAGGCGCCGCGCTCGGCCAGCGTGATCACGCTGGAGTCGTGCGACTTCATGGCGATCAACAAGGACAGCTTCAAGTCGATGCTGATGCAGAGCAACGAGATGTGCATGGCGGTGATGAAGGGCATGGTGCGCCGCCTGCGCGAGGCCGACAAGAAGATCGAGACGCTGGCGCTGCTCGACGTCTACGGGCGCGTGGCGCGCGTGCTGCTCGACTTCTCCGAGAACGTCAACGGCGAGCGCATCGTCAAGAACAAGCTGCCGCGCCAGGAGATCGCGAAGATGATCGGCGCCTCGCGCGAGATGGTGTCGCGCGTGATGAAGGGGCTCGAGATCGACGGCTACATCGTGCCGATGCCCGAGGGCCGGCTGATGCTGCGCGAGAAGATCAGCTCGTACATCAGCTGAGCGGCAACGGCGGTTGGTCACCATGGCAAGGGGTAGTGCAGTCGCCGCGGCGGCCGGCAGGGGGCCGGCGTCGAGCGGCCAGGCCGGCTTCGGGATGCCCGAGCGCGCGTTGCGCCTGATGCAGGAAGCACGCTGGATCGGCGTAGCCGCGCTCGGCGCGTTCCTGCTGCTGATCCTGCTCAGCTACGACAAGGCCGACCCGGGCTGGTCGCACGCGGTGATCACGCGCACCATCGGCAATGCCGGCGGGCGCGTGGGCGCATGGTTCGCCGACCTGCTGCTGTACCTGTTCGGCCTGAGCGCCTACCTGTGGGTGGCGCTGTTCGGCGTGGCGGTGCTGCGCGGGCTGCGCACGCTGCGCGCTACCGCACCCGACGCGGCGGTGGCCGCGCAGCGTTTCGCGTGGGAGCGCTGGCTCGGTTTCGGATTGCTGTTGCTCGGCTGCGTGGGCATCGAGTCGGCGCGCCTGCACAGCCTGCAGATCGAGCTGCCGCTGGCCCCGGGGGGCATCGTCGGTGCGGTGATCACCGATCCGCTGTTCGTCGCGCTCGGGCCGGTGGGCGGCACGCTGGTGCTGCTGGTACTCGTGGCGGCCGGCTTCAGCCTGTGGTCGGGATGGTCGTGGCTCACCATCTTCGAGCGCATCGGCTTCGCGCTCGAGTGGACGTGGCAGCAACTGGTGCAGGCGGTGGTGGCGCGGCGCGACCGTCGCATCGGCGTGGTCGCCGCCACCGAGCGCGACGAGCAGGTGCAGGTCAAGCGGCGCATCCTCGACGACGATCCCGAGCCGGTGCGCATCGAGACGCCGGTGGCGCGCATCGAGCGCTCCGAGCGCGCCGAGGCCGAGCGGCAGAGCGTG
>JAHDYE010000417.1 GCA_023383035.1 Burkholderiaceae bacterium | reverse complement strand
TCTCGCTGTGGTACGCGTTCAACGAGAACTTCGTGCTGCCGCTGTCGCACGACGAGGTGGTGCACGGCAAGGGCTCGCTGATCGGCAGGATGCCGGGCGACGACTGGCAGAAGTTCGCCAACCTGCGCGTGCTGTACGGCTACATGTGGACGCACCCGGGCAAGAAGCTGCTGTTCATGGGCGGCGAGTTCGGCCAGCGCCGCGAATGGGCGCACGACGGCGAGCTCGACTGGCCGCTCGCCGCGCTGCCGGCGCACGACGGGCTCAGGCGCTGGGTGGCCGACCTGAACCGCGTGTGCCGCGCCAAGCCGGCGCTGCACCAGCTCGACTTTTCCGCCGACGGCTTCCAGTGGATCGACTGCAGCGACGCGCTGCACAGCGTGATCGCCTTCCTGCGCCGGCCGCGCGGCGGCGGGCCGGCGATCCTGGTGGCGTGCAACTTCACGCCGGTGCCGCGCACCGACTACGTGCTCGGCGTGCCGCGCGCCGGGCGCTGGAGAGAGCTGCTCAACAGCGACGCCGGGCTCTACGGCGGCGGCGGCTGGGGCAACTTCGGCGGCGTCCAGGCCATGGCGCTCGCCGCGCACGGCCAGCCGTGGTCGCTCGCGCTGACCCTGCCGGCGCTTTCGACGGTGATCCTGGAGGAGGAGGCGGCCGATGACTGAACCGTCGAACGGCGGCAACGCCGTGTGGCCGGGCCGGCCCTACCCGCTGGGCGCGACCTGGGACGGCGAAGGCGTGAACTTCGCGCTGTTCGCCGGCGAGGCCGCCGCGGTCGAGCTGTGCCTGTTCGACGCCGACGGCCGGCGCGAGACCGAACGCATCGTGCTGCGCGAGTGCACCGACCAGGTGTGGCACTGCTATCTGCCGCAGGCACGCCCCGGGCTGGTGTACGGCTACCGCGTGCACGGCCCCTACGATCCGCGCAGCGGGCTGCGCTTCAACGCGAACAAGCTGCTGCTCGACCCCTACGCGCGCGCGCTCGCCGGCCGGTTGCACTGGAACGACGCGCTGTTCGGCTACGTGGTCGGAGACCCCGACGAGGACCTGTCGTTCGACGCGCGCGACAGCGCGCCGTTCGTGCCCAAGGCGCGCGTGGTCGAGCCCGCGTTCAGCTGGGGCGCCGACCGGCGCCCCGAAGTGCCGTGGAACGAGACGGTCATCTACGAGCTGAACGTGCGCGGCTTCACGATGCTGCATCCGGAAGTGCCGGCCGCGCTGCGCGGCACCTATGCCGGGCTGGTGCACCCGCCGGTGCTCGACTACCTGCGCCGGCTCGGCGTCACCACGATCGAGCTGCTGCCGGTGCACGCCTTCGTCGACGAGCGGCGCCTGGTCGACAAGGGACTGCGCAACTACTGGGGCTACAACACGCTGGGCTACTTCGCCCCCGAGGCACGTTACAGCGCCTCGGGCCACGTGCAGGAATTCAAGTCGATGGTCAAGGCCCTGCATTCGGCGGGCATCGAGGTGATCGTCGATGTGGTCTACAACCACACCTGCGAAGGCGACCGGATGGGCGCGACGCTGAGTCTGCGCGGCATCGACAACGCCGCCTACTACCGGCTCGATCCGGCCGATCCGCGCAACTACGTCGACTTCACCGGCTGCGGCAACACGGTCAACCTGCCGCATCCGCGCACGCTGCAGCTGGTGATGGACTCGCTGCGCTACTGGGCCGAGGAGATGCGCGTCGACGGCTTCCGCTTCGATCTCGCCCCGGCGCTGGCGCGCGCGGCCGGCGGCATCCAGAGCTGGGGGTCGTTCTTCGACGTGATCCGCCAGGATCCGCTGCTGAACCGGCTCAAGCTGATCGCCGAGCCGTGGGACGTCGGCCACGACGGCTACCACGTGGGCGACTTCCCGGCCGGCTGGGCCGAATGGAACGATCGCTATCGCGACGGCATGCGCGCCTACTGGAAGGGCGACGGCGGACTGATCGGCGAGTTCGCGCGGCGCTTCACCGGTTCGAGCGACCTGTACGGGCGCTCGGGCCGCCGACCGCACGCGAGCATCAACTTCGTCACCGCGCACGACGGCTTCACGCTGGCCGACCTGGTCTCGTACAACGAGCGCCACAACGAGGCCAACGGCGAGAACGGCGGAGACGGCCACAACCACAACCTGTCGTGGAACTGCGGCGTCGAAGGCCCGACCGACGATGCGCAGGTGCGCGCGCTGCGCGCGCGCCAGCAGCGCAACTTCCTCGCCACGCTGCTGCTGTCGCAGGGCGTGCCGATGCTGCTGGCCGGCGACGAGATCGGGC
>JAHDYE010000416.1 GCA_023383035.1 Burkholderiaceae bacterium | reverse complement strand
GGTCGGTGGCGCGGATCTTCGCGAGCCGCTCTTCGAGCAGCGCGAACGCCTCGTCCCAGCCGATCTCCTCGAACTGGCCGGCGCCGCGCGCCGCGCCGGCCTTGCGCCGCAGCGGCCGGGTGAGCCGCGCCGGCGAGTACTGCTTCATGATGCCCGACGAACCCTTGGCGCAGATCACGCCCTGGTTCAGCGGATGCTCGGGGTTGCCCTCGATGTATCGAACCTCGCCGTCGCGCAGGTGCACCCGGATCCCGCACCGGCAGGCGCACATGTAGCAGGTCGTATCGCGGACTTCGGTACGCGCGTGCGCCAGTGGCGCCCGGACGGGATCGTGGATCGGGTCGACAGGCATCTCGGAAGGAGGGAACCTGCCGGCGATCTTAAGCGATCGAACAGGGGGGCTCCATACGCTATGCAGGGGGGGCGTTCCATTATCCGTTCGGGGGATCGACGTGTGGTATCGTGCCTCGAGGCTCCCCACGAGGAGCCCGCCGCAGACCTGCAGGAGACCCGATGGGCGCACCCGAGGACCACGAATCGCTGAACGGCGCGTCGCCGGGCGCCGCGGCGCCGGCGAAGGTGTCCGCCGGAGGTGCGCAGGCCGTGCGTGCGGTACCCCTGGTCGATCGGCGTACACCGCCCGCAGCCGTCGAGGCCGGATCGGGCGTGGGCGGCACGCCGCAATCGATGCTGGATGCGTTCCTGGTCACCGTTGTCAGGTTGGCGGGAGCGCGGGCGGGCGCGGTGCGCGCGCTGACTGCCGACGGCGGCAAGCTGCGCCTGGTCGCTGCCTGGGGCCTGCCCCAGGACGTGCTGGCGCGCGAAGCGCTGATCGGACCCTGCGGCATCTGCGGCGATGCGCTGCAGGGCGAGAGCGTGCAGGTGGCCGACAACCCGGCGCGCTGCGGCAAGCTGGCGGTGGACGAGTTCTTCGAGCGGATCTGTACCGGCACGGTGGCGGTCCCGCTCGAGTACAAGGGGCGCCCGGTCGGCGTGTTCACGCTGTTCTTCGACGGCGTGCACAACCTGCGCGGTGAGGTGATCCACCTGCTGCGCCCGGTCGGGCAGCTGTTCGGCCTGGCGCTCGAGAACGCGCGGCTCGAGCGCGAGAACCTCCAGTCCAGCCTGGTGCACGAACGGCAGACGATCGCCGCCGAGCTGCACGATTCCCTCGCGCAGTCGCTCACCTTCGTACGCATGCGCATGCCGTTGCTGCAGGATGCCGTCTCCCAGCACGATCCGGAGCGCGCGCTGAAGTACTGTCAGGACGTCAGCGACGAGCTGGGCAGCGCCAACCGGCGGATCCGCGAACTGATCACGCACTTCCGCGCCGGCATGGACGTCCAGGGGCTGCACCGCGCGCTCGAGCAGATGGCCGACACGTTCTACGAGCGCTCGGGCATCACGCTCGATTTCGACTGCCGGGTGCCGGCGCTGCGGCTCGCCGCCGATGCGGAGGTGCAGGTGTTCCACATCGTGCAGGAAGCGCTGGCGAACGTGCGCCGGCATTCCGGCGCACGGCGCGCCCGGTTGCAGGTCGAGCGCGACGGCGACGACGTGGTGTTCGAAGTGCGCGACGACGGCAAGGGATTTCCGCCGCAATCCTGTCGGGCAGCAGGAGCGGTCCGCTCGAGCTTCGGGCTCGAGATCATGCGCGAGCGCGCGGAATCGATCGGTGCGCGGATGTCGTACGGAAATTCCCCCGGCGCGGGCGCGCGGGTGACGATCCGCGTGCCCACCGGCCAGTCGCCGATGATGGAGGAGACGAATGGCTGAGGCGCTGCGCGTCGCGCTGATCGACGATCACGGCTTGTGCCGGCGCGGGCTGGGCGAGTTGCTCGAGCTGCGCGCGGGAATGAAGGTGGTCGCCACGACCGGCAACCCGCAGGAGGCCATCGAGCTGATCCGCACGCACCAGCCCGATCTGGCGGTGATCGACCTGCGCATGGCGCCGCTCGACGGACTGCGCCTGCTCAGGGCCATGCGCGACATCGGTTCCGAAGTGCCGGTCGTGATCCTCACGATGAGCGATTCTCGCGACGACCTGGCCGCGGCGCTGCGCATGGGTGCGCGCGGCTACCTGCTCAAGGACATGGATCCGCAGGACGTGATCGATTCGATCGTGCGGGCCGCGCGCGGCGAGCTGGTCGTCGCTCCCGCGATGACCGGCAAGCTGGCCGGGCTGCTCGAGGGCGGTGCGCAGCCGCCGCCGCCGGGCGGCTCGCTCGAGCAACTCACCGCGCGCGAGCGCGAGATCCTCGCGCAGGTGGCGCGCGGCCTGAGCAACAAGGCGAT
>JAHDYE010000415.1 GCA_023383035.1 Burkholderiaceae bacterium | reverse complement strand
GGGCGCGGCTCCCCGGATTGCGCGCCGCGCGCGCGCAGCGCGGGCGGGGGGCTCACCCGGGGGGGCGCCGCGCGCCACGAAAGCCGCCTGCGACGGGCGCTCGAGCGCTATACCGACGTTCCCGTGCTCGGCGCGATCGGCGACGATCGGCGCCTGACGATCGTCGAGCGCCACCTCGGCCTGGTGCCCAGCAACGAGGCCGGCGAAGCGGCGCAGGTGGTGGCCGCGCTGGCCCAGGCCGTCGAGGACGGCGTCGATCTCGACGCGCTGCTGCGTGTCGCCCAGGCGCCGGCGCCCGTGCAGGTCCCCGCCGTCATGCAGACCGCTGCCGTCGTACAGGCCCCCGCCGCCGTACAAGGCCCCGCCCTCGCGCAGGCCACCACTCCGGTGGCACCGGCAGACGGCGCCGCCGCGGCCCTGCGCATCGGCATCGCGCACGACGAAGCATTCGCGTTCTACTACCCCGACGACCTCGAAGCCCTCGAACGCGCGGGCGCACAGCTGGTGCGCATCGACACGCTGCGCGACACCGCCCTGCCCGAGCTGCACGGACTGTTCATCGGCGGCGGCTTCCCCGAAGCACTGGCGGCGCGCCTGGCGGCCAACGCGGGCCTGCGCCATGCGCTGCGCGCGCGCATCGAAGCCGGTCTTCCGGTCTACGCCGAGTGCGGCGGCCTGATGTACCTGGCGCGCTCGATCACCTGGCACGGCACGCGCCACGAGATGGTGGGCGCGCTTCCGGCCGACGTGGTGATGCACGACCGCGCGGTCGGTCGCGGCTACATGACGCTGGAAGAAACCTCCGCGTTTCCGTGGCCCGGCCCGTCGCTCGCGACCGTACAGGCGCACGAGTTCCACCATTCGCGCCTGGTCGACGCCAGCCCCGAACTGCGCTACGCGTACCGTGTGCTGCGCGGCCACGGCATCGACGGCAGGCACGACGGCATCGTCCATCGCAACGTGCTGGCGTCGTATGCCCATCTGCGCAGCGTGGGCGGCAATCAGTGGCCGGTGCGCTTCGTCGGATTCGTGCGCGACGTTGCCGGGAAACACGCTGCCGCCACGGAGCCGCGCGGCCGCACCGCCGGCCTGCCACGCGCGGCATCGGCGCGCCGCACCACCACCACCGAACCGGCCTGAAGCAACCGATGGCCAGCCCAGCCCGCAGCACGCCGCTCGAAGCCTGTGCGCTGCCCGAAGCAGGCCAGGCGCTGGCGCCCGGGGAAGTCGCGCTGGTGGGCACCGGGCCCGGCGACCCCGAGCTGCTGACGCTGCGCGCGCTGCGGCTGATGCAGCAGGCCGACGTGGTGCTCTACGACAACCTGGTGTCGCCGGCGATCATGGCGCTGGTGGCCGCAGCCACGCAGCGCATCTACGTGGGCAAGGAACGCAACCGCCACGCGATGCGCCAGGAAGCGATCAACGCGCTGATGGTCGAGCTCTCGCGCGCCGGCAACCGGGTGGTCCGGCTCAAGGGCGGCGATCCGTTCATCTTCGGCCGCGGCGGCGAGGAGATCGAGACGCTGTCGGCCCAAGGCATCCGCTTCCAGGTCGTGCCCGGCATCACCGCCGCCGCCGGCGTGGCCGCCTACGCCGGCATTCCGCTCACGCACCGCGATCACGCGCACGCCTGCGTGCTGCTCACCGGCCACCTGCGCGACGGCACGATGAACCTCGACTGGCCTGCGCTGGCGCGTCCCGGCCAGACGCTGGTCTGCTACATGGGTTTTCAGGGCCTCGCCGAACTGTGCGCGCGGCTGGTCGAGCACGGCCTGCCCGACGCGACGCCCGCGGCGATCGTGCAGCAGGGCACCCTGCCCGACCAGCGCGTCGTGGCCGGCACGCTGCGCACGCTGCCCGGGCTGGCCGCGCAGGCCCGGCTCAGGCCGCCCACGCTGATCATCGTCGGCGACGTGGTGCGCCTGCGCGACAAGCTGAAGTGGTTCGAACGCGCGCAGGATGCCCGCGCGACGGGCGCCGCCGCGGGTGGCGATGCGCGCGCGACCGACGACGCGCCGGACGGTGCGAGGCCCCGCGCGCGAACGATCGCCGGGTGAGGCGTCGCTATCGCGAGTGGACGAGCCGCGCCGGCGGCGGGGCCGCGGCGCCTTCGCCGTCGGTGCGCACGCCACCGAGGCGCTGCTCGATCGCGAACACCGCAGCCTCGACCCGCGACGTGAAACCCAGCTTCGACAGGATGTGCCGGACGTGCAGCTTGACGGTGTCGTGGCTGATGCCGAGTTCCTTGGCGATCGCCTTGTTGCTCAGGCCGCGCGCCACCTGCGCGAGGATCTCGCGCTC
>JAHDYE010000414.1 GCA_023383035.1 Burkholderiaceae bacterium | reverse complement strand
GCGGTCGAACGGCATGCCGAAGTGCTCGAGCTCGTAGACCACCTTCGGCGCCTCGCGGCACATGAACTCGATCGCGTCCTGGTCGCCGAGGTAGTCCGACCCCTTGACGGTGTCGAACATGTGCCAGTACCAGTTGTCCTCGCTCATGTTGCCGAGCGACGCGCCGATGCCGCCCTGCGCGGCCACCGTGTGCGAGCGGGTGGGAAACACCTTGGAGAGCACCGCCACGTTGTAGCCGGCCTCGGCCAGTTGCAGCGAGCAACGCATGCCGGCGCCGCCGGCGCCGATGATCACCGCATCGAACTTGCGCCGCGGCAGGTTGTTCGACAGGTGGTTCAGCACGTCGGGCATCGTCACACGCTCCAGAGAATGATCACCGCCCAGCACGCGTAGCCGAGCAGCAGCACGATCGCGAGCACCTGCAGGGCGAGGCGCAGCGCGATCGGCTTGACGTAGTCCATGAAGATGTCGCGCACGCCCACCCAGGCGTGCCAGATGAGGGCGATCAGCGCGACCAGCGTGAGCACCTTCATCCAGCCCGACGCGAACAGGCCGGCCCAGGTGCCGTAGTTCAACTCGGGCACGGTGAGCAGCCGCCCGATCAGCACCACGGTGTAAACGGCCATCGTGACCGCGGTGAAGCGCTGCGCGAGCCAGTCGCGCTGGCCGTAGTGCGCGCCGACGACGATTCGTTTGGACATGGTGGCTACCCGGTCAGAACAGGCCGAACAGTTTCAGCGCGAGGATCAAGGTGAGCGCGAGGCTGACCGCCAGCACGCCGGCCGCCGAGTTGCGGCCGGCAGCCTTGTCGACGCCGATGTCGAGGTCCATCAGCAGGTGGCGCAGCCCGGCGCAGAAGTGGTGCAGGTAGGCCCATATCAGCGCCAGCAGCACCAGCTTCGCGAACCAGTGCGAGACCACCGCGCGGTAGGTGTCGAAGCTGATCTCCGACGTGAGGCTCTGCTGGAACAGGTACAGAACGAACGGCAGGCCCACCAGGAACATCAGTGCGCCGCTGATGCGGTGCAGGATCGACACCAGACCCGCGAGCGGCAGCCGGTACTGCGCGATCTGGGAGATATGGATGTTGCGGAACTGAGGTTTCGATCCTCCCGCCGGATTGACTACCGGTTTGTCCACCGCCTCGGCCATATCGCCCCCGTTGATCGCAAAACCTTCTTATTTTGACGCATGTTGCGCATTGCACCAAACCGGCCGTCGGCCGCGCGCCACCGCAACAGCCTGCGCGTGGCGGCACGCGCCCTCCCGCCGGCCTTTCCTGCGCGTCGTCAGCTCAGCTCGTTGAAATAGTGGTGCCGCTCGGTGACGCAGTAGCCGCGGCGCAACTCCACCGGCTGGTCGCCGTAGGTGCGCGAAACGCGCTCGACCAGCAACAGCGGCACGCCTTCGGCCACCTGCAGCGCACGCGCACGCGCGCGGTCGGCCGTGACTGCCTTCAGGCGCTCGGTGGCGCGGATCATGCGGGTGCCGAACTCGGTCTCGAACATCGCGTACAGCGGGCCGTGCCAGGCATCGAGCCGCTCGGCCGACAGGCCGCGAAAGCGCGACCCCGGCAACCAGATCTCGTCGAGCACCGTCGGGCGCCCCTCGGCCTCGAGCACCCGCCGGATCAGCACCACCGCCTCGCCCGCGCGCAGCGCCAGCGCGCGCGCGATCTCGCTCGGCGCGCGCAGGCGCCGGCATTCGAGCACGCGGCTGATCATCACCATGCCGGGCGCCGGCTCGTCGGCGCCCTCGCCTTCGGGCGGTCCGGACATCCCGGCTTCGCCTTCGTCGGGCCGCAGGCGCAGGAAACGGAACTGCGCGCGCACCTCGCGGTGCGAGGCGACGAAGGTGCCCCGACCCTGCCGGCGCACCACCAGATTGGCGGCCGCCAGCTCGTCGATGGCCTTGCGCACCGTACCCTGGCTGACCCGGTAGCGCGCCGCCAGCTCGACCTCGCTCGGAATCGGTTCGCCGGGCTTCCATTCGCCCGACTGCAGCCCGCGCATCAGCAGCGCGCGGATCTGGCGATACAGCGGCGCGAAGGTGGGGCCGGCATCGGCTTCGGCCGCGCCCTCGCCGCGCGCGGATCGGGAAAGCTCGTTCATGGGCGCGATTGAACCATGTCCCGATAGCCGAAGTCTAGTTTCTTATGTCTTATATAAGATAGAATGCCAACTTGACAGCTAGAGCGGCCGCGCCTAGACTATCGGCCGTTCCGATCCACCCATCGGCCGTCCCCGGTCCCCTCCTTTCGTCCGAGGTCAACCCCATGTCCAAGCCCGCCAAGCGCGTCGCCGTCACCGGCGCCGCCGGCCAGAT
>JAHDYE010000413.1 GCA_023383035.1 Burkholderiaceae bacterium | reverse complement strand
GTGCCGTGCCGGCTGCGAGGCTGGCCGGCACGGCGTTGATTTTTTCCATTGGCAGGAACGACAGATGAAGATCGCAGTACTGGCGGGTGACGGAATCGGTCCGGAGATCATGGCCCAGGCCATCAAGGTGCTGGACGCGCTGCGCAGCGACGGGCTGGCGATCGAGACCGAGGCTGCGCCGGTGGGCGGCGCGGGGTATGACGCCGGCAAGGATCCGCTGCCCGAGCGCACGCTGTCGATTGCCCGGGCGGCCGACGCGATCCTGTTCGGCGCCGTCGGCGGGCCGCAATACGACACCCTGCCGCGCGCCATGCGCCCCGAGCAGGGCCTGCTGCGCCTGCGCAAGGAGCTGTCGCTGTTCGCCAATCTGCGGCCGGCGGTACTGTATCCGGAACTGGCCTCGGCCTCGTCGCTGAAGCCGGAGATCGTCGCCGGCCTCGACATCATGATCCTGCGCGAGCTGACCGGCGACATCTACTTCGGCCAGCCGCGTGGACGGCGCGAGACGGACGGCGAGCGCGAGGGCTTCGACACGATGCGCTATCGCGAGTCGGAGATCCGCCGCATCGTACGCGCCGGCTTCGACACCGCGATGAAGCGCAGCCGCAAGCTGTGCTCGGTCGACAAGGCCAACGTGCTGGACACCAGCATCCTGTGGCGCGAGGTCGCCAACGAGGTGGCCAGGGACTATCCGCAGGTGGAACTGAGCCACATGTACGTCGACAACGCGGCCATGCAGCTGGTGCGTGCGCCCAAGCAGTTCGACGTGATCGTCACCGGCAACATGTTCGGCGATATCCTGTCGGATGAGGCGTCGATGCTGACCGGCTCGATCGGCATGCTGCCGTCGGCGTCGCTCAACGCGCGCGGCTTCGGACTGTACGAGCCGATCCACGGTTCGGCGCCCGACATCGCCGGCAGGAATCTCGCCAACCCGCTGGCGACGATCCTGTCGGCGGCGATGCTGCTGCGGCATTCGCTGCACCAGGAGGCGGCGGCGCAGCGCGTCGAGACGGCGGTGCGCAAGGTGCTGGCGCAGGGCTTCCGCACCGCGGACATCGCCGAGACGGGCAAGCGCACGGTGGGAACGAAAGAGATGGGCGACGCGGTGCTCGCGGCGCTGTAGGCACGACGCAGCCGGCCGCGGGCGCCGGCGATCCGGGAGCGATGTCATGTTGAAGGTCGGAATGGTCGGGTGGCGCGGAATGGTCGGTTCCGTGCTGATGCAGCGCATGCGCGAGGAAAACGACTTCGCGCACGTCGAGACGGTGTTCTTCAGCACCTCGAATGCCGGGGGCGCTGCGCCCGAGGTGGCCAACCTCGGCGAGCGCACACTGCAAGGCGCCGGCGACATCGACACGCTGAAGAAGATGGACGTCGTGCTCACCTGCCAGGGCGGCGACTGGACCAACGAGGTGTACCCGAAGCTGCGCGCGGCGGGCTGGAACGGCTACTGGATCGACGCGGCCTCGGCGCTGCGGATGAAGGACGATGCGGTCATCATCCTCGATCCCCTGAACCTGCACGTGATCAAGGACGCGCTGTCGCGCAGCGGGCGCACCTTCGTCGGCGGCAACTGCACGGTCAGCCTGATGATGATGGGCCTCAACGGCCTGTTCCGCGAGAACCTCGTCGAGTGGATCAGCGCGATGACCTACCAGGCCGCCTCGGGCGCAGGCGCGCAGAACATGCGCGAGCTGCTGTCGCAGATGGGCGCCGCCCACGCGGCGGTGGCGCCGTTGCTGGCCGTCCCGTCGTCGGCGATCCTCGAGATCGACGCGAAGGTTTCGCAGGCGATGCGCTCCGAAGCGTTCCCGACCGAGCACTTCGGCGTGCCGCTCGCGGGAAGCCTGATTCCCTGGATCGACAAGGACCTGGGCAACGGCACTTCGCGCGAGGAATGGAAGGGCGACGCCGAGTGCAACAAGATCCTCGGCCTTCCGGCTTCCGGTCCCGGCCACGTTCCGGTCGAAAGCCTTTGCGTGCGCATCGGCGCGATGCGCTGCCACAGCCAGGCGATGACGATCAAGCTGAAGCGCGACCTGCCGATCGACGAGATCGAGTCGATCGTCGCGTCGGGCAACGAGTGGGTGAAGCTGGTGCCCAACACACGCGAGGCGAGCATCCGCGAGCTGTCGCCGACCGCGGTCAACGGCAGTCTGTCGATTCCGGTCGGGCGCTTGCGCAAGCTCGCGCTCGGCCCGGGCGTGGTCAGCGCCTTCACGGTAGGCGACCAGTTGCTCTGGGGGGCGGCCGAGCCTTTGAGACGCATGTTGAGGCTACTTGCAGGCTGAGCGTCTCATCGTCCGCCGGCGCGCGCCGGCCGTGCGTGCCGCAGGCGCCGTTCGTCACGTCC
>JAHDYE010000412.1 GCA_023383035.1 Burkholderiaceae bacterium | reverse complement strand
GACGGCAGGATGCCGGCGGTCTCGTGCTCGAGGTCGATGCCGGTGATCTGGCCGAAGCCCCACGGCTTCATGAAGTCGTGGATCCTGTCCACGCCCATCTCGTAGGCCAGCTTGTAGTAGTAGGTGTCGCTGGAGACGACGATCGACTTGCGCAGGTCGACGGTGCCGTGGCCGGCCGGCTTGGAGTCGCGGAAGCGATGGTTGCCCAGCATGAAATAGCCCGGGTCGAAGATGGTGTCCTGCGGCGTGCGCGCGCCGGTGGTGAGCGCGGCCAGCGCCATGAACGGCTTGTAGGTCGAGCCGGGCGGGTAGGCGCCGCGCAGCGGCCGGTTCAGCAGCGGCTTGTCGGGGTCGTCGTTGAGCGCCTGCCAGGTCGCCAGATCGATGCCGTCGACGAACAGGTTGGGGTCGAACGACGGGCGCGAGACCATCGCCAGCACGTCGCCGGTCTTCGGCTCGATCGCCACCAGCGCGCCGCGCCGGTCGCCGTACAGCTCCTCGGCCAGCTTCTGCAGCCGGATGTCGATCGACAGCACCAGGTTCGAGCCGGGCGCCGGCGGCGTGCGCGACAGCGTGCGCACCACGCGTCCGCCCGCCGATACCTCGACCTCGTTGGCGCCCACCTTGCCGTGCAGCACTTCCTCGTACGACGACTCGATGCCGATCTTGCCGATATGGGTCGCGCCGGCGTAGTTCGACAGCCGCTCCTGCTCCTCCAGACGGCGCTTGTCTTCCGGCGAGATGCGGCCGATGTGGCCGAGCACGTGCGCGCCGGTCTCGCCGAGCGGATAGTTGCGGAACAGCCGCGCGCCGATGTCCACGCCGGGGAAGCGGTAGCGGTGCACCGCGAGCCGCGCCACTTCCTCGTCGGTCAGGCGCACTTTCAGCGGCACGCTCTCGGTGCTGCGCGAATCCTCCAGCAGCCGGCGGAAGCGCTGCCGGTCGCGCGGCGTGATCTCGATGATCTCCGACAGCGCGGCGATCGTGTCTTCGAGCCGCGCCACCCGTTTCGGCGAGATCTCCAGCGTGTAGGCCGACACGTTCTCGGCCAGCAGCACGCCGTTGCGATCGAAGATCAGGCCGCGCGACGGCGGCGCCGGCACCAGCGCGATGCGGTTGTCCTCGGCCTGCGCGTGGAAGTCGGCGTAGCGATAGACCTGCAGCCACGCGAAGCGCGCCACCAGGACGCCGAAACACAGCAGCACCAGCGCCATGGCGATCGCCAGGCGCAGTCGCAGCCGGTACAGGTCGCGTTCGGTATCGCGGACTTCGACCATCTTTCCAGTCGGGTTCGTTGCAGCGGTGCCGTCGGCGTCAGATCGGGCGGTTCTCGTCGCGATCGACCGCGCGCCGCTGCGGCGCCAGCAGCAGCCAGTGCGCCAGCGGCCACAGCAGCGTGCAGCTGAAGCTCTGCAGGAACCAGGTCCAGCCGGGGAAGCCGGCACCCACCGCCATGCGCACCAGAAGCAGCACCACCTGGGTGAGCAGGAACAGCGGCAGCACGTGGGCCATCTGCCCCGGCACATGGAACCACGGCACCCGGCGATGCATGCTGAGCGCCCCGTACGACAGCAACGCGTAGGCCAGCGCGTGTTCGCCCAGCAGCGCTCCGTCGTGCACGTCCATCAGCAGCCCGAACAGGAACGCGATGCCCATGCCGACCATCCGGGGCTGATGGATGTTCCAGAATACCAGCACCAGCGCGAGGAAGTCGGGCACGCCGGTCATGCGGCCCCAGGGCAGCACGTTCAGCAGGAACGCCGAAGCGATCGTGAACGTGATGAACGCGCGATTGGCCGGCAGCAGCAGGTAGTGCGGTCGCATCTGCATCTGCATGCGTTCAGTCTCCCGCGCGGCGGCGGCGCGCCTGACTCTGCGCCTCGGGCGGCGGCAGCGGCTGGGCCGGCGGTTCGGCCAGCAGCACCAGCAACAGCCGCGTGCGTTCGACGTGTGCCGCCGGCTCGATGCGCACCTGCGCGAACGCCGACGAACCGGTCTGCACCTGTCCCACCGTTCCCACCGGCAGGCCCGGCGGGAACAACCCGTCCAGCCCCGACGTGACCACCACGTCGCCTTCGCGCACGTCGGCGTTGGTGCGCAGGTAGCGCAGCTCGATCGAGCCGGCGGCCGCGCCGCCGAACGCCACCGAGCGCTCGCCGGTGCGGCGGATTTCCACCGGCAGCGTCGCGTTGCGGTCGGTGACCAGCGTGACTTCGCTCGACAGCGGATAGACGCGCGTGATCTGGCCGACCACGCCGGAGGCGTCGATCACCGGCTGGCCGGCCAGCACGCCGTGCTGCTGGCCCTTGTCGAGCACCAGCTTGCGCGAGAACGCGTCGCGCGTGTCGTAGAGCACCT
>JAHDYE010000411.1 GCA_023383035.1 Burkholderiaceae bacterium | reverse complement strand
GGTCGCAATGGAGGAGCCCGGCTATCCGGATGCGCGCAATATCTTCGCCAGCCACACGTCGCGGCTGGAGCCGCTGCCGGTCGATCGCGAGGGCCTGCCGGTGGACGAACGGCTGCGCGGCATCGACTACGTCTACGCCACGCCCAGCCATCATTGCCCCACCGGCGTGACGATGCCGCTGGCGCGCCGCGAGGCGCTGCTGCGCATGGCCGACGAGGCGGACTTCGTCATCGTGGAGGACGACTTCGAAAGCGAGAACCGCTTCGACGGCGAGCCGATTCCCGCGCTGAAGAGCCTCGACCGCGGCAACCGGGTGATCTATGTCGGCAGCCTGTCGAAGAGCCTCGCGCCCGGCCTGCGCGTGGGCTACGTGGTGGCCGCTCCCGAGCTGGTCGCCGAGCTGCGCGCGCTGCGCCGGCTGATGCTGCGGCATCCGTCGGCGTTCATCCAGCGGGCGTTCGCGCTGTTCCTGTCGCTGGGCCATTACGATGCGCAGCTGCGTCGCCTCGCGCTGGCGCAGCGCGAGCGTTGCGCGGTCGTGCTGGAGGCGCTCGCGCGCCATGCGCCGCAATGCACGCCGGTACCGGTCACCGGCGGCGGTTCGTGCTGGGTGCGGCTGCCCGAAGGGGTCGACGCCCAGGTGCTGGCGCAGCGCGCCGCCGCGCAGGGCGTGCTGGTCGAGCCGGGCGACGTGTTCTTCGTCGCTCAGCCGCCGCCGCATTCGTGCATCCGGCTGGGCTACCAGTCGATCCCGACGCCGTCGATCGAAGCCGGCATCCGCGTGCTGGCGGGCGTGGTGGCGGCGATGCAGAAGGAGCGCTGAACGCGCGCCGCCGCTGGCCTCATCGAAAGCGCGCATCTGGCGCTACGAAGCGGTGCGGCCGACGCATAGTCTCTTGCGGGACACACACAACCCGAAGAGGCTGTCCCCGCATGTCCGCCCCCGCCGTTCCTTCCGCCCGGATCGATGCCGGGTTCCTGCAGGCGTTCGCCGATGCCTGGAATCGCCACGACCTCGACGCGCTGATGTCGTTCATGACCGACGACTGCGTGTTCGAGACCGTGGCCGGCCCCGACGTCTGCGGCGCCCGGCACGTGGGCCGCGACGCGGTACGCAAGGCGTTCGAGTCGGCATGGATCAACTTTCCCGATGCGCAATGGGCCGACGGCAGCCACTTCGTGTGCGGCGACCGCGGCGTGTCGGAGTGGACTTTCAAGGGCACGAAGCCCGACGGCACCCGCATCGAGGCGCGCGGCTGCGACCTGTTCACGTTCCGCGACGGCCGCATCGCAGTGAAGAACGCGTTCCGCAAGGATCGCCCGCCGGTGAAGAGCGGCGCCGCGAGCGTCTGAGAACACGCGCGCGCCGGAGCAGCCGACGATGGACATGACCGCCGGGCGACCCGCGACGCCCTCGCCCTACGATCCGCGCTACGACCCGCTGGTCGCGCCGCACCCCGGGCAGGGCCGCGACTACGCGCCGACCTACTGGGTGGCCACGGCCGGCGCGCCGCCGCCGGACGACGGGCCGGTCGCGGGCGATCTGGACGTCGACGTGGCGATCGTCGGCTCGGGCTTCACCGGGCTGGCCACGGCGTTGTTCCTGGCGCGCGAGCACGGCATCCGCGCCACGGTGCTGGAGGCCAACCGCACCGTCTGGGGCTGCACCAGCCGCAACGGCGGGCAGGGGCAGAACGCCAGCGGGCGCCTGTACCGCTCGCAGTGGATCGCGCGCTGGGGCAAGGAGATCGCGCTGAAGCTCGACGCCGAGATCCGCGCGGGCTTCGAGACGTTCAGGAGCCTGGTCGCGCAGATCGACTGCGACCCGCAGCCCGGCGGCCACCTGTACATCGCGCATCGCGACAAGAAGATGGCCTTCCTGCGCAACGAGGCGAAGGTGATGCGCGAAGTGTTCGGCTACGACGCGCGCATCCTGAGCGCCGCGGAGGTGCACGAGCGCTACGTGAAGGACGCCGAGACCTTCGGCGCGCTGCACGAGCCCGACGGCATCGGCGTACATCCGCTGAAGCTCGCCTTCGGCTACCAGCGCATGGCGCGCGCGCTCGGCGCGACGGTGCATCCGGCCAGCCCGGTGATCGGCTTCGAGACGCACAACGGCGTGCACCATCTGAAGACGCCGGGCGGCACGGTGCGCGCCCGCGCGGTGGGCTTCGCCACCGGCGGCTATACCAGCAACGGGCTGCATCCCAGCCTGGATTCGAAGATCATGCCGATCCTGTCGAACTCGCTGGTCACGCGGCCGCTGACCGACGAGGAGCTGGCGGCCACCCGCTTCGTCACCCGCGAGGTGATCACCGACACCCGCACGCTGCGCTTCTACTACCGCAAGCTGCCGGACAACCGCGTGCAGATCGGCAGCCGCAGC
>JAHDYE010000410.1 GCA_023383035.1 Burkholderiaceae bacterium | reverse complement strand
ACCTCGACGGCTACTTCTGGATCATGGGCCGCATCGACGACGTGCTCAACGTGTCGGGCCACCGCCTCGGCACGATGGAAATCGAGTCGGCGCTGGTGGCGCATCCGCTGGTGGCCGAGGCCGCCGTGGTCGGGCGCCCCGACGATCTCACCGGCGAGGCGATCTCGGCGTTCGTGGTGCTCAAGCAGGCACGTCCCACCGGCGAAGCGGCCGCGAAGATCGCGAAGGATCTGCGCGACTGGGTCGGCAAGGAGATCGGCCCGATCGCCAAGCCCAGGGAGCTGCGCTTCGGCGAAAACCTGCCGAAGACGCGCTCCGGGAAGATCATGCGGCGCCTGCTGCGGGCGCTGGCCAGGGGCGAGGCGATCACGCAGGACGTGTCCACGCTCGAGAACCCGGCCATTCTCGAGCAACTGAAAGAAACACTCTGATATCCGGGTGGCCCGAGCGGCGCGGCAGACGCCGCCGGGCGAACGAGGAGACGCGAACGCGTGCTGAACGTGGTGATCGTACTGAAAGGGCTGGTGGAGTTCGCCGGGCTGATGCTGCTCGGCCAGGGCATGGTCTGGGTGCTGAGCTTCGGCCGCCACGAAACCAACCCGATCTACCGGGCGATGCGCTTCCTGACTTCGCCCATCACCCGCTTCGTGCGTCGGGTGGCGCCGGCGTTCGTCGTCGACCGTCACATCCCGGCGCTGGCGTTCGTGCTGCTGTTCTGGATCTGGGTCGCGCTGCTCGTGACCAAGATCCGGCTGCAGATGCCGATGGGCTGAAGTGATGACCGCCATGGCCACCAGTCCGTTCGCCGATACGCTCAATGCCTGGTTCTACCGGCAGATGGCACTGTGGGCGGGCCTGCTCGGGCGCCGCGAGCTCGAGCTCGAGTACTGGGAGCGCGTGCGCGCGCTGCGCCCGCGCGACACCGACGCCATGGCGGCAGTCGCCACGCGCCGGGCCGCCCGCGGAGACCGCCAGGGCGCGATCGCCGTGCTCGAACAGTCCATCGAGATCGATCCCTCCAAGGCGCATGCCTGGTTCAACCTCGGCTTCCTGCAGCAGGAGCTCGACGACCACGACGCGGCGCTGCACGCCTTCGACCGGGCACTCGCGCTCGACGAGAAGCTCGATCGCGCGTGGTACGGCAAGGCGCTGTCGCTGATCAGGCGCGATCGCGTCGAGGACGGCGTGGCAGCGCTGAAGAAGGTCATCGAGCTGCAGCCGTTCTCGCCCTACGGTTACTACCAGCTGGCGCATGCGTACCGGCGCCTGGGCCAGACCGAACGCATCGTCGCCACGATCCGCAAGCTCGCGAAGTTCGAGCCGAAGATCGCGCTGCAGCTCGAACGCGAGACCGGCGTCGACGCCGGCATCGAGGATCCGTACCAGCCGGGCCGCCGCAGGTAAGGGCCCGGCGCCAGAAGTTCATGACACGGGTGCGACCACCCGACGAGGAGAGCGGCAATGAGCAAGACAACCCCGAGGGAGGGACCATGCAGCTGAGCGCCAAGCACCATGAGTACTGGCGACGCAACCTTCGCATCGCGTCGATACTGATCGCGATCTGGTTCGTCGTCACGTTCGTCGCCGCGTACTTCGCGCGGTCGATGACCTTCAACTTCTTCGGCTGGCCGTTCTCGTTCTGGATGGCCGCGCAGGGGGCGCTCGTCGTCTACCTGCTGCTGATCATGTACTACGCGCGCTACATGAACAAGCTCGACGAAGAGTTCGGCGTCGCGGAAGGAGACGACGAATGAGCACCGCACAGCAATCGCAGAAGGCCTTCAACCAGCAGTTGAAGAAGGTCTACGGCTTCTACACCGGGGGCTTCGTCACCTTCGTGATCCTGCTGGCGATCCTCGAGCAGGTCGGCCTGCCACGGCAGACGATCGGCTACGTGTTCCTGATCGCCACCGTGCTGCTGTATGCCGGCATCGGCATCATCAGCCGCACCAACGAGGCCGCCGAGTACTACGTGGCCGGCCGGCGCGTTCCCGCGATGTTCAACGGCATGGCGGTGGGCGCCGACTGGATGTCGGCCGCGTCGTTCATCGGCATGGCGGGCACGCTGTACCTGGCCGGCTACAACGGCCTGGCGTTCGTGATGGGATGGACCGGCGGTTACGTGCTGACCGCGCTGTTCCTGGCGCCGTACCTGCGCAAGTTCGGCCAGTTCACGATTCCGGACTTCCTCGGCGCACGCTACGGCGGCAACATCCCGCGCTTCATCGGGATCGTGATCGCCATCCTGTGCTCGTTCACCTACGTGGTCGCGCAGATCTACGGGGTGGGCATCATCACCACGCGGCTCACCGGCGTGGCGTTCGAGATCGGCGTGTTCCTCGGCCTGGCGGGCATCCTGGTGTGCTCGTTCCTCGGCGGCATGCGCGCGGTCACGTGGACGCAGGTGGCGCAGTACATCAT
>JAHDYE010000409.1 GCA_023383035.1 Burkholderiaceae bacterium | reverse complement strand
TCGGCCGCAGCAGGCACCACATCAGGTTCGTCCGACGAGGGACGATCACAACAGCAGTACGCACGAAGCCGCGACCTGGATGCAATGCATTGGTTCAAGGAATGTATGGCCTTGTCGTACACCGCAGGGTCGGATGCCATTCTAGCGCGGAACCGCGCCGAGCCCTGCACGGATCCGCGACGGAAGAATCAGAACAGGCTTTCCTGGCGCGCGAGCTCGGCGTCGAGGTCCTCGCGCATCTTGCGGATCTTGCCGAGGATCTCGGCCTTCGGCGTGCCGGCCACGGGCTTCTGCGCATCGAGCAGTTCGTGCGCGAGCTGCAGCGCTGCCATCACCGCGATGCGGTCGACGCCCGAGATGCGGCCCGCCTCGCGGATCGAGCGCATCTTTTCGTCGACCATCTGCACTGCTTCGAGCAGTTGCGGTTTCGTCTCGCCGCTCACCGCCAGCCGGTAGTCGCGGTCGAGGATCTTGACGTCGATCTGTTCCATGGTCTCGGGGTCCGTCGTCGCGGCCGGGTCGCGAAAGGGCGTGCGCTAGCCGGCGCTGTCGGCCGGCTGCGGCAGGCGCGCGAGTGCCGATTCCACGCGGGCGCGCGCCTCGGCGATGCGCTGCTGCAGCGCCTGGTTCGCGTCGCGGCTGGCCGCGAGCTGGTCGCGCAGGTTGGCGTTTTCCTCCGCGAGCCGGCGTGCGGCCTGTACCAGGCGATCGATGCGTTCGCCGAGCTGATCCAGTTCCTGCTCCATGGCGAAATGGTATATGAAGACGCTCCGGCAGGGGGCGGCGGGGCAATCCGGCCGGCCGGCAGCGCAATCCGGTAGCATTCGGAAGGCGAATTGCCGGGAATCGAAGGTCGTGTTGCGCATGCTTGATCGCTGGCTGGCCGGTGCAGCGCTCGTCGCGCTGAGCGCGGCAGGCATGCCCGCCGGCGTCCTGGCGCAGGCCGGTGGCGTTGCCGGGGGCGCCGTCCCGGTTGCGGCGCAGGCCGGCGCACCGGGCCTGGCCGGTGCCCGGGCAGGTCCGGTGCGCGTGGAAGCGGTCGAGGTCGAGCTGGTGAGCGAGACGGCGGCGATCGTCGCCGGCCAGCCGGCACGGCTCGGCCTGCGCATCCGCCACGATCCGCACTGGCACACGTACTGGCGCAATCCCGGCGATTCGGGCCTGCCGACGCAAATCGCCTTCGAGCTGCCGGCCGGCTTCCGCACGGCCGACATCCAGTGGCCCGCGCCGCAGCGCCTGTTCATCGCGCCGCTGGCCAACTACGGCTACGAGGACGAGATCGTCCTGCCGGTGCCGTTGCAGGTGCCGGCGGCGGTCGACGGCCCCGGCGTACGCTTCGCGGCGCGCGCGTCGTGGCTGATGTGCCGCGAAGTGTGCATTCCGGGCGAAGCGGCGCTGGCGCTCGAATTGCCGGTGCGGTCCGGCCCCGCTCCCGCATCGCCGTTCGCAACCCTGTTCGAACAGGCCGATCGCCGCATGCCGCGCCGGCAGCTTGCCGCGCGCGCGTTCGCCGAAGGCGAAACGCTGTCGATCGGGCTGCCCGGGCGCCCGGCGGCGGTGGAGTTCTTTCCGTACCGCGAAGGGCTGGTGCACAACGCCGGCGAGCAGGTGCTGCATGTCACCGAGGCGGAGGGCGTCGGCGTGCGTCTGACGGTCAGGCTCACCGCCGATGGCGCGAAGCAGGTTCGCGCCGGCGGCGAAGCGCTGGCGGCGGCGGCCGAAGGCATCGTCGTCGTCGACGGCGAGCCGCGCGAGCTCGCGGTGTCGCCGGCCGGCGCGGCCTTTCCCGCCGGACCCGAGATCTCCCGCGTGGCGGGCGCGCCGCAGGTGCCGCCGCAGGCGCAGCGCGGCAGCCTGACGTTGCCGGAAAGTGCCGGCGCGCCGGCGTCGTCGGACGGCCGCCCGGGCTCGTCGATGGTGGGCAGCCTGTGGCTCGCGGCGATCTTCGGCGCCGTGGGGGGCCTGATCCTGAACCTGATGCCGTGCGTGTTCCCGGTGATCGGCCTGAAAGTGCTCGGCTTCGCGCGCCATGGCAGCGAAGGCAGCGCTGCCTCGCGCATCGGCGCGCTGGCATTCGCCACCGGCGTGGTGGTGTCGTTCTGGCTGCTGGCCGGCGTGCTGCTCGCACTGCGCGCGGCCGGCGAGGCGGCCGGCTGGGGATTCCAGCTGCAATCGCCGCTGTTCGTCGCCGCGATGGCGCTGCTGTTCGTCGCGATCGCGCTCAACTTCTCGGGCCAGTACGAAATCGGTCTGGCGCTGACCCGGCTCGGCCGGTTCGATCACGGCGGGGCCGCGCAGGCCGCCAGGGAGGCACACCCCGTGCAGGCCGGCAGGCAGGCACACCCCGTGGCGAGCTCGTTCGGCGCCGGCGTGCTCGCCGTGCTGGTGGCCACGCCGTGCACCGCGCCGTTCATGGGCTCGGCGCTCGGCTATA
>JAHDYE010000408.1 GCA_023383035.1 Burkholderiaceae bacterium | reverse complement strand
TGAACGGCGCGAGCGCCAGCGCCGCGCCGAGCGAGGCCGCCAGCGGCAGCACCAGGCCGAAGTTCGCGTAGGCAACCGCCTCCCCACCGATCAACGCCATCGCCGCGACGGCGCTCGCCAGCACCGCGCCGAGCGCGCCCAGTGCGGGCAGCCCCAGCGCCAGCAGCCCGCCCACGCCGAGCGTGGCCAGCGCCGAGATTGCGCGCGCTTCGGCCGGACGCTGCTTGAGCCGCGCGTCCAGCGCGCCCGCGATCAGTGACGCGTGGATCTCCACTCCCGGGAATACCTCGCTGACCGGCGTGGCGCGCAGGTCGGTCTGGCCGGGCGCGGTGGTGCCGACCAGCACGATGCGATCGCGCAGCAGCGTCCAGTCGACGCGGCCCTGCAGCACGTCGGTGGCGGACAGGTAGCGGAAGCGTCCGCCCCCCACGCCGCCTCGTCCGGCCAACGGCACCATCGCGGTGAAACCGGCCGATACCGGCATGTCGATCCGCCCGCGCCGCCCCGCCAGCACCAGCGCGTCGTCGTGGACGGTGACTGCCGCATTGCCCAGGTATTCGCGCATCACGGCCACCGCCAGCGACTCGTAGACCGCGTCGCCATAGCCGGCGAGCAGCGGCAGCGCACGGATCACGCCGTCGGGATCCAGGCCGCCGCCGAGAAACGGATTGAAGAAGCCCGAGGCGCGCGCGGCGCGCTGCAGCGGCGCGAGGTTGGCGCCGAAACCGTTGGCGTGCGTGAGCCGCGGCGCGAGCTCGCGCGCCGCGTCGCCCCGATACAGCGGCTCGGGCAGCGCGCCGCTGGTGCGGCCCTCGCGATCGCTGCTGAAGTAATAGCCGAGCACCACCGGTCGTCCGGCCAGCGCCTGTGCCAGCCGCTGATCGTCGTCGCTGCCGGCCTGCCGCTCGGCGAACACGACGTCGTAGCCGACCACGGCCGCGCCGCCGCGTTCGAGCAGCGCGTCGGTGAGCGCCCCGATCTTCGCGCGGTCCCACGGCCAGCGGCCTTCGGCGCCCAGGCTGCGCTCGTCGATGTCGACGATGACGATCCGCTCGTCCGGCACCGGCGCGACCAGTCGCTGACGGCCGTCGTAGAGGTCGCGATCGAGGGCTTCCAGCGCACCGATGCGCGGCACGCCGAGCTGAACGCCGGCGAAGAAGGCGACGATTGCCAGGCCTGTGACCGCCCTGAGGAAACGCGAGCGCTGGAGCGGAGCCATGCGTCGCCCTTCCCGGCCGGCGCTCACCGGTCGAGCCGGAAGCGAAGCATGATGCCGGCGAGCTCGATCAGGTCGCCATCGGCGATCGCGTGCGCGGTCAGTCCGATCTGGTCGCCGTTGACCTGCGGGAAGGTCAGCCCTTCCAGATGAGTGAGGTAGAACCTGCCCTTGCGACGCGAGATCACCGCTACCTGTTCGGCATGACCGGCGATGCGCGCGATCGCGCGGTCGATGCGCTGCGAGCTGCCCGCCAGCGGGCCGCTCAGGAAATCGACGAACGCCAGCGGGACAGGCGCCTCGACAGCCGGCTCGACGAGCACCGCGCGGTCAAGCACGTAGCGCAGCCGGTAGATGCCGATGTCGATCACGTCGCCGTCGCACAGCACGCGCTGCTTGACCGGCATGCCGTTGACCAGCGTGCCGTTGCGGCTGTCCAGGTCGTGCACCACGCTTTCGTGGCCGCGCGTGCGCACCAGTGCGTGCTCGCCGCTGACGGTGAGATCGTCCAGCGGGATGTCGTTGTACGGACGCCGGCCAATGGTCAGGCACTCCTTCGTGACGGCGACCACGCGCAGCGGCGACTGCCCGCTGCTCACCAGCAGGCGGCTCGCGACCGCTGCCTCGCGGTCCTGCATTCCCGGATGTTCGGCATCGGCCATGCGCAGCAGACTACCGTCGGCCCGGAACATGCCGGAGGAACTATTTCATGAACGGCTGTTCGGTTCAGTCGGGCGGCGCGCGACGGCAGCGCCGACGCGACGACCGGCGTCCGCCCCGTATGCGGTCCATGCGACCGATCACACCGGCCGCTAATCCGACTCGGCCGGGCGCGCGGCCGGCTTGCGGCGCGCACCCAGCACCCTGCCCAGCACCACCACCAGCACCGCGCCCCCGATCGCAGCCGCGTAGCGCATCGCCGCACTCGGCTCGCCGATCGCGTTGACGGTGACGATGTCGGTGATCATCATGCCGCCGGCGATCCAGCCGAGCAGCGCGCCGCCCAGCGTGATCACCAGCGGATAGCGCTCGAGCAGCCGCAGCACCAGCGTGCTGCCCCAGACGATCAGCGGAATGCTGACGATCAGGCCGAAGATCACCAGCCCCATCTGGTGGTCGGGATCGGCCTGCTGCGCGGCGCCGGCGATCGCGATCACGTTGTCGACGCTCATCACCAGGTCGGCGACGATGATCGTCTTGATCGCCGACCACAGCGTGGC
>JAHDYE010000407.1 GCA_023383035.1 Burkholderiaceae bacterium | reverse complement strand
AGGCCGGTGACGAAGTCGCGCGCCTCGTTCAGGATCGGCGAGCGCGTCGTGCGCAACAGCGTCAGGCCCATCTCCTCGGTGATCGACTTCAGGCGCCGGTGCAGCACCGAGACCTTGATCGGGTCGACCCGCGTATTCATGACAAGACCTCCATCGCATGCTCCTCGAGCAGGAAGCCGCCGAGGGCGTCGACTTCGAGCCCGAACCCGGCCGGCACGAACACCGTCGTCGTCACTTTTTCGACGATCGCCGGGCCCTCGAGCCGGTTGCCGTGCCGCAGGCGATCGCCGTCGTAAACGGGCGTATCGGCGAACGCTCTGGTCTGCGGCTGGTAAGCGGGGCGGCTGCCCTTGCGCGCGTGCTCCGCGTCCGGCTCCGAGCGCGGCTCGCGCCGCGCTGGCGGCTTGTCGGTGTGGCCGACGGCCGCAAGGCGCAGGTTCACCAGTTCGACCGGGGTGCCTTCGTCGCGCAGCTCGTAGCCGTACAGCCGGTCGTGCCGCTCGTGGAACGCACTGCAGATCGCGTCCCAGGCGCCGGCGCTCAGCCACTCGATGGGCGCCTCGACCGGCACCTCGTGATACTGGCCGAGGTAGCGCAGTTCGAGCGACAGGACGAATCGGCGCTGCCCGGCAGCGATGCCCTCGGCTTCGAGCACCCCGTTGGCCTCGTCGATCATCGCCTCGACGAGCGGGAGCAGGCGCTTGCCGTCGACGGTCTCGTCGAGCAGCGCCGCGTGGCTGCGCACGAAGTCGTGCTTCAGGTCGGTGCGCAGCATGCCCGAGGCGCAGAAGATCGACGCGTCGTGCGGCACGAGGATGCGCCGGATGCCGAGCTCGCGGGCGATCATCGCCGCGTGGATCGCGCCGGCGCCGCCCGCGCAGATCAGCGGGAATTCGCGCGGATCCCAGCCTTTCTGCACCGAGATCTCGCGGATCGCCGAGGCCATGTTGACGTTCATCACGTGGTACATGCCGTGGGCGGCACTGATCGGATCCATGCCGAGCGGCTGCGCGACGCGGCGCTCGATCGCGGCGAGCGCCGCCTGCGGATCGAGCTGCAGGCGCCCGCCGGCGAAGAACTCCGGCGACAGGTAACCGAGCAGCAGGTTGGCATCGCTGCAGGTGGGCTCTTCGCCGCCGCGTCCGTAACAGGCAGGGCCTGGATCGGCGCCGGCGCTCTGCGGCCCCATGCGCAGCAGGCCGTGGTCGATCCACGCGATCGAGCCCCCGCCAGCGCCGATCGTCGCAATGTCCATGGCGGGCAGCGCGAGCGCGAAACGGTTGACCGAGCCGGCGGTGGTGATCGACGGTGCGCCGCCCACCACCATCGCGGCATCGAAACTCGTGCCGCCCATGTCGACCGTGATGAAGCGGTCGCCGCCGTGCGGCTCGATCGCAGCCAGGCCCGCCGTCGGCGCCGCTGCCGGCCCCGAGAGCAGTGTCGAGGCCGCGAGCGCGGCGACCGTATCGGCCGAGGTGACGCCGCCGTTCGACTGCATCACGCGCAGCACCCCCTCGAAGCCGCTCTCGGCGAGCCGACGCTGCAGGTTGCGCATGTAGCGCTGCAGGATCGGACCGACCACCGCGTTGAGCACCGTCGTGCTGGTGCGCTCGTAGAAGCGCACCTGCGGCAGCACCCGACTCGACACCGACAGGTACGCCTGCGGCACGCGCCGCCCGACGAGCTCTGCCGCAGCCTCCTCGTGAGACGGATTCGCGTACGCGTGCATGAAGCTGATTGCGACGGCTTCGACTTCCTTCGACGCGAGCGACTCGATCGCTCGTTCGACGTCGTCGAGCGACAGCGGCTCGATCTCGCGCCCGTCGTGCCCGATGCGCCCACGCACCGGCAGGCGCAGGCGGCGCCGAACCAGCGGTGGCGGCGCGGTGAACTTGTTGTCATAGAAGGACTCGCGCACCCCGCGGCGCATCTGAAGCGCGTCGCGGAAACCGTGCGTCGTCAGCAGCCCGGTGCGTGCGAAGCGGCCAGTCAGCACCGCATTGGTCGTAACCGTCGTGCCGTGCACGATGATCTCAACCTGCCGCAGAAACCCGTCGAGCGACGCCCCGCTGGCTGCGGCGAGATCGGCCAGTCCCTGCAACACCGCGCGCGACGGATCGTCGGGCGTGGACAGGACCTTGTGCGCGCGCGTACCGCCGCTCGGTTCGAGCAGCAGGTAGTCGGTGAAAGTGCCGCCGACGTCGATGCCGATGCGATAGCCCATCTGCCTCCCCATTGCTCCCATGCTTGCCGCGCCCATGCCGTCATGGTTTCCGAGTTGGTACCAAAATCACCATTTTGGTACCGATGTGGGCAGCGTATTCTCTTGTCCGTGAAAGCGCAAGCCCGCATCGATTTCCCCCCGGCGCGCCAGCAGCGGCTGCTCGACGCTCTCGAGACGATCTTCCTCGGCGAGGGATTCAGCGACGTGACGGTGGCCGAGC
>JAHDYE010000406.1 GCA_023383035.1 Burkholderiaceae bacterium | reverse complement strand
CACCGACCACATGGGTCTGGACCTCACCGCGTTCCGCATGCTCGAAGTGCGTAACGGCAACTGGACGCTGGTGCAGTAACCGGCCGACAGCGGCGCCCCGGCGGAGACGGATCATGGGTGGACAGTGGGTCCAGTTCCTCGCCGGCGGCCTCACTGCCGGTGCGATCTACGCGCTGGTGGCGCTCGGCTTCTCGATCATCTACAACGCCAGCCGGGTCCTCAATTTCGCCCAGGGCGAGTTCGTGATGATCGGCGGCATGAGCGCCGTCTCGCTGGTGGGCGCCGGTGCCCCGATGCCGCTGGCGCTGCTCGGCGCAGTGGCCATCGCCGCCGTCGTTGGACTGCTGCTCGAGCGGCTGGCGGTGGGCCGGGCGCGCAACGCCGACGTCGTCACGCTGATCATCATCACGATCGGCGCGTCGATCTTCCTCAAGGGGCTCGCCCAGCTCGTCTGGGACAAGAGCATCCATCCGCTGCCGCCGCTGTCGGGCGACACGCCGATCGCGCTGTTCGGCGCCACCATCCTGCCCCAGAGCCTGTGGGTGCTGGGCGTCACCGTGCTGATCGTGATTGCGCTGTCGTGGTTCTTCAATCGCACGATCTACGGCAAGGCGATGCTGGCCACGTCGTACAACCGGCTGGCCGCGCAGCTGGTCGGCGTCGAGGTCAAGCGGGTGCTGTTCGCCAGCTTCGGCCTGGCGGCCGCGCTGGGCGCGATCGCCGGCGTGCTGATCGCGCCGATCACCTTCACCGCGTACGACATCGGCGTGATGCTCGGCCTGAAGGGCTTCGCGGCCGCGATCCTCGGCGGCCTGGGCAGCTTCCCCGGCGCCATCGTCGGCGGACTGCTGCTCGGCCTGCTCGAGAACCTCGGCGCCGGCTACGTGTCCTCGGCCTACAAGGACGTGATCGCGTTCGCCATCATCCTCGCCGTCCTCTTCTTCCGACCCGATGGACTCCTCGGTGCAATCAAGAGCGAGCGCGTCTGAGCCTCGCGTCCGGCAGCCCGGCTGGTGGGCCACGCCGCGCACCGGCGGCCTGGCCGCGCTGACGCTGATCCTCGCGCTCGCGCCCGCGTTCCTCGTCAACGACTATTTCTACGACGTCGCCATCCTGGTCGGGTTGAACGCGATCGTCTGCGTCGGCCTGAACCTGCTGATCGGCTATGCCGGCCAGATCAGCCTCGGTCACGCCGGGTTCTACGGCCTGGGCGCCTACGGTTCGGCGCTGCTCGCCGCGCGCTACGGGGTTCCCCCGCTCGCCGCGCTGGTGGCGGCCTGTGCCGGCGTGGCGCTGCTCGCCTTCGTCGTGGGCCGGCCGATCCTGCGCCTGAAGGGGCACTACCTCGCGATGGCCACGCTCGGGCTGGGCATCATCATCGCGATCGTCATCGCCAACGAGGAATGGCTCACCGGCGGCCCCGACGGCATGTCGGTGCCGCGGCTCACCATGCTGGGCTGGACGGTGCGCGGCAGTCAGGCCTGGTACTGGGTGGTCGCGCTGTGCCTGCTGGTTGCCGTATGGCTGTCGCTGAAACTGATCGAGTCGCCGCGCGGCCGCGCGCTGCGGGCGCTGCACACCTCGGAGGTGGCCGCCGAGGTCGTGGGCATCGACAGCGCGTACCAGAAGCTGATGGTGTTCGTCCTTTCGGCCGTGTTCGCCGCGTTCGCCGGCGGGCTCACCGCCTTCTATTCCGGCTTCATCACGCCCGAGAAGGCCTCGTTCATGCACTCGGTCGAGCTGGTCACGATGGTGGTGTTCGGCGGCATGGCCTCCACCTACGGCGCGGTGGTGGGCGCCGCGGTGCTGACCATCCTGCCGCAGGCGCTCACGGTGGTGAAGGAATACGAGATGGTCGTGCTCGGCGCGATCATGATGGGCACGATGGTGTTCTTTCCGCGCGGCACGGTGCCCACCATCGCCGCGCTGCTCGAGCGGAGAAAGCGGTGAGCAGCCTGCGCGTACGCGGCCTGTCCAAGGAGTTCGGCGGCGTGCACGCCGTGCAGGATCTCTCCTTCGAGATCGACGCGGGCAAGGTGCATTCGATCATCGGCCCGAACGGCGCCGGCAAGACCACGCTGCTGAACCTGCTCACCGGCGTGTACGTGCCGAGCACCGGCACCATCGCGCTCGCCGAGCGCGAACTGCAGGGCCTGCCCACGCACGCCTTCGCGGCCGCGGGCATCGGCCGCACGTTCCAGAACCTGCAGATCTTCTTCAACATGAGCGCGCTCGAGAACGTGATGACCGGCCGTCACCTGCGCGAGCGCTGCGGCCTGCTGCCGGCGCTGATGCGCACGCCGGGGCGCGTACGCGCCGAGCGCGAATGCCGCGAGCACGCGCAGCAGCTGCTGCGCTTCGTCGGCCTGGGAAGCTACGCCGACGCGAATGCCGACGCGATGCCCTACGGCGCGCTCAAGCGCCTGGAGATCGCCCGCGCGCTGGCC
>JAHDYE010000405.1 GCA_023383035.1 Burkholderiaceae bacterium | reverse complement strand
TGGGCACGAGCACCACGTCGCCGCGATCGAGCGTGGCGAGCATCAGGTGCGCGATGCCTTCCTTCGAGCCGATCGTGACGATCGCCTCGGTCTCGGGATCGATGTCGACGTCGTAGCGCCGCTTGTACCAGTCGGAGATGGCCTTGCGCAGCCGCGGGATTCCCTTGGACACCGAGTAGCCGTGCGTGTGCGGACGCTGCGACGCCTCGACCAGCTTGTCGATGATGTGCTGCGGCGCCGGGCCATCCGGGTTGCCCATGCTCATGTCGACGATGTCCTCGCCGCGACGCCGTTCGGCCATCTTCAGTTCAGCGGTGATGTTGAAGACGTACGGCGGCAGGCGCTTGATGCGGGCAAACTCGCGTCGGGAACTCATGGGTGGACTCCGTTCGGAGCAATACTGTAACATTTTCAGTGGCTTACGCGATTTCTTTCGCGATGCCGCAAACGGAATCCCGATGAAGCTTCAACTCGACGCCCGGCCGTCGCTCAACACCGTCACCGGCTACGGACCGGGTTTCGTCGAAATCAACCGCCGCCGCTACGAACATGCGCTGCTGCTCGCGCCCGAAGGCGAGATCGTCGCCTGGGACGTCGAAGGCTTCGAGTCGCTGACGGCCGCACACTTCGAGCGCCTGCTCGCGCTCGCGCCCGACGTGCTACTGCTCGGCACCGGCGAACGCCAGCGTTTTCCGCATCCGCGCCTCACGTCGGCGTTGACGCAGGCCCGTATCGGCGTCGACGTGATGGACACGCATGCCGCGTGCCGCACCTACAATATCCTGATGGTGGAAGGCCGCAAGGTGCTTGCGGCGTTGCTGATGCGCTGAGTGTCTGTGTTATGTTGCAATGATGACATCGCATCGACTGGAGGAATTCCGTTGAGCGTCACGATCGGCAAGAAGATCCCCGACTTCGATGCGCAATCCACCGGCGGCCCGGTGAGGCTGTCGAAGTTGAAGGGCCGCAAGGTGGTGCTGTTCTTCTATCCGAAGGACAACACGCCGGGTTGCACCAACGAGGCCAGCGACTTCCGCGACAACCACGATGCATTCGTCCGCGCAGGCGCCGTGGTGATCGGTGTCTCGCGCGACAGCCTCAAGTCGCACGAGGGCTTCAAGTCGAAGCTCGACTTTCCGTACGAGCTGATCTCCGATCCCGACGAGACGCTGTGCGAGCTGTTCGGCGTCATCAGGATGAAGAACATGTACGGCCGGCAGGTGCGCGGCGTCGAGCGCTCCACCTTCCTCGTCGACGGCGACGGCAAGCTCGCGCGCGAATGGCGCGGCGTCAAGGTGCCGGGTCACGTCACCGAAGTCCTGGAGGCCGTGCGATCGACCTCCTGATTCCCTCCTGCTGATCGGTCGAAACATGCCGCTTCCGAAGCCGCCGGGCAAGCCGGCCACCCTGCTCGACCTCTCCTCCGCCGTCGAGGCACGCGCCAGGCGACCGGGCGCTTCCACGCCGAAGTCCAGCGCCGCCGCTTCGCACGAAGTCGTACCGATGAGCACCGCGCGCACGGCCGCGGCGGCCACCGCCCGCCCGGCGTCGGCGAGCGGCGCCAGGGCCGGCGCGGCAGCTCCCGCCGAGCAGCCGGTCGCACCGGCTCGCGCGCCGAAGACACGCGCTTCGGGCGCCGCGCCGCGCGAGCCGCGCAAGCAGGCCGCGCCGCTGCCGAAGCTGTTCGTGCTTGACACCAACGTGCTGATGCACGACCCGAGCAGCCTGTTCCGCTTCGCCGAGCACGACGTCTACCTGCCGATGATGACGCTCGAGGAGCTCGACAACCACAAGAAAGGCATGTCGGAGGTGTCGCGCAACGCGCGCCAGGTGAGCCGCTCGCTCGACGCGCTGATCGCCGCCGCCGGCGGCGAGCTCGACCAGGGCGCGCCGCTGTCGGCGCTGGGCAATCGCGACGCGCAGGGACGGCTGTTCTTCCAGACCCAGGCGATCGCGCCGATGCTGCCGTCGAGCCTGCCGATGGGCAAGGCCGACAACCAGATCCTCGGCGTCGTGCGCGCGATGCAGGACCAGCTGCCCGACCGGCAGGTGGTGCTGGTGTCCAAGGACATCAACATGCGCATCAAGGCCCACACGATGGGCCTGCCCGCCGAGGACTACTACAACGACAAGGTGCTCGAGGACACCGACCTGCTCTACACCGGCGTGCTGCAGCTGCCCGCCGACTTCTGGGAGAAGCACGGCAAGGGCGTCGAGTCGTGGCAGCAGGGCGGACACACCTTCTACCGCATCAGCGGTCCGCTGGTGTCGTCGCTGCTGCTGAACCAGTTCGTCTACTTCGAAGGCGACATGCCGCTGGTGGCGCAGGTGCGCGAGATCACCGGGCGCACCGCGGTATTGCAGACGCTGCGCGACTACGGCCATCACAAGAACGCGGTCTGGGGCATCACCGCGCGCAACCGCGAGCAGAACTTCGCGCTGAACCTGCTGATGA
>JAHDYE010000404.1 GCA_023383035.1 Burkholderiaceae bacterium | reverse complement strand
GGCGCGCGAATTCGACATCACCCCGCGCACGATCCGCTTCTACGAAGACCAGGGACTGCTGTCGCCGCAGCGCACCGGCGCCGGCGGCCGCCAGCGCGTGTATTCGCAGCGCGACCGCACGCGGCTGAAGCTCACGCTGCGCGGCAAGCGGCTCGGGCTGTCGCTGTCGGAAGTGCGCGATCTGGTCGACATGTACGAGTCGCCGGCCGACACGGTGGCTCAGCTCACCCGCTTCCTCGCGGTGCTCGCCCGGCATCGCGAGACGCTCGAACAGCAGCTCGTCGACCTGCAGGAAACGCTGACCGAGATCAGGGCGCACGAGGCGCGCGCACGCGCCCTGCTCGAGCACCGCCGCGGCGCATGAGCGGATCGGTCCCGCGCGGCGGCGAGCGGTGGTGATCCACGACGATGCGAACGCCCACGCCGGCGCGGGTCAGCGCAACGGCCGCACCGCCTCGAACGTGCCCGGCGCCAGCCGCCTCTGCACCAGGACGCCCGGTCCGTCCGCGAGAACGATGTCCTGCAATCCGTCGCCATCGACGTCGCCCGCCGCGATGAAACTTGCGCTCGCAGTCCCGGCGTACGAGCCTGCCGCTTCGAACCGGCCTGCGTCGGAGGCCGACTGCAGCAGGACCGTCACCCTCGACGGCACGTCCTGCGCCTGGTACACCAGCGACACCACGGCGAGATCCCGGCGGCCGTCGCCATTCAGATCCGAGACGACGACTTGCCGCGCCCCGTCCGCGACGGCGATCGAAGTCGCGGTGAAGGTGCCGGCGCTCTTCTGCAGCAGGACCGTCACGGTCGAGCCGCCCGTACCGCCCGCGGGCGCCTCGCCCGCGTTGGCCGCCACGATGTCCGTGCGGCCGTCACCGTCGAGATCCGCAACCGCGACACCCTGCGTACGCAGGCCGGCCGGCAGCATCAGCGCCGGACCGAAGCCGCCGGCGCCATCCTGGTAGAGCACCGCGACACCGCTCCCGGCGGCCAGCACGATGTCGCTGCGGCCGTCGTTGTCCAGGTCGGCCAGCGCGACCTCCGATGAGCCGGCGCCTGCGGCGACCGGCAGCGCCACCGGCGCGCGCACGCCCGCAGGCAGCGACGGATCCCCCTCCAGCAGCAGCACGCGGCCATTCGCCAGCACGCTGTCGGCCACGACGATGTCCGCGGCTGCGTCGCCCGCCAGCGCACCGATGGCGGACGCTTGCGCTGCGCCGCCGGTCGCCACCCAGCGCGACACCTGGAAAGCCCCTGGCCGGCCGCCATCCTGCAACAGGATCGAAATGCCGCCGCTGTCGGTGACCACACCGACCTCGGGCGCCCGCGTGCTCGACGTCGCCGCGACGAGATCGGGCCGGCCGTCGCCGTCGAGATCGTCGACCGCGAGGCCCCATGGATCGGGGCCGGCCGGATACTGCGACGCCGCGGCGAAACCGCCGCCTGCCTGCTGCAGGAAGACGAGCACGTAGCCGGCGTGCGGTGGCGGCCCCGACACGTAAGTGGCCGTGACGGCGACGTCGTCACGGCCGTCGCCGTCGAAATCGGTCACGACCACGCCGCCGTAGGTCCGGAACGGCGGAATCACGCCGTCGCCGGAGCCTCCACCACCGCAACCGAGCAGTGCCCCGGCGAGAAAGAGCGTGCGCAGGATCCCGCGTATCCGGCGACGCGCTGGCGAATGAAGGGGTACCAAGGCTGTGATTCCGCAGCGGCCAATGTCGCCGCGATCGGGCCGGCGCTGCTTGACTGGCGTCAAGCCGTCGGACATCGCGCCGGCAGTCGCTGCGGCGCCCGTCGGCCGAATGACGTTGACGTTAACGTAAACTACCGATGCGCTCGCCCGGTGAGCGCTCCCTCATCGTCCGTCATCCGCCGGAGGCCTCCATGTCCCGTCCCGCCCCTGCCCTGCAGACCGATCCCGGCTTCGAGCAACGCGCACGCGAGAGCTTCGCCCGCCAGCCCGCGATGACGCTGATCGGCGCACGGTTGACGCGCGTCGTGCCCGGCGAAGTCGAGATCGAACTGCCGTACCGCCCGGAGATCACCCAGCAGCATGGCTTCGTCCATGCAGGCGTGATCGGCGCGGCGCTCGACTCGGCCTGCGGTTACGCCTCGCTGACCGTGATGCCGGCCGGCACCGGTATCCTCACGATCGAGTACAAGCTGAACTGCTTGGCGCCGGCCCTCGGCGAACGCATCCGCCTGGTCGGGCGGGTGCGCAAGCCGGGCCGCACGATCGTGGTCGCCGAAGGCGAGGCGCTGGCGGTCGCCGCCGACGGCAGCGAGAAGCTGGTCGCGACGATGAGCGCCACCGAGATGACGATCCGCGATCGTGACGGCGTGGTCGATTGAGCCGCGTCATGGACAATAGCGACCCCAGCAGGAGATCCTCGCCATGGTGAACATCCCCGGCCTGAAATTCGACCTCGGCGACGACATCGAGATGCTGCGCGACTCGCTGCAGCAGTTCACCGCGAAGGAGATCACGCCAC
>JAHDYE010000403.1:1105-2506 GCA_023383035.1 Burkholderiaceae bacterium | reverse complement strand
CACCGCCGAGCGCCAGGCGTGGGTGGCCGACCTGGCCGACGCCGGCCGGTTCGGCGACAAGGCCGCCCCGCGCGCCGACTGGCGCATCGAGGCCGACCGCATCCTGGCCCGACCGAATCCGGCTGCCGGCGGCCGCGACGGCGCACGATAGCGCGCCACATCCGGCACACGACGGCCACACATGGCAACGACACAGGACCGGCGATGAACGACACCACCTTCCAGATGACCCCGGGCTGGCTGCCCTTCCATCCCGACCCGTCGAAGCCGCGCTTCGCTCCGCCGCCCGGCGCGGTCGACGCGCACTGCCACGTGTTCGGTCCCGGCGCGCAGTTTCCGTACGCGCCCGAGCGCAAGTACACGCCGTGCGACGCGTCGAAGGAACAGCTGTTCGCGCTGCGCGACCATCTCGGCTTCGCGCGCAACGTGATCGTGCAGGCCACCTGCCACGGCAGCGACAACCGCGCGCTGGTCGATGCGCTGCTGCACTCGGACGGGCGCGCGCGCGGCGTGGTCACGGTGAACCGCGGCGTCACCGACGCCGAGCTGCGGGCGATGCACGCGGCCGGCGTACGCGCCACGCGCTTCAACTTCCTGCGCCGGCTGGTGGACTTCACGCCGCGCGAAGTGCTGGTCGAGATCGCGCAGCGCATCGCGCCGCTCGGCTGGCACGTGGTGGTGTACTTCGAGGCGCAGGATCTGCCCGAGCTGTGGGATTTCTTCACCACGCTGCCCACCACGGTGGTGGTCGACCACATGGGCCGGCCCGATGTGCGCAAGCCCGTCGACGGCCCGGAGTTCGAGCTGTTCGTGAAGCTGATGCGCGAACACGGCAACGTGTGGTCGAAGGTGAGCTGCCCCGAGCGGCTGAGCGTCAGCGGGCCGGCGGCGCTCGACGGCGAACGCGATCCCTATCGCGACGTGGTGCCGTTCGCGCGCCGGCTGGTCGAGACCTTCCCCGACCGCGTGCTGTGGGGCACCGACTGGCCGCACCCGAACCTGAAGGACCACATGCCCGACGACGGCCTGCTGGTGGATTTCATTCCGCACATCGCGACGACCGCCGCGCTGCAGCGCAAGCTGCTGGTGGACAACCCGATGCGGCTGTACTGGCCCGAAGCGGCCTGAAGGAGTTGCGCCATGGCGCTGGACAAACCGTACAAGGACGTTCCCGGCACGACCATCTTCGACGCCGACCAGTCGCGCAAGGGCTACCACCTGAACCAGTTCTGCATGTCGCTGATGAAGGCCGAAAACCGCGCGCGCTTCAAGGCGAACGAGCGCGCCTATCTCGACGAGTGGCCGATGACCGAGGAGCAGAAGCAGGCGGTGCTGGCACGCGACCTGAACCGCTGCATCGCGCTGGGCGGCAACATCTACTTCCTCGCCAAGATCGGCGCC
>JAHDYE010000403.1:0-1095 GCA_023383035.1 Burkholderiaceae bacterium | reverse complement strand
GCGCCACCGACGGCAAGAGCTTCCAGCAGATGGCCGGCAGCATGACCGGCATGACCGAGGAGGAGTACCGCGACATGATGATCCGCGGCGGCCGTCCGGTCGAAGGCAACCGCCGCATCGGGGAGAAGCAGTGATGGCGCGCATCACCGCCAGCGTCTATACGTCGCACGTGCCAGCCATCGGCGCGGCCGTCGACCTCGGCAAGACGCACGAACCGTACTGGCAGAAGGTGTTCGCCGGCTACGAGTTCTCGAAACAGTGGATGAAGGAGAACGCGCCCGACGTGATCTTCCTCGTCTACAACGACCATGCCACCGCGTTCAGCCTGGAGATCATTCCCACGTTCGCGATCGGCACCGCGGCCGAATTCGCGCCCGCCGACGAGGGCTGGGGGCCGCGCCCGGTTCCGAAGGTGATCGGCCATCCGGAACTGGCCGCGCACATCGCGCAGTCGGTGATCCAGGACGATTTCGACCTCACCATCGTCAACCGGATGGACGTCGACCATGGCCTGACCGTGCCGCTGTCGCTGATGTGCGGCCAGCCCGCGGCCTGGCCCTGCCGGGTGATCCCGTTCGCGGTCAACGTGGTGCAGTATCCGGTGCCGTCCGGGCGGCGCTGTTTCCAGCTAGGCCAGGCGATCCGCCGCGCCGTCGAGTCGTACGACGAACCGCTGAAGGTGCAGGTCTGGGGCACCGGCGGCATGAGCCACCAGCTGCAGGGCCCGCGCGCCGGGCTGATCAACCGCGAGTTCGACAACGCCTTCCTCGACCGGCTGATCGCCGACCCGGCGGACCTCGCGACGATGCCGCACATCGACTACGTGCGCGAGGCCGGCTCCGAAGGCATCGAGCTGGTGATGTGGCTGATCGCGCGCGGCGCGATGGCCGACCTGGCCGGCGGCCCGCCGCCGAAGGTCGCGCACCGCTTCTACCACGTGCCCGCGTCGAACACGGCGGTGGGGCACCTGATCCTGGAAAACCCGCGCTGAACCGTAGCGCGCGCATCGACACGGAGTCCGCATGAAGACGATCAAGGTGGCCCTGGCCGGGGCCGGCGCGTTCGGCGTCAAGCACATCGAGGGCATCCGCAACA
>JAHDYE010000402.1 GCA_023383035.1 Burkholderiaceae bacterium | reverse complement strand
GGGCCATCACGTTCACGAAGCGCCAGACGAACTCCTTGAACGCCGCCGACTGTCCCTCCGAGGGCAGCTGGCCGGCGATGCGGGTGGCGACCTCGGTGATCCTCGAGAAGCTGCCCACCGGGTTGTAGCGCGCCGAGATCTCCGGATGGCCGAGGTGGAACATGAAGAACTCCCCGGCGCGCCCGGCCCGCTCGGCTTCCGCGAAGACACGGCGCAGCAGGTCGACGTCGCCCTTCGGGTCGAAGACGACGACGACCTCGCCGCGGCGGATGTCCTGGGCGATCAGCAACTCGGCCAGGCGCGTCTTGCCGACCCGCGTGGTACCCAGCACCAGCGTGTGCCCGACGCGGTCTTCCAGATCCATCCAGATCTCGCTCTCGTCGGGCTCTACCCCGTGGATGGCGGGATCGCCTCCGACGCCGCTTGAATCAGCCGCCGGCACGAAACCGGTCAATACACCCGCGAGCGGGCCGCCTCGAAGCAGCGGCCGGTTCGCCGGCAGACGTGCTTCGTACAGGCGCTGCGTGTGACGCTGATCCCACCGAAACCCGCGCCCCAGAAAGAGCCGCTCGATGGACCAGGGAATCTCCGCCGAGCTCAGCTCGTAGCGCCGACGACGCTGCAGGTTGGTGCGATAGCGCAAGGTCTGCAGCCCGGCCGCACCGCGCCACAACGCGTGGCCGAGCAGCGCTCCGGCCAGCGCGAAGTGCCAAGGCGGTGTGAGCAGGAAGAGTCCCGGACTGCTCAGCACCATCGCCGAGCCCAGCGCCGACACCGAGGCCGCGCCGAGTTCGTGCGCCGGCCGCAGCCGGGCTTCCAACGGATAGGCCATCAGTCCCCGGCCGCTGCGGAGTCCGCCACGCGAACGAGCGCCGGGTTGACCGGTGGCAGCGGATCGACGAAGCGACCAGGCGCGAGGATCACGACGCCGTGGATGCGGACCGCAGGACCTCCGTCGTGCCGCCAGGCATAGCCGTGCAGGTTCACGCCGCCGTCGGCCCGCAGGTGCCAGCCGGCCCGCAGGACCTCCCGCTGCAGTCGCTTGGCGGCGTCGCGGGGCTCGTCGCGGCCGGAACCCTCCTGACGCACGAACGCCCGAAAGATGCCCGGCGATGCAAGCAGCAGCCCCTCCTCGACCCGGTGCACGAGCGCTCCGCGCACGTTGACCGGCAGCGTTCCATCGGCAACGCCCTGCTTCACCCACGCCATGAAGCGCCGAGCACGCTCCGAACCCGTGTCGTCGACACCGTCGAGAAACTCGGGTCCACCGACTTCAGGCGTGGCCGGCGGCGGTTCCGACATCGCCTCCGCCGCGCTGGATTGAGGCTCCGGCGCATCGGACGGCACCGACACCGCGATCGCCGGGCGCGCACCGGTCGCCGCGCGCTCCACCAGCTCCGCGATAGCACTGGACGGATTGGCGACGCCGGTCAGCACTGCGCGCAGCTCCGCCATCAGCAGGGCTTCCTCGCCCAGCCACCTTTGGATCAACCCAGGCACCCAGCCCTCGAACCGTCGCGCCGCATCCGCGGCCGGCTCGCTGCCGACATCGCGCAGCAGCGCCGCCGCGAACACGGCGTAGGTCCATCGATGCGCGAGCGCCCCCAGCGTCTCCGGCGGCGCATTGCGCGGCAGGATCTGGCCGCGTCGGTGGTCGAGCGCGCGCAGCACGATCGCGAGCGCGCGATGCAGCCGTCCGCCTGGTCCGCCGTAACGATGCGAGCCCGCAACCGACTCCAGCTGCACGAACTCCGCATAGCGCTCGATCAACGGCCGCGCCGCCAGCGCGAACGTCTCCGGTGGAAAACCCATGCGGACGCGGACGAGCACAACCAGGTTCGCCGCGCCGCTGCGCTCCACGACTTCATTTGCCGTTAGCGCCGGCCGTTCGGGCGAAACGAGCGCGTCGATCGCGCGCGTTGCCACGGCCGAGCCCTGCCTGTCGTTGAAGGTCATTCGACCAGTATTCCGGGCGGCTCGAAGACGCTCAGCACCGAACGAGGCCTCGGCGATGACCCGATTCCCGCTTGACGACTGCGGCAGCGCCTCGTCCCAAGCGGTGCCTCCGCGTCTGCGCCTCGGAGCCGACGGCGTGCCGTGCACTCGACTCAGAAGTGCGGTCGCAACGCCAGCCGCATCGGGGCTTCGTCGAGGCCCCGATTGAGCCTGATTCGCACGCGCTCGCTCCCTACGATGAAAACGCAATGCGGCCCGCTCCGAAGGCCGCGCTTCAGCGGCCAACCGAGGGGGATTCCGATTGCGCACGAGAACGAGCCGGATGCCGGCGGCGGGTGTCGTCACCGCGATCGCCCTGCTCGCCGCCCTGCCCGCCCACGCGTGCTGGGAGGCGGCGGCGGTGCGCTACGGCGTCAGCAGCGAGCTGCTCTACGCGATCGCCCGCACCGAATCGGCACTCGACCCGCAGGCCGTCGGACGTAATCGCAACGGCACCCGCGACATCGGGCTCATGCAGATCAACTCGGCGTGGCTGCCCACGCTGGCGGCCC
>JAHDYE010000401.1 GCA_023383035.1 Burkholderiaceae bacterium | reverse complement strand
TCGGCAGCAGCAGGTACATCAGCCGCTCGAGCAGCTTCGGGTCGCGCCAGAACGCGGCGAACGCGGCATCGAACACCGGCTGCTGCTCGTGCCGTCCGAGCATCACCGCCGACAGCGCCGCGTGCACGTCGTCGCGACGATCGAGCCCGACCAGCTCCACCGCCTGGATGGCGGCGACGATGCGGTCCGAGCCCACCGGCAGCCCGGCGGCGCGCAGCACGCGGGCGAAGTGGACGATGTTGTCGGCGACGCGCCCGCTCACGAATGGCGTTCCAGGATGCCCTCGGCGCGCAGCTCGTCGAGGATCGCCGCCGCGGCGCCCCCCTCGAGCCGGGCGATGTCGTCCTGGTACTTGAGCAGCACGCCGAGCGTGTCCGACACCGAGCGCGGGTCGAGCGACATCGCGTCGAGCGCGAGCAGCGCATTGGCCCAGTCGATCGTCTCGGCCACGCCGGGCGGCTTGAACAGGTCGAGCCGGCGCGCGCGCTGCACGAACCCGACCACCTGCTGCGCCAGCCGCTCGCCGGCGCCGGGCGCCTTGCGCCGGATGATCTCGAGCTCGCGTTCGGCGTCCGGATAGTCGACCCACGCGTACAGGCAGCGGCGCTTGAGCGCATCGTGGATCTCGCGCGTGCGGTTCGACGTGATGATCACGATCGGCGGGTGCTCGGCGCGGATCGTGCCGAGCTCGGGCACCGACAGCTGCGATTCCGCCAGCACTTCGAGCAGGAACGCCTCGAACGGCTCGTCGGCGCGGTCGAGCTCGTCGATCAGCAGCACCGGCGACTTCGGCTGCGTGAGCGCCTGCAGCAGCGGCCGGGCGATCAGCATCTCGCGCGAGTACAGCCCCGCGATCAGCCGGTCGCGATTGGCCTCGTGTCCGGCCTCGGCGATGCGGATCTCGAGCATCTGGCGCGCCACGTTCCACTCGTAGGCCGCCGACGCGATGTCGAGCCCCTCGTAGCATTGCAGGCGGATCAGCGGTGCATCGAGCGCGCGCGCCAGCACCTTGGCCAGCTCGGTCTTGCCGGTGCCCGCCTCGCCTTCGAGCAGCAGCGGCCGGCCCAGGTTGAGCGCGAGGAAGACCGCGGTGGCCAGCGGCCGGCCGGCGAGATAGTTCTCGCCGGCCAGCAGCCCGAGCGTTTCGTCGACGTTGGCAGGACGCTGCATGCGCGACGGCTCAGCCGGCGAGCGCCTTCTCGACCGCGCGCCGCGCCATCACCGTGACCATCGCGGCACGGTACTCGGCCGAGCCGTGCAGGTCGCTGTTGCAGCCGGCCGGATCGACGCGGATGCCCGCGATCGCGTCGGGACGGAAGTCGCGCGCCAGCGCCTGCTCCATCTCGGGCACGCGAAACGCGTGCGAGCGTGTGCCGGTGACGGCCACGCGCACGCCCGAGGCGCCCTGGCTCACGAACACGCCGACCAGCGCGAAGCGCGACGCGGGCTGCTTGAACTTCACGTAGGCCGCCCGCTGCGGCACCGGGAAGCTCACCGACACGACCAGCTCGCCCGGCTGCAGCGCGGTGGTAAACAGGTCCTCGAAGAAGTCGTCCGCGGCGATCGTGCGGCGATCGGTCTGCACCGTCGCGCCCAGACCGAGCAGGGCGGCCGGATAGTCCGCCGCCGGGTCGGCGTTGGCGATCGAACCGCCGAGCGTTCCCATGTTGCGCACCATCGGGTCGCCGATGCTGCCGGCCAGGTCGGCCAGCGCGGGAATCGCCGCGCGCACGTCGGCCGAGCGCGCCACTTCCGAGTGACGCGTCATCGCGCCGATCTTCACCGACGAGCCGTCGCGGGCGATGCCGCGCAGGCCGTCGATACCCGACAGGTCGACCAGCGTGCTGGCCGACGACAAACGCAGTTTCATCGACTGCACCAGGCTTTGCCCGCCGGCGAGGTAGCGTGCCTCGCCGCCCGCTGCCCCGACCGCCTTCGCAACGCTGTCCGGGCGCTGGTATTCGAATGCGTACATATGGATGTCTCCTCGGTCAGGCGATCTTGTTGGCGGCGCGCCAGACGCGCTCCGCGGTGGCCGGCATCGACAGGTCGCGCACGCCCAGTGCGTCGGTCAGCGCGTTCATGTACGCGGCCGGCGAGCCGATCGCGCCGGCCTCGCCGCACCCCTTCACGCCGAGCGGGTTGTGCGTGCACGGCGTGACGTTGGTCGCGACCTTGAAGCTCGGCAGGTCGTCGGCCCTGGGCATCGTGTAGTCCATGTACGAGCCGGTCAGCAACTGGCCCGATTCCGCGTCGTAGGCGCAGGCCTCGAGCATCGCCTGTCCCAGCCCCTGCGCGAGGCCGCCGTGCACCTGGCCCTCGACGATCATCGGATTGACGATGTTGCCGAAGTCGTCCACGGCGACGAACTGCTCGACGCGCGTGCGGCCGGTCTCGGGATCGACCTCGATCTCGCAGACGTAGGAGCCCGCCGGATAGGTGAAGTTGGTCGGATCGTAGAACGCGTTCTCGTTCAGCCCCGGCTCGAGCTTGTCCAGCGGGTAGTTGT
>JAHDYE010000400.1:1235-2550 GCA_023383035.1 Burkholderiaceae bacterium | reverse complement strand
GCCCTCGGCGCGCACCTGCTGCGCGATCATGCGCGGCGTGAGCTGGCCGTCGTGCCTCTGGCCGCCGGTCATCGCCACCGCGTCGTTGAACAGGATCTTGTAGGTGATCGGCGTCTTCGTCGCCACCGCGTGCCGGATCGCCAGCGACCCCGAGTGGAACCAGGTGCCGTCGCCGAGATTCTGGAATACGTGCTTCGTGTCGCTGAACGGCGCCTGGCCGACCCAGGTCATGCCCTCGCCGCCCATGTGCGTGAACGTGGCGGTGGAGCGGCCCATCCACATCGCCATCGTGTGGCAGCCGATGCCGGCCAGCGCGCGCGAACCCTCGGGCACGCGGGTGGAGGTATTGTGCGGACAGCCCGAGCAGAAGTACGGGATGCGCTCGATCGTCGACGGCACGGCCGCACCGGCCTGCTTCGCGTCCAGGCGCGCCAGCTGGGCGTCGATGCGCGCGAGCAGCTCGGCCGGCAGCGCGCCGCGCGCGTCGTCCGGGCGCCCGGCCCAGCGCCGCAGCCGGCCGGCGATCAAGCGCGCGCACACGGCCGGCGACAGCTCGCCGTAGTCGGGCACCAGCGCGGCGCCGTGCTCGCCGGTCTTGCCCACCACGCGCGGACGCTCGGCGAGCGGATAGAGCGCCTCCTTCAACTGCGACTCGATCAGCGCGCGCTTCTCCTCGATCACCAGCAGCTCTTCGCAGCCGGCAGCGAAGCGGCGCAGCCCCTCGGGCTCGAGCGGCCACGGCATCGCCACTTTCCACACCTTCAGGCCGGCCGCACGCGCGCTCGCCGCGTCGATACCCAGGTCGGCCAGCGCCTGCATCACGTCGAGCCAGCTCTTGCCGGTGCTGACGATCCCCAGCCGCGCCGGTTCGCCGTCGGGCCGCCCGAACGCATGCGCATCGAGCCGGTTGGCGCGCGCGTAGGCGAGCGCGGCCGGCAGCTTCCAGCGCGTCAGCCGTTCCTCGAGCTGCACGAACGAATCGTCGGGCCAGCGCAGGTTCAACCCGCCCGCCGGCATCGGCACGCCCTCGGGCAGCACGACGGCGAGCCGCGACGGCGACACGTCGACGATGCCGCCCGTCTCGATGGTGTCGGTGACCGCCTTCAGCGCGATCCACAGGCCCGAGAAGCGCGACATCGCGAAGCCGTGCAGGCCGTAGTCGAGGTACTCCTGCACCGCCGCCGGCGCGAGGATCGGCATCCCCACCGCCTGGAACACGAAATCGGTCTGCGCGGCCATCGTCGAGGACTTCGCGCCGTGGTCGTCGCCGGCCACCGCGAGCACGCCGCCGTGCTTCGAGCTGCCGGCCTGGTTG
>JAHDYE010000400.1:0-1148 GCA_023383035.1 Burkholderiaceae bacterium | reverse complement strand
CCAGATGCCGAACACGCCGTCGTACTTCGCGCCGGGAAACGCGTTCAGCTGCTGCGTGCCCCAGATCGCGGTGGCCGCGAGATCCTCGTTCAGCCCCGGCACGAAGCGCACGTGGTGCGCGTCGAGCTGGCGCTGCGCCTTCCACAGCGCCTGGTCATAGGTGCCCACCGGCGAGCCGCGATAGCCCGAGATGTAGCCGGCCGTGTCCAGGCCGGCGGCCAGGTCGCGGCGGCGCTGCATCATCGGCAGGCGCACCAGCGCCTGCGTGCCGGTGAGGTAGACGAGGCCCTCGGTCGCGTCGTAGCGGTCGTCCAGTGAAACGTCGCGCAGGACCGGATCGGCCGGTGCGTTCATCGTGGTCTCCCTGCGTGGATGCACACGCCCCGTTTCAGCGGATCTCGCCGCCCAGCGCGCGCACGCCCGCCTCGAGGCGCGCACAGGCCGCGTCGAGCCACTGCACCGCGCCCTTGACGCCGAGCTCGATGTGCCGGCGCACGCCGTCCTCGCCCATCGACGGCAGGCTGAACACGCGAATGCCGGGGAATGCGCGCTCGATCTCCTCCATCAGCGGCGTGGCCGTGGATTCGGCCAGTTCGTAGACGAGAAACGAGCGCTCGCCGCGGCGCTCGCGATGGAACAGGTGCGCGAAGCGCGTATCGAGCACCGATTCGATCATCGGCCAGGCCATCACGGGGAAGCCGGGCACGAAGTAGTGATTGCGGATGGCGAAACCCGGAATGCGGTTGAACGGATTCGGCACGATCTCGGCGCCGGCCGGGAACTCGCCCATCTTCAGGCGCTGCCGGTTTTCCGGCAGCGACATGTCGGCGCTGCCGCGACCTTCGCGCGCCATTTCGGCGGTGCGCTCGGCGATCAGCCGCGCAGCCTCGGGATGCAGCTCGAGCGCCACCCCGAGCGCGGCCGCAGCGGCCTGGCGCGTATGGTCGTCGGGCGTGGCACCGATGCCGCCGCAGCAGAACACGGCGTCGCCCGACGCGAAGCTGCGCGTCAGCAGCACGGTGAGCTGCTCGCGCTCGTCGCCGACGTAGTGCGCCCAGGACAGGCGCAGGCCGCGTCCGCCGAGCATCTCGAGCACGCGCGCGAAGTGCTTGTCCTGCCGCTTGCCCGACAGGATCTCGTCGCCGACG
>JAHDYE010000399.1 GCA_023383035.1 Burkholderiaceae bacterium | reverse complement strand
TGCGGCACTACCCCGGCTCGCCCTTCGTCGCGCTCGGCCACCTGCGCGCAGGCGACCGGTTGCGCCTCTTCGAGATGCACCCCAACGAGGTTCGCGTGCTGGCGGGCAACGTGGCTGCGGCCGGTCGCGATGCGGCACGCCGCACGCGGGTGCAGGCCGGCGACGGGTTCTCCGGCCTGAAGGCGCTGCTGCCACCGCCGTCGCGGCGCGCGCTGGTGCTGGTCGACCCGTCCTACGAGGACAGGCGCGATTACGCGCGGGTGGCGGCGACGCTGCGTGACGCACTCGGGCGCTTCGCCACCGGTTGCTACGCGATCTGGTATCCGCAGGTGCAACGGCGCGAGTCCGCGGAACTGCCTCGCCGGCTTGCGCGGATGCCGGGCCTGCGCTGGCTGCACGCGACGCTGACGGTGCGCGCGCCGTCAGCGGACGGGCTCGGCCTGCACGGTAGCGGCATCTTCGTGGTCAATCCGCCGTGGACGCTCGAGCGCGCATTGCGCGCAGCGCTGCCGTGGCTGGCCGATGCGCTGGCGCAGGACGTCGGCGCGCGTTGGACCTTGAACTGCGCCGATGGCCGGGCGCCCCCGCGCCCGGGCTCACGCGGCGCCGTTCCTGGTATGAACCGACCCTGATCTAGCGACGGCCGCGCCGCTGCTCGGCCGCCTTGCGGGCCTGTGCATACACCGGCCCCCAGATCGGATGACCGGCCTCGGCAGCCTCCAGCTCGAACGTCCCGTCGAGCCGAAGCGCGGTGTCGAACGAGCGACGGCACTGCGTGCGCCGCTGCGTGACGCAGTAGCTGAAAGCCAGGTACTTGTTCGCACGCACCCGGGTGCCGACGTCGCCATCGGCGATCTCGTGCGACTGGAGCGTGCGGATCGCCGCGGCGAAATCACCCCGGTCGTAGAGCGCGACCCCTTCGGCGAGTTTCTGCTCGGCCGGCGAGGCAGGGCCGATTCCGACCTTGCTTCCGACGTCGCCGATCGAGCTGCACCCCGCGAGCGCCAGCGCGGCGATGGCGAGTACGAGTGCCGATTGCCTGTTCATTGTCGGGCCTCTGCATGGATATGGTGGCGGCAGCCGCGTTTTCCGGTTACTTGAAGCGATGCGTGATCACGGTCGCCTTGCCTTCGCCGACCACGATCTCGCGAGTCAGGCTGGGCGCCGCCGGATTGCGGACTTCGATGCGGTGCCGCCCGGCGCCCAGCGCGAGCTCCTTCAGCGGCGGCGTGACGCCCCTGCTCACGCCGTCGACGAACACTTCGCCCCAGGGCGCCACCGCGAGCCGAACGGTGCCCGTGCGGCTCGGCGGCGCCGAGGCGCGGGGCGCGTCCTTGCCTGCTGATTTGGGCTGGGCCACGGGCCGTGGGGCGGGATCTTCGCGACGGGCATTGTCGGCCGGTCGCGACGGCACCGCCGATTCCGTCGGCTGGGACGGGGCGGCAATCGGCGCGTTCGCAACGCTCGCGGGCGCTGCAGGAACCGGTTTCGCTGTCGGCTTCGTCTCCGCGACAGACGGGATGGGCCGATTGCCGCGATCCGCCGGCGGCCGGAGCCATGTGGCGACTGCGGCAAGCGCCGCGACGGCACCCACTGCGGCGGCAGCGGCCCCAAGACCGCGGCGGCCAGGCGAGCGCGGCGACGCAAGGTCCTGGCGGTCCGGCGTGGCGACGCCGGCGGCCTTTTGCGCAGGGTCGCGTGCAGCGCCGCCTGCGGCCGCGCCGCCATGGAGCAGCGACCGGAACCCGGCGATCGACCTCGGGCGCCGCTCGGGCCGGATCGACAGCCCGCGGTCGATCGCCTCGAGGAAACCCAGGCTGTAACCGGGGGGTTGCATCGAGCCCAGCGGCGGCAGCGAATCGTGCATGACCCGCGACGCCGAGGCCGGGGGCATGCGTCCGGTCACGGCGAAGTACAACACCGCGGCCAGCGCGTAGATGTCGGTCCACGGGCCCTGGCGGCACGCCGGATCGTCGGCGTACTGTTCGATCGGCGCGTAGCCCGGCTTGAGCATCACGGTGAGCGCACGCTCGGTGTCGCCGATCACGCGGCGCGCGGCGCCGAGGTCGAGCAGCAGTGCCTTGCCGCTGTCGAGGACCAGGATGTTGTCGGCCGAAACGTCGCGGTGATAGCAGTCGGCGGCATGCATGTGCTCGAGCGCGTCGAGCACCGGCGCAAGCGTGTCCTTCAGCCAGGCCTCGCCGACGATGCCGGGCTTGCCGGCGAGCACGCGGTCGAGCGTGAGCCCTTCGTAGAACGGCATCGCCATGTACGCGGTTCCGTTCTGTTCCCAGAAGTGGAAGACCTCCAGCAGTCCCGGATGGCGGAACTGCGCGAGCAGCCGTGCCTCGCTGACGAAACTCCGGCGGCCCAGCTCGAACGTGTTCGCGTAGCGGCTCGAGATCGGATGCACCCGCTCGCCATCCGGCCGCGTAGCGAGGTGCGACGGCATGTACTCCTTGATGGCCACCCGCCTCTGAAGGCAGAGATCCTCGGCCTCGTAGACGATTCCGAAGCCGCCCTGGCCGACCACGCGGGTGAGCAGGAAGTCG
>JAHDYE010000398.1 GCA_023383035.1 Burkholderiaceae bacterium | reverse complement strand
GGAACCAGCCGAGCGGCTTCAGGCCGCGCTTCTCGGCGAGCCTGGCGTCCATCACGACGCAGGCGCCCGCGCCGTCGGAGAACTGGCTGGCATTGCCCGCCGTGATCACGCCGCCCGGCAACGCCGGCCTGATCTGCGACACGCCCTCGAGCGTGGTGTCGGCGCGCCGCCCCTCGTCGTCGGACAGCGTGACCTCGCGCGTACCGAGCTGGCCGCTCGCCTTGTCGGCAACCGCCATGCGTACGGTGATCGGCACGATCTCGTCGGTGAACTTGCCGGCTGCAGCCGCAGCGCAGGCGCGCTGCTGGCTCTGCACGCCGTATTCGTCCTGGCGCTCGCGCGCGATGTCGTAGCGCCTGGCGACCATCTCCGCGGTCTGCAGCATCGGCCAGTAGATCGCGGGCCTGCTCTTCGCCAGGCCCTTGTCGTGGATCATGTGCAGGTTCATCTCGTTCTGCACGCACGAGATCGATTCGATGCCGCCGGCCACGAAGACGTCGCCCTCGCCGGCGATGATCCGCTGCGCGGCCATCGCGATTGCCTGCAGCCCCGACGAGCACAAGCGGTTGATCGTGACGCCCGGCACGGTGACCGGGCAGCCCGCGGCCAGCGCGATCTGGCGCGTGATGTTCAAGCCGGTGGCGCCTTCCGGGGTCGCGCAGCCCATCAGCACGTCCTCGACCTCGCCCGGCTCGATGCCGGCACGCTCGATCGCCGCACGCACCACGTGTCCGCCCATCGTGGCGCCGTGGGTCATGTTCAGCGCGCCGCGCCAGGACTTCGCCAGGCCGGTGCGCGCGGTCGATACGATGACTGCTTCACGCATGATTCGATTCCTCTCGCTGTCTCAACCGTTGAATCCCCGGCCCTCGGCCGCCAGCTTCGCCAGCAGCGGCGCCGGCGTCCAGAACGATCGATCGCCGTGCGGGTTGGCGGCGAAATCGGCCATGCGGTTGACGACGTTGTAGAGGCCGGTCATGTCCGCGTACAGCATCGGACCGCCGCGCCACAGCGGAAATCCGTAGCCGGTCAGATAGACCATGTCGATGTCCGAGGCGCGCAGTGCGATACCCTCCTCGAGGATCTTCGCCCCTTCGTTGACCAGCGCGAATACCAGCCGGTGCACGATCTCGTCGTCGTCGAGGCTGCGCGGCGTCACGCCGATCTCCCTGCGGTGTGCGGCCACCAGCTCGTCGACCGCCGGATCGGGCAGCGCGTCGCGCTTGCCGGCGACGTAGCGGTACCAGCCGGCACCGGTCTTCTGGCCGAAGCGGCCCAGCTCGCACAGCCGGTCGGCGATGCGCGGATACTGCATGTCCGGACGCTCGACGTAGCGGCGCTTGCGGATGTACCAGCCGATGTCGTTGCCCGCCAGGTCGCTCATCCGGAACGGCCCCATCGCGAAGCCGAACTTCTCGATCGCGCGATCGATCTGTTGCGGGCTGGCGCCTTCTTCGAGCGTGTACAGTCCCTGGCGCAGGTACTGCTCGAGCATCCGGTTGCCGATGAAGCCGTCGCATACGCCCGACATCACGCCGGTCTTGCGGATCCGCTTCGACAGCTGCATCGTCGTGGCCAGCACGTCCTTGCCGGTTTTCTCGCCGCGCACGATCTCGAGCAGCTTCATCACGTTGGCCGGCGAGAAGAAGTGCATGCCGATCACGTCCTGCGGCCGCTTCGTGAACGCCGCGATGCGGTTCACGTCGAGCGTCGAGGTGTTCGTCGCGAGAATGGCGCCCGTCTTCATCACCTCGTCGAGCCGGCGGAACACCTGCTCCTTGACCGCCATGTCCTCGAACACCGCCTCGACCACGATGTCGGCGTCGGCGATATCGACGTAATCGAGCGTGGGCCGGATCAGCGCCATGCGCTTCTCGACGTCCTCGGCGCTCATGCGGCCCTTCTTCGCGCTGCTCTCGTAGTTCCTGCGGATCGTCGCGATGCCGCGCTCGAGCGCGTCCTGCTTCACCTCGAGCACCTTCACCGGAATGCCGGCGTTGGCGAAGTTCATCGCGATGCCGCCGCCCATCGTGCCCGCACCGACCACCGCCGCGCTGCCGATCGTGCGCGTCGGCGTGTCTTCGGGCACGTCGGGAATCTTGCTCGCCGCACGCTCGCCGAAGAAGGCATGCCGCAGCGCCTTCGACTCCGGGGTCTGCACCAGCTCGAGGAACAGCGCGCGCTCGCGCGCCAGCCCCGCATCGAACGGCCCGAGCGCGCCGGCGATCGCCTCCACGCAGCGCGCCGGCGCCGGGAAGTTCTTCGCCACCGTCTTCACCGTGTTCAGCGAGAACCGCAGGAACGCCTCGGCATCCTCGTGCTCGACCTTCAGGTCGCGCGCCTTCGGCAAACCGCGTTTGTCCGCGACCGCCTTGCGCGCGAACGCCGCAGCGCCTTCCACCAGGTCGCCGTCGACGATCTCGTCGAACAGGCGCGTGCCCTTGAACTTCTCCGACTTCACCGGGTTGCCCGACACGATCATGTTGACCGCCATCTCGAGCGGCACCACGCGCGGCAGGCGCTGCGTGCCGCCGGCGCCGGGCAGGATGCCGAGCTTGACCTCGG
>JAHDYE010000397.1 GCA_023383035.1 Burkholderiaceae bacterium | reverse complement strand
ATCTTCCAGCCCGCCGAAGAGGGGCTCGGCGGCGCGAAGGCGATGATCGACGACGGACTGTTCCGGCGCTTCCCCTGTGACACCGTTTTCGGCATGCACAACCGGCCGAAGCTCGCCGTGGGCCGCTTCGCGGTGCGTGCCGGCCCGATGATGGCCGCCGGCGCCTTCTTCGACATCGAAGTCACCGGCGTGGGCGCGCACGGCGCACGGCCCGAGGCGGGCATCGACCCGGTGATGGTCGCGGTGCAGATCGCCGCGACGCTGCAGACGATCGTCTCGCGCAACGTGCCGCCGGTGGAAACCGCGGTGCTGTCGATCACGCAGATCCATGCCGGCGACACCTACAACGTGATCCCCCAGACCGCGCGGCTGTGCGGCACGGCGCGCACCTTCTCCAGCGCCATGATGGACCTGATCGGCCGCAACCTGCAGCGGGTCGCCGAAGGGGTCGCGCAGGCGATGGGCGCGAGCGTATCGGTCGACTTTCGCGCCAGCTTTCCGCCCACCATCAACGACCCCGGGCAGGCCGAGTTCGCCGCCTCGGTCTGTGCCGAGCTGGTGGGCGCGGAAAACGTGTTGCGCGATCCGCCGCTGATCATGGCCTCGGAAGACTTCTCGTTCATGCTCGAGCAGGTGCCGGGCTGCTTCGTCAACATCGGCAACGGCGACGTGGAAGGCGCCTGTGAGGTGCACAATCCGGCCTACGACTTCAACGACGCGGCGCTGCCGCTGGGCGCGGCATTCTTCGTGCGCGCCGTCGAACGCAAGCTCGGCGCCGCCTGAGAGCGCCGCGCGCCGCCGCACCCTACCCCGACATGCCCGAACCCCACCAAGACGCCGCGCCGGGCCGTACCGCGCCGGCCGCGGCGCGCAGGCGATCCATGCTGTACCGGCCCTGGTTCTGGCTGCTCGTGCTCGTGGCGCTGGCGGCGCTCGGATACGGCGCCGCGCACTACCTCGCCGCGCGACGCGCCGAAGCGCCCGCTCCCGGTGCGCAAGCACCCGCCGCGCCGGGCGCACCGGGAGCGAGCCCGCAGGCGCGGGGTGGCGGCGGTGCGCCGGGAGCCGGTCCGCCCGCGGCAGGAACAGGTCGGCCCGGCGCCCCGGGCGGCCGCCCTGGCGGCGAGCGGCCGATCCCGGTCACCGTGGCGCGCGCCGAGACTGCCGACGTGCCGGTGGTCCTGCACGCGCTGGGCACCGTCACGTCGCTGCGTACCGTGACGGTGCGCTCGCGCGTCGACGGGCAGCTGCTGCGCGTGAACTTCCGCGAAGGGCAGATGGTGAAGGCGGGCGAACTGCTCGCGGAGATCGATCCGCGGCCGTTCCAGGTGCAGCTCGAGCAGGCGCAGGGGCAACTGGCGCGCGACCGCGCGCTGCTCGAGAACGCGCGGCTCGATCTCGAACGCTACCGCACGCTGGTCGCGCAGGACGCCGCCAGCGCACAGCAGCTCGACACGCAGCAGGCGCTGGTACGCCAGTACGAAGGCATCGTCAGGAGCGACCAGGGCCAGGTCGACGACGCGCGCCTGCAGTTGAGCTATGCGCGCATCACCGCGCCGTTCTCGGGCCGGCTCGGCCTGCGGCTGGTCGATCCCGGCAACATCGTGCGCGCGGGCGACGCCACCGGTATCGTGACGATCACCCAGGTGCAGCCGATCGGCGTGACCTTCTCGCTGCCCGAGAAGGACCTCGCGCCGGTGCTCGAGCGCTACCGCAAGGGCAGGCCGATGGCGGCGCAGGCGCTCGACCGCGAGCAGCGCGCGGTGCTCGCGAACGGCACGCTCACCACGCTGGACAACCAGATCGACGTCGCCACCGGCACGCTGCGCATGAAAGCCGAGTTCTCCAATGCCGACGGCGCGCTGTTCCCCAACCAGTTCGTCAACGTGCGGCTGTTCATCGAAGTGCTCGAAGGCGCCACCGTGGTGCCGAGCGCGGCGATCCAGCGCGGCTCGCCCGGCACCTACGTCTACGTGGTGCGTGACGCCGACACGGTGGCGCTGCGCCGCATCGCGCTCGGGCCGGTGGACGGCGAACGCACCGTGGTGACCGAGGGCGTCAGGACGGGCGAGCGCGTGGTCATCGACGGCGTGGACAACCTGCGCGACGGCGCACGCGTCGAGCCGATCGAGAAGACGGCGGCCGAGCGCGTGGCCGTCCAGCCGGCCGTGCAGCGCCGCAAGCCGCAAGCGCGGCGCCAGTAACCGTGCGCCGGCGCGCCGAGCTTCGCGTGCGGCCCGATCCTGCCGGCCCCCGATGAACCCGTCGCGCCTGTTCATCCTGCGGCCGGTGGCGACTTCGCTGCTGATGGTCGCGATCCTGCTCGCCGGCCTGGTGGGCTACCGGCTGCTGCCGCTGTCGGCGCTGCCCGAGGTCGACTATCCGACCATCCAGGTCTCGACGCTCTATCCGGGCGCCAGCCCCGAGGTGATGACGTCGTCGATCACCGCGCCGCTGGAGCGCCAGTTCGGGCAGATGCCGGGCCTGAAGCAGATGTCGTCGTCCAGCTCGGCGGGCGCGTCGGTGATCACGCTGCAGTTCGAGCTGTCGCTGCCGCTGGACGTCGCC
>JAHDYE010000396.1 GCA_023383035.1 Burkholderiaceae bacterium | reverse complement strand
CATCGCGCCCGAACCGCCGAAGTAGCGGTACAGCGGCAGCCCCGACTCCTCGGCGGCCGCCTTGGCCACCGCCATCGACACCGCCAACATGGAGTTGGCGCCGAGCCGCGCCTTGTTCTCGGTGCCGTCGAGCTCGATCAGCGTGCGGTCGACGTACGCCTGCTCGGCGGCGTCCAGGCCCATGATCGCCTCGGAGATCTCGGTGTTGATGTTCTCCACCGCCTTGAGCACACCCTTGCCCAGATAGCGCTTCGGATCGCCGTCGCGCAGCTCGATCGCCTCGCGCGAACCGGTGGAGGCGCCCGACGGCACCGCGGCACGGCCCATCACGCCTGATTCGAGCAATACGTCGCACTCGACCGTGGGATTGCCGCGCGAGTCGATGATCTCGCGGCCGATGATGTCGACGATCGCACTCATGCCCGATCCACTCCCTGGACCACCACCATGTTGAAGAACTCCGTTGCGCCGGCGCGTTTCGCGCGCGCCTCGCGGTATTTCGCCGAATCGTAGAAAGCGCGCGCCGCCGCCAGGTCGGGGAACTCTGCCATCACCAGGCGGGTGGGCTGCCAGTTGCCCTCGAACACCTCGTGCGCGCCGCCGCGCACCAGGAAGCGCCCGCCGGCCGCCTCGATCGCGGCGGGCGACAGGGCCATGTATTGCTTGTACTGCTCGGGGTCGGTGACCTTGACGTCGACGATCACGTAGGCGGGCATGGAGGCGTTTCCTCGTCGATCAGTGGCCGGGAGCCTGCTCGGCGAAACCGCTGCGCTTGACCACGTCGTCGAGCTCCTTCAGCGTGGCCAGCAGCTCGCGCATGCGCGCCAGCGGCCACGCATTGGGGCCGTCCGACAGCGCCTTGGCCGGATCGGGATGCGTTTCCATGAACAGGCCCGACACGCCGGTGGCCACCGCGGCACGCGCCAGCACCGGCACGAACTCGCGCTGGCCGCCCGAGGAGGTGCCCTGCCCGCCCGGCAGCTGCACCGAGTGCGTGGCGTCGAACACCACCGGGCAGCCGGTCTCGCGCATGATCGCCAGCGAACGCATGTCGGAGACCAGGTTGTTGTAGCCGAACGAGGCGCCGCGCTCGCACACCAGGATGTTGTCGCCGTCGCCGCCGGCCTCGATCGCCGCGGCGCGCGCCTTGTCGACGACGTTCTTCATGTCGTGCGGCGCGAGGAACTGGCCCTTCTTGATGTTGACCGGTCGGCCGGCCGAGGCGACCGCCCGGATGAAGTCGGTCTGGCGCACCAGGAACGCCGGCGTCTGCAGCACGTCGACCACCGCGGCCACCGGCGCGACCTGGTCGATCTCGTGCACGTCGGTGAGCACCGGCACGCCGATCTGGCGACGCACCTCGGCGAGGATCGCCAGTCCTTCGTCCATGCCGGGGCCACGGAACGAGGCGCCCGAGCTGCGGTTGGCCTTGTCGAACGACGACTTGTAGATGAACGGCACACCCAGCGACGCGGTGATCTCCTTCAGCCGCCCGGCGGTGTCGAGTGCCAGCTCGCGCGACTCGATCGCGCACGGGCCGGCGATCAGGAACAGCGGGCGGTCCAGCCCCGCCTCGAATCCGCACAGGCGCATGGGCCGCGCCTTCAGACCAGCCGCATCACGCCGGGCTCGCCGCGCGCGGGGCGCTGCGCGGCGCGCGCCAGCGCCGCCTCGACGTAGGAGCGGAACAGCGGATGCCCGTCGCGCGGCGTCGACGTGAACTCGGGGTGGAACTGCACGCCGACGAACCACGGGTGCCCATGCGAGCCGCCGCGCGGCAGCTCGATGATCTCGGTCAGGCCCTCGGACGGCGTGCGCGCCGCGACGACCAGCCCGGCCCGTTCGAGCCGCTCCACGTAGTGGTTGTTGACCTCGTAGCGGTGACGATGCCGTTCGTTGACCGACTCGCCGTAGATCGACGCCACCAGCGTGCCCGGCTCGATCGGGCAGCGCTGCGCGCCCAGGCGCATCGTGCCGCCCAGATTCGAGCCGGCGTCGCGCTTCTCGACGCGCCCTTCGCGATCGAGCCACTCGGTGATCAGGCCCACCACCGGGTGCGGCGTGTCCGGATCGAACTCGGTGCTGTTGGCGCCTTCGAGCCCGCAGACGTCGCGCGCGAACTCGATCACCGCGAGCTGCATGCCCAGGCAGATGCCCAGGTACGGCACGCGATTCTCGCGCGCGTAGCGGATCGCCCGGATCTTGCCCTCGACGCCGCGCCGTCCGAAGCCGCCCGGCACCAGGATGGCATCGAAGCCCGCCAGCATGCCGGGGCCTTCGGTCTCGATGCGCTCGGAGTCGATGTACTCGATGTCGATGCGGCTCTCGGTGTGGATGCCGGCATGCACCAGCGCCTCGCTGAGCGACTTGTACGACTCGGTGAGATCGACGTACTTGCCCACCATCGCGATGCGCACGTCGTGCCGGGGGTTCTCGAGCGAATGCACGAGGCGGTCCCACACGCTCAGGTCGGCCGGACGGGTGTCGAGCCGAAGGATCTCGCACAGCGTGCGATCGACGCCCTGCTCGTGCAGCATGCGCGGGATCTTGTAGATGCTGGTGGCGTCCC
>JAHDYE010000395.1 GCA_023383035.1 Burkholderiaceae bacterium | reverse complement strand
CGACGGGCTCGGCGAACGCCAGTTGGCCACGCATGCGCCGCGCGGCGCGCTTTCCCACCATCGGCTGCGTACGCTCGATTCAGTCTTCCCGTCGAGCACCGCGCCGGCGATGACCTCCCTGGCCACTGCCGTGCCGCCCGCGGTGCACGGCAATCCCGCCTGGCTGATGTGGTCGGAATCGGCCGCGGCGATCGTGCGTACGCTGCCGATGGACGTGCGCGGGGAGCGCCGACGCACGGTCAGCGCGGCCGATACCTGGTCGTGGCAGCCGTGGGCCGTGCGCGCGCGGGCGCCGATGCTGGCGATCCTGCCGCACGAGATCGCCGATTCGGAGTTCTCGCGCCACGCCTATTCCGGTTCCACCCGGCTCGCCTATGCGCAGCTCGACGAAATTCCGGACCGGGTGGTCGAAGCCTTGCGCGCCTGCCCGGACGGCATCGGCGTGTTCGTGTACCTGCCGCAGTTCGACGCGGTCAGCCATCACGCCGGCTGGCAGAGCGATGCCGCCGCCGCGGTGGTGCACGAGTTCGACCGCTGGTTCGCAGCGCTGGTCGAGCGCAGCGCCGCGTTCGACGCGTTGCTGCTGGCCAGCGCCGATCACGGCTTCGTCGACATCGACGCCGCCGACCAGCTGCAGCTGCGCGACTTTCCGTCGATCGGCGAGTGCCTCGAGCGCCCGCTGTGCGGCGAACCGCGGGTGCCGTTCTGCCAGGTGCGCCCGGAACGCCGCGAGCGCTTCGCGCAGATCGTGACAGGCGCGCTCGGCGACGCTTTCGACGTGTACGAGCCGAAGCAGCTGCTGCGCGCCGGCTGGTTCGGCGCGGTGGCGCCGGGTCGGAAGCCGGCGCTCGCGGGGCGGCTGGGCACGCACCTGCTGGTGCCGCGGCGCCTGGTCACGCTGGTCGATGCGGTCGAAGGCGAGCGGCCGATGCGTTTCATCGGCATGCATGGCGGAACCAGCGACGACGAGATGAAAGTGCCGCTGCTGGCGGCGCATCGCGGGCGGCCGATCGCGTAGCCTGTCACAGGCCGGTCGCCCGAGGGCGGGTACCATCGCGGTTTTCCGCGACTTCGCCGACCGCTTTTGCGCGCCTGCCCATCGTGAACCGACCGGCCCGACCGTCTCCCCCCAACGCGCTCACCGTCGCCGGCATCGATCCGAGCGGCGGCGCCGGCATCTTCGCCGACCTGAAGGCCTTCTCGGCGCTGGGCGCCTACGGCACCGGGGTGGTGGCGGCGCTCACCGCGCAGAACACGCAGGGCGTGACCGGCGTGCACGGGGTGCCGCCGCCGTTCGTGCGCCTGCAGCTCGACACGCTGTTCGCCGACGTGCGCATCGATGCCGCCAAGATCGGCATGCTGGGCACGGCCGAGATCGCGGTCGCGGTGGCCGAAGGCCTGTCGAGGCCGATCGCGGCCGGCCGCCTGCCGCACCTGGTGGTCGATCCGGTGATGGTCGCCAAGAGCGGCGATGCGCTGCTCGGCCGCGAGGCGATCTCCACCCTGATCGAGGCCGTGCTGCCGCTGGCCACCGTGCTCACGCCGAACCTGCCGGAAGCCGGCGTGCTGCTCGATGCGCGTCCGCCGGACAGCGTGAAGGAGATGCAGCGCACGGCCGAGCGGCTGCGCCGCCTGCTGCGCGACGACGGGCAGCGCTTCGTGCTGCTCAAGGGTGGCCACCTGAGCGGCGACGCGATCGACCTGCTGCACGACGGCGACCGCATGATCGAGCTGGCCGCGCCGCGCGTCGCCACGCGCAACACGCACGGCACCGGCTGCACGCTGTCGGCGGCGATCGCGGCGCTGCTGGCGGGCGGGGCCGAGCCGGTGACGGCGATCCGGCGCGCGAAGGAGTACCTGACCGAGGCGCTGCGCCACGCCGACCGGCTGCAGGTCGGCTCCGGCCACGGTCCGGTGCATCACTTCCACGCCTGGTGGCCGCGTGCCTGAGCTGCTCTACGCGCTGCCGCTGCTGGTCAAGGCGGCGATCCTCGGCATCGTCGAGGGTCTCACCGAGTTCCTGCCGATCTCGAGCACCGGGCACCTGATCCTGGCCGCGAGCCTGCTGGGCTTCAACGGCGAGAAGGAGAAGATGTTCAGCGTGGCGATCCAGACCGGCGCCATGCTGGCCGTGATCTGGTACTTCCGCCAACGCATCGGGGCCACGATCGCGGGCATCGCGCGCGAGCGGCGCGCGCAGCGCTTCGCGGCCAACGTGGTGATCGCGTTCCTGCCGGCGGCGGTGCTGGGTGTGCTGTTCGCGGGCCACATCAAGCAGTGGCTGTTCCGGCCGCTGCCGGTGGCGATCGCGTTCATCGTCGGCGGCCTGATCATCCTGTGGGTGGAAGCGCGCCAGCGGCGCGGCATCGCCCGCCCGCGCATCCACGACATCGATTCGCTGACGGCCGCCGACGCGGTGCGGCTGGGCATCGCGCAGGCGTTCGCGCTGATCCCCGGCACCAGCCGCTCCGGCGCGACCATCATCGGCGGCATGCTGTTCGGCCTGTCGCGCCAGGCCGCGACCGAGTTCTCGTTCTTCCTCGCGATCCCGACGCTGATCGGCGCCGGCGTCTACG
>JAHDYE010000394.1 GCA_023383035.1 Burkholderiaceae bacterium | reverse complement strand
CGGGCTTCGACGGACTCGAGACCCGCGCGCTCGCCTGCGCGGCCGGCTATCGCACCCTGTTCGCCGGACTCGACCTGCGCGTTGCGCACTCGCGCTGGATGATGCTGACGGGGCCCAACGGCAGCGGCAAGTCGACGCTGCTGCGGGCGATCGCCGGCCTGGCACGCCCGGTGAGCGGCGAAATCCGCTGGCGCGGCGCGACGCGCCGCGCCGATGCGCCCGAATGGCGCGCCGACTGCCTGTATCAGGGACACGCGGCCGGCTGGAAGGACAGCCTTGAAGTGCACGAGAACCTCGCGCTGCAGGCAGCGCTCGACGGCTCGACCCCCGATGCGCGCGAGCTCGAGGCGGCACTCGCGCGCGTGGGTCTGGAGCGCCAGGCGCGGCTTCCGTTCGGGCGGCTGTCGGCCGGCCAACGCCGCAGGCTGTCGCTGGCACGCCTGTCGATGTCGCGGCGCCCGCTGTGGCTGCTCGACGAACCGGGCACCGCGCTGGACGCCAACGGTCTGGGTACGCTGGCCGGCCTGCTCGACGTGCACCTGCAGCGGGGCGGCCTCGCGCTCGTGGCCACGCACCAGCCGCTGCCGTGCGCGAGCCCGCCGCTGTTGCTGAACCTCGCCGAGTGGGCAGCGTGAACGCCACCGCGGCAACCGGCGCGTTCGGCGCGCTGTGGTGGGCCTGCGCGCGCGACCTGCGACTGGCGATGCGCTCGCGCGCCGAGCTGGCCGTGATCATCGTCTTCTTCCTGCTCGTGACCAGCCTGTTCCCGCTCGCGGTAAGCCCCGACCCGGCGCTGCTGCGCTCGATCGCTCCCGGCATCGCCTGGGTGGCGGCGCTGCTCGCCAGCCTGCTGGGGCTGTCGCGGCTGTTCGCCGCCGACCATGGCGACGGCACGCTCGAGCAGATGGTGCTCGCTCCGGCGCCGCTGCCGGCGCTGGTGGCCGGCAAGGTGCTGGCGCACTGGCTGGCCACCAGCGTGCCGCTGGTGGCGCTCGCGCCGGTGGCCGGCCTGCAGTTCGGCCTGCCGAGCGACGCGATCGCGGTGCTCGCGGCCTCGCTCGCGCTGGGCACCCCGATCCTGTCCTGGCTGGGGGCGATCGCCGCCGCGCTCACGCTCGGCGCGCGCGGCGGCTCGTCGCTGCTGGCGTTGCTGGTGCTGCCGCTGGCCGTGCCGGTCCTGATCTTCGGCGCCGGTGCGGTCGAATCGTACGCATCGGGCCTGGGCGCCGACGCCCATTTGTCGCTGCTGGGCGCGGGGCTGATCGTCGCCTGGGTATTGGGACCGGCTGCGGGGGCGCTGGCGGTTAAAATCGCGCACGAATGAATACCACCTTGCCTCACTCCGGCAACCCCTGGTTCCGCTACGCGTCGCCGGCCAGCTTCTACCCGCTCGCCGGAACGCTGGTGCCCTGGTTCGCCGTCGCCGCCGCGATCCTCGCCATCGCCGGCCTGTACATCGGCTTCTTCGTCGCGCCCACCGACTGGCAGCAGGGCGAGGCCTACCGGATCATCTTCATCCACGTGCCTGCGGCCTGGATGGCGATGTTCACCTACCTGGTGATGGCGTTCTGGTGCGCGCTGTCGCTCGCGTTCAACACGCGACTGTCGGCGATGATGGCGCAGGCGCTGGCGCCCACCGGCGCGATGTTCGCGTTCGTCTCGCTGTGGACCGGCGCCTTCTGGGGCCGGCCCACGTGGGGCACCTACTGGGTGTGGGACGCGCGGCTCACGTCCACGCTGATCCTGCTGTTCCTGTACCTCGGCTTCATCGCGCTGCGCGCCTCGATCGACGATCCGCGCCGCGCCGACCGGGCCGCGGCGCTGCTGGCGCTGGTGGGTGCGATCAACGTGCCGATCATCTACTTCTCGGTGCGCTGGTGGAACACGCTGCACCAGGGTTCGACCATTTCGATGACCGCCGCGCCGAAGATGGCGCAGACGATGCTGGTCGCGATGCTGCTGGTGACGCTGGCCGCCTGGGCCTACACCATCGCGGTGGCCCTGTACCGGGTGCGCAGCATCATCGTCGAGCGCGAAGCGCTGAGCGGCTGGGTGGGTGAGCTGGGTAAGGGTGACGGGGCAGCGCCGACCGTCGAGGGAGCGTCGCGATGAGCGATTGGCTCGCGATGGGCGGATACGGGTTCTACGTGTGGAGCTCGTATGGAATGCTGGCGATCGCACTGATCGTCGAACTGGTCTGGCTGCGCAGGCATCGGCGCGAGAGCTGGCGACGCGTGATCGGCATGCGTGCCGAACGCTCGATGTCGCGCGCGGCCGGCCCCCGGGAACCTGACCGATGAAACCGCGTCACAAGCGCATGCTGTGGATCGTGGCCGGGCTCGCCGCACTGGCGGTGGCGGCCACGCTGGTCCTGAACGCCTTCCGCAGCAACCTGGTGTTCTTCTTCACGCCGACGCAGATCGCCGACGGCGAGGCGCCCAGGGGCAAGCCGTTCCGCATCGGCGGTCTGGTCGAGCCCGAGAGCGTCAAGCGCGTCGGTGATGGCACCACGGTGACGTTCCGGGTCACCGACAACGCGAAGACGATCCAGGTCGCCTATACCGGCATCCTGCCCGACCTG
>JAHDYE010000393.1 GCA_023383035.1 Burkholderiaceae bacterium | reverse complement strand
GTGATGGCGTCGTGCGCGTGGGTGGCCTTCGGCACCGACATCGGCTTCGGCTGGCGCTACGCGGCGATCGTGGTGCTGTCGACGGTAGGCGGGCTGATCCCGGGCGCGCTGTTCGCCACTGCTCCGTTCTACGCGCCGTCGCCGGCGGCGGTTTCGACCACGGTCGGACTGGTCCAGCAGGGCTCGGGCGCCGGGCAGATCCTGCTGCCTCCGCTGATCGCGGCGCTGGCCCAGTACAGCGGCGGCTGGACGCTGACCTGGGTCGCGACCGGACTGGCGGCGATGATGACGGTGGCGACCGGGCTGGGGATCAGGCGCTACGACGCGGGCCGTCGGCGCTGAAGAAGGGGCGCCGAAGCGCGGGCGAACGGCACCGTGACGGCGCAGGGCCGCGGCGGACCGGCAACGCGCTCGCCTGCCGTGCGTTCAGTCGTCCAGCAGGTGGCGCGCACGCTCGAGGTCGGGCGCGCCGGCGACGGGCTGCGAGCCACTGGCGGGCCGGCTGCGCCGCTGGATGCGCCACCACGCGAGCACGCCCACGATCAGCAGTGCGAACGGGCCGGCCCACAGCGGCCAGGTGTTGCCCTGCACCGGGGGCCGGTACAGCACGAAGTCGCCGTAACGGTCGACCAGGAATCCCTTGATCTCGTCGTCGCTGCGCCCGGCGATGATCATCGTCTCGACCTGGCGTCGCAGGTCGCCGGCGAGCTCGGCGTTCGAATCGGCCAGCGTCTGGTTCTGGCACACCAGGCAGCGCAGTTCCTCGGCGAGGTGCTGGTAGCGCGCCCGCTGCTCGGGCGTGGTGAGCAGGTCGGCGTCGGTGGCCTCGCCGCCGGAGGCGCCGGCGGCACCGTGCGCCGCGCCCGCAGCCAGCAGCAGCGCCGTCAGCAGCGCGGCGAGAGCCAGCCAGGGCAGCGCCGCGGCGGTGAGCCGATGCGTGGCCGCGAGCCGCGATGCAATCGGGCGCGTGCCGGCCGGGCGCATGGCGAGCGCTCCCATCACGAGTCCTTCAGCTGCTGCGCCATCGGCAGCAGCTTCGTCTTCAGCACTTCGGGCGTGACCGGTCCGACGTGCTTGAAGCGGATGGTTCCCTGCTTGTCGATCAGGAAGGTTTCGGGTGCGCCGTAGACGCCGTAGTCGATCGCCACGTTGCCCTTGATGTCGCTCACCACGACCGCGTAGGGATTGCCCAGCCTGCGCAGCCAGGAGATCGAGTTCTCCGGCATGTCCTTCCAGGCCAGGCCGACGATCGGCAGCGTGCCCTCGCGGGCAAGATCGTTGAACAGCGGATGCTCGACCTGGCAGCCGGCGCACCACGAGCCCCACACGTTGAGCAGCCACACCTGTCCGCGCATCGCCTCGGGCGACCAGGTGCGCGACAGGTCGTGCGTGACCGGCAGCGAGAACACCGGCGCCGGCTTGCCGATCAGCGGCGACGGGATCTCGCGCGGATCGCGATCGAGCCCGCGCAACAGGAACCATGCGATCGCCACGAAGATCGCCACCGGCAGCGCGAAACGCCACGCTCTCATCGATACCTGCTCCCGTGGCGGGTCACGGCGCGCCTGTTCACGCGGCCTGTCCCGCTGCCGCCGCGCCCGCCTCGCGCTCGGCAAGGCGGCGCCGGTAGCGCCGGTCGGCCGCGGCAACGAACCCGCCGATCGCCATCAGCACGCAGCCGATCCAGATCCAGTTGACGAAGGGCTTGACGTGCGCGCGCACCACCCAGGCGCGCGCGTCGAGCGGCTCGCCCATCGACACGTAGACGTCGCGCAGCAGGCTGCGGTCGATCGCCGCTTCGGTCATCGGCATCGCGGAGGCGCGATAGACGCGCTTTTCCGGCGCGAGGATCCGGAACGGCGGACCCTCGGCACCGGCGCGGCGGATCTCGAAGCGCCCGCGCGTGGCATCGTAGTTGGGGCCGGTGGCCGACTCCAGGCCGACGAAGCGGATGTCGTAGCCGCCCAACTCGACGCGCTGGCCGACTTCCATGCGCAGCTCGCGCCCGTGCTCGTAGCTGTTGACCATCGTCACGCCGGCCACGAACGCGGCCACACCGAGATGCGCGACGTGCATGCCCCAGGCGCTGGCCGGATGCAGTCGCGCGCGGCGCAGCGACAGCCGGCCGTCGACTCCGCGCAGCATGTCGCCCACCGCGATCGCCACGCACGCGATGATCCACAGCACGAACATCAGGCCGAGGCTGGTCATCGGCCGGAAACCGTCGACGGTGAGCGGCAGCAGCAGCGCCGCGATCACGGCCACTGCCAGCGCCCAGCGCAGGCGCGCGACCAGCTCGGGCAGCTCGGCCTTCTTCCACCGCGCCAGCGGCCCGATGCCCATCAGGAACAGCGCCGGCGCCATCAGCGGGAAGAACACCGAATCGAAGTAGGGCGGACCGACCGAGATCTTGCCCATGTCGAGCGTGTCGAGCACCAGCGGGTACAGGGTGCCGAGCAGTACCGCGGCCATCGCCACCGTGAGCAGCACGTTGTTCGCGAGCAGCAGCGACTCGCGCGAGACCGCGGCGAAGCCCGGCCCGTTGCCGATCGCCGGCGCGCGCCAGGCGAACAGCAGCAGCGA
>JAHDYE010000392.1 GCA_023383035.1 Burkholderiaceae bacterium | reverse complement strand
CGCTGCGCGAGGCGCAGCGCTGCCTGAACTGCGACGTGCAGACGGTGTTCACCGCCAAGCAGTGCATCGAGTGCGACGCCTGCGTCGACATCTGCCCGACCGACTGCATCACCTTCACGATGCTGCCTGCCGACGGCGACGAGCGCACGCTGCGCGCCGGCCTGCGCGCGCCGGCGCTGAACGCCGACCAGCCGCTGTACCTGGCCACCGGCCTGAAGACCGGGCGGGCCATGGTCAAGGACGAGGACGTCTGCCTGCACTGCGGGCTGTGTGCCGAGCGCTGTCCCACCGGTGCCTGGGACATGCGCAAGTTCCTGCTCGACATCACCCACGCCGGCCCCGGCTGCCGGACCCCCGAGCGAAAGGCAGCGTGATGAAGCGCATCGAGGCTGTCAACGACTTCGTCGTCAAGTTCGCCAACGTCAACGGCTCGGGTTCGGCGTCGGCCAACGAGCTGTTCGCCAAGAGCTTCCTGCGCATGGGCGTGCCGGTGAGCCCGCGCAACATCTTCCCGTCGAACATCCAGGGACTGCCCACCTGGTACGAGGTGCGCGTCACCGAGCGGGGGCACCTCGGGCGGCGCGGCGGCGTCGACCTGCTGGTGGCGATGAATCCGCAGACGTGGGATCGCGACCTGGCCGAAGTCGAACCCGGCGGCTACCTGCTGTACGACAGCACCAAGGCGCTGCCGGCGTCGAAGTTCCGCCCCGACGTGCACGCGATCGGCGTGCCGCTCACCGAGATGTGCAACGCCGCGTACGCCGATCCGCGCGAGCGCCAGCTGCTGAAGAACATCATGTACGTGGGAGTGCTGGCGGCGCTGGTCGGCATCGATCCGGCGGTCATCGCCGAGCTGATCGGCGAGCAGTACAAGGGCAAGGAGAAGCTGCTCACGCCCAACCTCGACGCCTTCCGCAAGGGCTTTCACTACGCGCAGGAGCACCTCGACGACGCGCTCGGGCTGCGCGTGAAGCGCGCCGCCAACGTGGGCGATCGCATCTTCGTCGACGGCAACTCGGCAGCCGCGCTCGGCTGCGTGTACGGGGGCGCCACCGTGTGCGCGTGGTACCCGATCACACCGTCGTCCTCGGTGGCCGAGGCGTTCCAGAAGTACTGCGCGAAGCTGCGCGTGGACCGCGACAGCGGCGAGCGGCGCTACGCGATCGTGCAGGCCGAGGACGAGCTCGCGTCGATCGGCATGGTGATCGGCGCGGGCTGGAACGGCGCACGCGCGTTCACCGCCACCTCCGGCCCGGGCGTGTCGCTGATGAGCGAGTTCATCGGCCTGGCCTATTTCGCCGAGATCCCGGTCACGATCATCGACGTGCAGCGCGGCGGTCCATCCACCGGCATGCCCACGCGCACCCAGCAGGCCGACCTGCTCGCGTGCGCCTACGCGTCGCACGGCGACACGAAACACGTGCTGCTGTTTCCCGAGGATCCGCACGAGTGCTTCGAGTTCGCCGCGCAGGCGCTCGACCTGGCCGACCGGCTGCAGACGCCGGTGTTCCTGATGACCGACCTCGACATCGGCATGAACCAGCGCCTGTGCGCCCCGTTCAGGTGGGACGACAGCCGCCGCTACGACCGCGGCAAGGTGATGAGCGCCGCGATGCTCGACGAGGGGCGCGACTTCGGCCGCTACCTCGACGTGGACGGCGACGGCATCCCGTACCGCACCTGGCCCGGCACGCACCCCACGCGCGGCGCCTACTTCACGCGCGGCACCACGCGCGACGCCTACGCGCGCTATTCGGAGGCAGGCCCCGACTACGTGGCCAACATGCAGCGGCTGCTGCGCAAGTTCGAGACCGCGAAATCGCTGGTGCCGGCCGCGCTCGAGCGGCGCGCCGCCAGCCCGGTCGCCGGCGCCGGCGCGATCTACTACGGTTCGACCAGCCCGGCGATGGACGAGGCGGTCGAGGAGCTCGAAGCGTTGCGCCTGGGCGTGGACACGCTGCGCGTGCGCGCGTTTCCGTTCGGCGACGAGGTCGCGCGCTTCGTCGCCGCGCATTCCACGGTGTTCGTGATCGAGCAGAACCGCGACGGCCAGCTGCGCACGATGCTGGTGAACGAGCTCGGCACCGATCCCGCGCGACTGGTGCCGATCCTGCACTACGACGGCACGCCGATCACCGCGCGCTTCATCGCCGGCGCGATCGCCGAGCGGCTCTCGGGCGCCAACGTGCGCCATCTCGAGCGCGGCAAGGTCGCCTGAGGAACACGTCATGACCTGGCTCGCCAAACCCGCGTTGCATCATCCGACGCTGCCGGCCAACCGGCTCGGCTATACCCGCCGCGACTACGAGGGGCGCATCTCCACGCTGTGCGCCGGCTGCGGCCACGACTCGATCTCGGCCGCGATCATCCAGGCCTGCTGGGAGCTCGACGTCGAGCCGCATCGCGTGGCCAAGCTGTCGGGCATCGGCTGCTCGAGCAAGACGCCCGACTATTTCCTGGGCAACTCGCACGGCTTCAACTCGGTGCACGGACGCATGCCGTCGGTGCTCACCGGCGCGGCGCTGGCCAATCGCGAGCTGATCTACCTCGGCGTCTCGGGCGACGGCGACTCCGCGTCGATCGGG
>JAHDYE010000391.1 GCA_023383035.1 Burkholderiaceae bacterium | reverse complement strand
CGCTCAAGCTGGTCAACAACATGCTGTCGGGCACGATGACCGCGGCGCTCGCCGAAGCGGTGTCGGTCGCGCAGGCGGCCGGCGTCGATCCGGAGGTCGTGCAGGCCATCCTCGCCGAAGGCCCGGTCGCGTCGCGGCTGCTGCGCGCCAAGCTGCCGAAGATGCTGGCGCGCGACTTCTCGGCGCAGTTCCAGCTCGCGCTGATGGACAAGGACCTGCGCTACTTCCTCGCGCTGGCGCAGCAGGCCGACCGGCCGGCGCCACTGGCCTCGCTGGTGCGCAGCCAGTACCAGGCGGCGCGCCGGGACGGCTTCGGGGCGCTGGACACCAGCGCGCTGATCGCGTATCTGGGCGGCGAGGCGCCGCCGCGCTGAGGCACCGACGCACGCCGATACGCGCGATGTACGGGCGCATGGCGCGGACGCGCGGCCGTGCGCGGCATGCCATGGCCGTGCGCGGAAGGCGTGCTACTGGCGCACGGTCCCGGCGCCGAGCGGAGCGCGTGCCTGGTCGCCGCCGTCGAGCAGCCGGGCGAGCGCGGCGATCACCACCAGCGTGACCAGCACCCGCCCGACCAGCACGACCCAGACGTTCGCGCCGAGCGCAACCAGCAGCGCGGTGTCCTCGATCAGCGCATGCGACAGCGACAGCCACGCCAGCGCGAGAAAGCGCGTGCGCCTGGAAAAGCGCTGGCGCTCGGCTTCCTCGATGATCAGCGCACCGCCATAGGTCAGCCCGAGCAGCACGCCCACGGTCGTCACCGGCGCTGCGCTCGCGTCCAGTCCGGAGACGCGCAGCAGCGGCGCCAGCATCGCGGTGATCCGGCGCCGCAGGCCGCTGCGCTCGAGCAGGTCCAGCACGACCAGCAGGCCGACGATGATCGCGAAGGTGATCGCCAGCGAGAAGGCAGTGGCTTGCAGCCAGTCGGTCAGGCTGCGTTCGGCCGCCTCGCCGGCCAGCGCCGATCCCTGCAGCCAGTCGAACGAGACCGGCTCGACCAGCACGCCGGCCAGGCGGCACAGCCACGCGACTGCTGCGCCGTAGACGATCGCGACGCCGAGCCTGAGCGCCGCGGTGACGACGAAGCTGCCGCCGGCGCGGCGCACGATCGACTGCTCGACCGGCAGCGCGTGCGCGAACAGCACCATCGCGCACAGCGCGCTGAACTGCGCCGTGCTCAGTTCCAGTCCCGGCGCCAGGCCGATCAGCGCGGCGATCGCGCCATAGACGCCGACGAACACACCGGTGATCCAGATCATCCCGGCTTCGGGCGGCAGGTCGATCCAGGCCATCGCGGGGGCGATCACGCCACCCAGCGCGTCGATCCACCCGAGCCGCCGGCCGATTTCCACCGCGATCATCACCGGCAGCATCACCTTGACGAGCGCGACGAACAGCCGGCGACTGCGCTGCAGCAGGTCGATCGGGTAGGACGACAACGAGGGCTCCGGCGAAACGAACGGACCCGAAGCATAACGGGTCGGCTGCCGCGGGCATGTCGCCTCGCCCGTCGCCCCGGTCCGTCGCCGTGCGACGGGGCCGCCCGAGCCGAGCGGGCAGCCGGATGTCTAGCCGGTCGTTTCCCGCTTCTTCAGCCGGTAGGCCAGTTGCGCCCGGGTCATGCCCAGTGCCCGGGCGGCGGAGCTCAGGTTGCCTTTCGCACGCTCGACCGCCGCGGTGAGCAGGATCGATTCGATCTCGTCCATGCTGGCCTGCTTCTCGACCACGTAGTCGAGGAAGGCGTTCACCGTGTCCTCGTCACGGCGCAGCACGGTGCCGTCGCGGCCGAGACCGGTGGTGCGATGACGGCGGCTTTCGGCCGAGATCGACGGAAAGAGGTGCGACAGGTCGATCTGCCCCCCGGCGGGTGCGAGGATCACGCCGCGCTCGATGACGTTCTCCAGTTCGCGCACGTTGCCCGGCCACGCATAGCCGCACAGCGTGTGCAGCGCCCGGTCGGTGACGCCGCGCACCTGCTTGCTGTGGCGTGCCGAGAAGCGTTCGACGAACAGCTTCACCAGTTGCGGGATGTCGTCCTTGCGTTCGCGCAGCGGCGGCAGCGTGACCGGATAGACGTTGAGGCGGTAGTAGAGGTCCTTGCGGAAGCGCCCCTGTTCCACTGCCTGCTCGAGATCCACGTTGGTCGCCGCCACCAGCCGCACGTCGACCTTGCGGGTATGGATGTCGCCGATGCGTTCCAGCTCGCCTTCCTGGAGCACGCGCAGCAGCTTCGCCTGCGCCGACGCCGATAGCTCTCCCACCTCGTCGAGGAACAGCGTGCCCCAGTGCGCGCGTTCGAAGCGGCCGGGCCGGGACTGGTGGGCGCCGGTGAACGCGCCTTTCTCGACGCCGAACAGCTCGGACTCGATCAACTGCTCCGGCAGCGCCGCGCAGTTCATCGTGATGAACGGCGCCGCCGTGCGCGGGCTGGCGTTGTGCAGCGCGCGAGCGAACATCTCCTTGCCGACGCCGGTCTCGCCCAGCAGCAGCACGCTGACCTGGCTCGCCGCGGCGCGGCGCATCAGGTTCCACGCGTGCATGAAGCTCGCCGACTGGCCCACCAGGTTGTCGCTGCGCGCGTCGTCG
>JAHDYE010000390.1 GCA_023383035.1 Burkholderiaceae bacterium | reverse complement strand
GGCCCAGCATCGAGAGCTTCGCACGGGCGAGATCGCAGCATTTCCAGCACCTCCGTGGTCGGCGTCAACTACCCTGGCCGTCCGGCGTCAACTATGTTGGCCGGTGGCGGTGTGGCAGTGCGTTAGTTGTCGTCGGTAGTTGTCGCCGGGTTCCTTCTCGCGTTCTTCGTTCTTTTCGCTTCGGCCGTCTTGCGCCGGTAGCTTTCCACGTTCAGTTCGAGGATGGTCGCGTGGTGTACCAGCCGGTCGATCGCGGCAACGGTCATCGCCGGCTCGGGAAACACCTGGTTCCATTCGGAGAACGGCTGGTTGGCGGTAAGCGCGATGCTGCGGCGTTCATAGCGTTCGGCGATCAGTTCAAACAGCACGTTGCTCTCGGTCTGATCGCGGCGCACGTAGCTGAAGTCGTCGAGCAGCAGCAGGTCGAAGCGGTCGAGCTTGGCGATCTCGGCGGGCAGACGCAGGTCGCGTTTGGCCGCCTGCAACCGTTGCACCAGGTCCGTCGTGCGGGTGAAGTAGACCCGCTTGCCGCGCTCGATGAGCGCGTGGCCGATGCCGGCGATAACATGGGTCTTGCCTACGCCCGGCGGCCCGAACACCAGCAGGTTGCCACCTTGTTCGAGCCAGGCGTCGGCTTCGGTCATCGCCATCACCAGCGCCTTGGATAAGCTCGGCACGGCGGCGAAGTCGAAGTTCGAGCACAGCTTCCCGGGCGGCAGCTGCGACTCGTTGCGATGGCGCTCGATACGGCGGATCTCGCGCTCGGCCATTTCCATGTCCAGCAGGGTGGACAGGAAGCGTTCCGCCGGCCAGCTTTCGCGATTCGCCGCTTCAGCCACGCTTTGCCACTGCGCTCGGATGGTCGGCAGGCGCAGTTCGGTGAGCATCAGCGGCAGCGCGGCGCCGTGAGCCAGAGGTGCGTTCATGCGCGCACCTCGCCGCTCAGCAGTGCGTCGAAGCTCGCCAGCGCCGGCAGTTGGACGCACACCGCGGCGCCGACCGGCGTCCGCGGCGCGAATTCGGCCTCGAGCAGCGCTACTTCCGGCAGCAGTCCCGCATCGAGGATCTGCGTCAGGCGCTGCGCCAGCGCGGCTTCGCAGGCTCCGCGCATGGCGAGATCGAGCAGGCCCACCATCGCCCGGCAGGCGAGTCGTTCCGGCAGTTCGCCGGCCAACCGCTCCCATGCCCGCCGATACTCGCTGCGCGGAAACATCGTGTCCCGCAACCGCCAGCGGGCGAACGCTCCCGGCTTGCGCTTGAGCGCCGGCAGCAGGTGGCGATAATCGATCACCCGCCGCTGGCCCGGACGGGCGCGCGGCAGCGTCAGCACCTTGACCCCGCCCACGAATGCCTCGACCCGGTCGAGGTAGAGGCGCACGGTCAGCCGATGACCGATCAATCGGGAGGGTGCGCTGTACAGCACGCCGCGCAGGCTGAACGTGCCGAACTTGCTGACCCGCGCTTGCAGCTCCTCGTAGTCGGCGGTCCGCCGCAACGGCAGCGCGCGCAGCGCGGCACGTTCCACCGCGAACGCCTTGCCGACGCGTCCGTTCAGACGCACGACCGCCTCACCCACGAACTGCCGGTACTGCTCCAGGTTCACGAAACTGCGACTGCCGCGCAGCAGCAGGGCCTGGTCGAGTCGGTCCTTGAGCGTGCCTTGGCGAGCCTCGATGGGCCCGTTCTCATGCGAGGCGCCCGGGTTGTTGCGCGAGGCGCGCATCGCGTAGTGCGCGCACAGCGCGTCATAGCGCTGCGTCAGGTCCTTCGCGGCCTCGGCGTTCAGATTGCGAAACGCCGCCGACAGCGAGTCGGTACGGTGCTCCTGTGGTACCCCGCCCAATTGCCACAGCGCGTTTTGCAACCCGGCAGCCAGCGCCTCGAAACTCTCGCCGCCGAGCACCACCTCGACATGGCGCCAACCGGAGAACGCCAGCGCGAATTGATACAGCCGGTGCGGCAGTCGTTGGCCGTCGACCACCACCTCGAGTTCCGCGCCGTCGGTGAAATCGCTCAGCCCGAGCCGTCCGGGCGGATGTTCCTGCGCGAAATAGACTTCGCGTTCACCGCCGCGCTCCGCCCGCCACTGCCGCAGCCGACGCTGCAGCGTGCGCAGCAGGGCTGCAGAGATGTCGCTCGGATAACGCCGCTGCAACTCCTCGAGGATCGTGACCGCGTTCAGCGTCGGCGACCCGGCCAGCAACGGAACAATCTCCGTCTCCCACCACGGCGCCAGCGGATCGGCCCGGGTGCGCCACTGCCGCGACTCCTGCGTCGATGGCAAACCGCCGGCTCGCTCGATGCGCCGCGCCGAGCGCACGCTGATGCCCGCCTTCGCGGCCGCCGCCTCCTGGTCCAGTTCCTTCCGATGCTCCATGTACTTGGCCACCTGTGTCCGGTTGATCCGTCTGCTGGGCATCCCCGCACTCCCTCGACCCTCGAAGAAGCGCGACTGTAGCCACCCCGCCGCCCCATCCCGGCGTCAGAGCACCGGCCAAGATAGTTGTCGTCGACCGGCCAAGATAATTGTCGCCAACCAACTGGCGTTCGCGTGACCGTCGCTGGCAGTGCCAGGCGTGCCGGAGCACGTTCA
>JAHDYE010000389.1 GCA_023383035.1 Burkholderiaceae bacterium | reverse complement strand
TCGACTACACGCTGCGCCGCTTCGGCATCGAGACCACCTTCGTCGATCCGCGCGATCCCGATGCCTGGCGCGCGGCGCTGCGCCCCACGACGCGGCTGCTGCTCGGCGAGACGCTGGGCAACCCGGGGCTGGACGTGCTCGACATCCCCACGGTGGCCGACATCGCGCACACGCACCGGGTGCCGCTGCTGGTCGACTCGACCTTCACCACGCCCTGGCTGATCCGCCCCGGCGAGCTGGGCGCCGACCTCGTCTATCACTCGGCCACCAAGTTCCTGTGCGGCCACGGCACCGTGGTCGGCGGCCTGCTGGTGGACATCGGCCGCTTCGACTGGGAAGCCTCGGGACGCTTTCCCGAGCTCACTGCCCCGTACGACGGCTTCCACGGCATGGTGTTCAGCGAAGAGTCGACCGTGGCGCCGTTCCTGCTGCGCGCGCGCCGCGAGGGGCTGCGCGACTTCGGCGCCTGCCTCAGTCCGATGAACGCGTTCCAGATCCTGCAGGGCATCGAGACGCTCCCGCTGCGCATGGCGCGCCACGTCGCCAACGCCGAGCGCATCGCGCAGCACCTGGCCGCGCATCCGATGGTGGCGCGCGTGTCGTACCCGGCGCTGCCGCAACATCCCGACCATGCGCTGGCGCGCCGCCTGCTGCCGCGCGGCTGCGGCGCGGTGTTCAGCTTCGACATGAAAGGCGACCGCGCCGCCGGACGCCGCTTCGTCGAGGCGTTGCGGCTGTTCTCGCACCTCGCCAACGTGGGCGATGCGCGCTCGCTGGTGATCCACCCGGCCTCCACGACGCATTTCCGGATGGATGCACAGGCGCTGGCCGCCGCCGGCATCGGCGAAGGCACGCTGCGGCTGTCGATCGGCCTGGAGGATCCGGACGACCTGATCGCCGACCTCGACGCGGCCTTCAAGGCGGCCGGCCGGGCTGCCCGCGCCTGAGCACGCGCGCACGAGCACCTGACCGCCGCCCCCACGCCAACCGATCCCGCCTTCCGCCATGTTCGTCGCCGTCAACGCCACGCCCGCCTACGCGTATACCGGCGGGCGCACCTTCGACCCGGCACGGCCGGTGGTGGTATTCGTCCATGGCGCCGAACACGACCACAGCGTCTGGATCCTGCAGTCACGCTACCTGGCGCATCACGGCTGGGCGGTGCTCGCGCCCGACCTCCCGGGCCACGGCCGCCGCGCGGGGCCCGCCGCCGGCGCGATCGCGGCGATCGCCGCCTGGCTGCTCGCGCGGCTCGCTGCCGCCGGCGTGGCGCGCGCCACGCTGGTGGGGCACAGCATGGGCTCGCTGGCGGTGCTGGAAGCGGCCGCGCGTGCGCCCGCCCGCGTGGAGCGACTGGTGATGGTCGCCACCGCGTTCCCGATGAAGGTGTCCGACGCGCTGCTCGCGGCCGCGCGCGACGACGAGGCGCGCGCGCTCGATATGATCAACTACTGGTCGCATTCGACGATCAACGCGCGCCCGGGCTGCCCGGCGCCCGGCTTCTCGATCTTCGTACAGAACCGCCGCCTGATGGAGCGCCAGCGCCCGGGCGTGCTGCACACCGACTTCGCCACCTGCAACACCTATGCCGGCGGCCTCGAGCGCGCCGACGCGCTCGCCTGCCCGGTGCTGTTCGTGCTCGGGCGGCGCGACGCCATGACGCCGCCACGCCAGGCACAGGCCCTGATCGAGCACTGCCGTGCCGCGGCCGCGCGCGGCGGACTGCCGGCACCGTCGGTGGTCGAACTGCCGGATTGCGGGCACGCGATCATGCAGGAGCGCCCCGATGCGTTGCTGGCGGCGCTGCGAGGCTTTCTCCCGACGCCGGCAACGCTTACACTAGGCGCGGTCCGTAACCAGAGCCTGTAACGCCCGTCAGAGGCGACACCGGGCCCCGATTCATCGCACCGGACCGGACGGAACCGCCGTCCAGCACAGGGGGACCACGATGACCACGACGCAGCGGGCGCGCTACACGCCCTACAAGTCGTTTGCCGAGTTCTATCCCTACTACCTGAGCGAGCATCGCCATCCCGTCTGCCGGCGTCTGCACTTCTTCGGCAGCCTGGGCGCGCTGTTCTGCCTGGCTCGCCTGGCGGTGACGATGAATCCCGCCTGGCTGGTCGCGGCGCTGCTGTGGGGCTATGGCCTGGCGTGGATCGGCCACTTCGCGTTCGAGAGGAACCGGCCTGCCAGCTTCCGGCAGCCGCTGTACAGTCTCCTCGGCGACTGGGCGATGTTCCGCGACATCCTCACCGGACGCATCGCGTTCTGAGCTGCGGCGCCGGGCCGCATGCGCGCCCGGCATGGCGACGTGGGCCTTGCGCCCCCCGGCATCGGCCTCATGACGCCGGCCGCGGCCGCTCGGCCTCCACCAGCGGCCGATCGAGAAACGCCGCCTCGAAGCGGTCGGCCGCATCGGCTGCCGGCGTCCCGCCGTCGTGCCAGACGGCCTCGAACAGCGCGCGCGCGGTCATCGCCCGCGGATCGTCGGCCCATGCCCAGCGTTCGCTCCATACCGACTCGGCCCCGGGCCGGGCCGACGGCCAGCGCCGCGCCAGCTTCACGGCCAGTCGGGTCCGGCGGGTTGCCGGCG
>JAHDYE010000388.1:2185-2639 GCA_023383035.1 Burkholderiaceae bacterium | reverse complement strand
GTGCCGCGCCCGGCCTTCTCGACCGTCTCGACCGAGAACTCGCCGCTGCCGTCGGACTCCCAGCGCACCGCCTCGGCCGCCGCCAGTCCGGCCCGGCGGGAGATCACGGTGACGCGATCGGAGACGATGAATGCCGAATAGAAGCCGACGCCGAACTGGCCGATCAGCTGCGCGTCCTTCGCCTGGTCGCCCGAGAGCTTGCCGAAGAACTCGCGCGTGCCCGGCGGGGCGATCGTGCCCAGGTGCTCGACGGCCTCGTCCCGCGACAGCCCGATGCCGTTGTCGGACACGGTCAGCGTGCGCGCGGCCGGATCGAGCGCGATGCGGATGCCCAGCTCGCTGTCGCCCTCGTACAGCTCGGGCCGGTCCAGCGCCTCGAAGCGCAGCTTGTCGCAGGCGTCCGACGCGTTGGAGATCAGCTCGCGCAGGAAGATCTCGCGGTTGCTGTACAGCG
>JAHDYE010000388.1:0-2175 GCA_023383035.1 Burkholderiaceae bacterium | reverse complement strand
CTGGAATCCCAGCGTTTCCTTCATCGCACCCATGTCGCGTTCCCCGATTCGTTGGTCTCCGAGCGCGCCGGTCCCCACCGCGGCGTGTTCATGCACGCCGCGCCCGCGCCGGCACCGCGCGCAGATGGGGGCGGCACCGGACGTTTCAAGCCAGCCGAAGCGGGCGCCCGCGACCCCGCCGTCCGGCGCTCAATCGGCCCGGTCCTGGCCGTTCGCCCGGCGCGCCAGCTCGAGCTGCGCGTCCTTCACCCGCGGCTCCAGGAAGCGCCCCTTGCGCGCGCGCGCGCCGGCGTACGCCTCCAGCGCCCCTGCGCCGAACACCCGGTCGACCGCCTTGCCGCCGCGTCCGGCGCCGCGCACGCGCACCCCGGCCTCGCCGAACACGATCGCCTGGCGCAGCGCGTCCTTCGGATCGAGCCCCATCAGGATCACGCCGCGCCCGCCGTTCCTGAGCACCTTCAACTCGTCCAGTCCGAATACCAGCGCCTTGCCTTCGGCCGACACGCACAGCACGCGCGCCATGCCCGGCGCGAACAGCGCCGGGCGCAGCGGCACGTCGTCGGCCTCCAGCGCCAGGAAGCTCTTGCCCTGGCGCGTGCGCCCGACCAGGTCGGCGGCCTGGCACAGCAGCCCGTTGCCGCCGCGCGTGGCCAGCAGCACGCCCGTCTCGGCGGACGCGGCGAACACGTGCTCGATGCGCGAGCCCGGCTCGAGCTCGACGAAGCTGGTAACCGGCGCGCCGTCGCCGCGCGCCGACGGCAGCTGCGATACCGGGATCGAGTAGGCCCGTCCGTTGGTGGCGATCGCGAACAACTGGTCGGTGGTCATCACCTCGAACGCGCCGTACGGCCCGTCGCCGGCCTTGTAGCCGAACTGCGAGGCATCGTGCCCGTGGCCCTGGCGCGCGCGCACCCAACCCTTCTCGGAGACGATCACCGTCACCGGCTCCTCGGGCACCTTCAACTCCACCGTGGTGCGCTCGGCCTGCTCGATCAGCGTGCGGCGCGCATCGCCGTACTGCTTCGCGTCGGCCTCGATCTCGCGCACCACCTGCCGGCGCATCGCCGCCGGGCTGGCCAGCAGCCCTTCGAGCGAGGCCTGCTCGGCGCGCAGCTCGGCCAGCTCGCGTTCGATGCGGATCGCTTCGAGCCGCGCGAGCTGGCGCAGGCGGATCTCGAGGATGTCCTCGGCCTGACGCTCGCTCAGGCCGAACGCGGCCATCAGCGCCGGTTTGGGCTCGTCGGACTCGCGAATGATGCGGATCACCTCGTCGATGTTCAGCAGCACGAGCTGCCGGCCCTCGAGGATGTGGATCCGCTCGCCCACCTTGCCCAGCCGGTGCTCGGTGCGCCGCGTGACGGTGCGCACGCGAAACTCGCACCATTCCGACAGGATGTCCACCAGGCCCTTCTGGCGCGGCCGGCCGTCCAGGCCGATCATCACCAGGTTCATCGGCACGCCGGTCTCGAGGCTGGTATGCGCGCGCAGCACGCGCAGCAGCTCCTGCTGGTCGATGCGCGAGGTGCGCGGCTCGAACACCAGCCGCACCGGCGCGTCCTTGCCCGACTCGTCGCGCACCGCGTCGAGCACGCCGAGCAGCGTCTGCTTCAGTTGCAGCTGCTCGGGCGTGAGCGACTTCTTGCCCGCGCGCACCTTCGGATTGCTCAGTTCCTCGATCTCCTCGAGCACCTTCTGCGCCGACACGCCGTGCGGCAGCTCGGTGACCACGAGCTGCCACTGGCCGCGCGCCAGCTCCTCGATCGCGTGGCGCGCGCGCACCTTGATCGAGCCGCGCCCCGACGCGTACACGTCGCGGATCTCGGCCGCCGACGAGATGATCTGGCCGCCGCCCGGAAAGTCGGGGCCCGGCATCAGCGCCAGCAGCGCATCGACGTCGGCCTTGGGGTTCTTCAGCACCGCCACCGCGGCGGCCGCGACCTCGCGCAGGTTGTGCGGCGCGATCTCGGTGGCCATGCCCACGGCGATGCCCGAGGCGCCGTTGAGCAGCACCATCGGCAGGCGCGCCGGCAGCAGCACCGGCTCCTCGGTGGAGCCGTCGTAGTTGGCGGTGAAGTCCACCGTGCCCTGGTCGATCTCGTCGAGCAGCAGGCGCGCGAACGGCGTGAGCCGCGCCTCGGTGTAGCGCATCGCCGCGGCGCCGTCGCCGTCGCGCGA
>JAHDYE010000387.1 GCA_023383035.1 Burkholderiaceae bacterium | reverse complement strand
CGCGCCTTCGACTCCGACCCCCAACATCGATTCGACCCGCCGCCTTCCCCCCTCACTCAGCCGAGTCCTGCGAACGCCGGGAAGCAGGTTACCGAGGACGGCGCCTGCTTCCACGGAGGGGAGTTGGTCCTTGTCGCCAAGGAGGATCAGCCTCGTCCCGGGTTTGATTGCGGCCGCGAGGTCGGCCATCAGACAGACATCCACCATCGAGACCTCGTCCACCACGATCAAATCGGCGGGGATCGGATTGAACCGGTGACGGCCGAAGGTGACTCCATGTCCGCGAAAATCGAGCAGGCGATGGAGGGTGGCGCCCTGCAGCTCCATCGGCGCGCTCGCGGTGTAGACGCCCGCGCCCCGCACGCCGCTCGAGCCGCGCGCGACGATGGTGCCGTCGGCTTCGCTCAGATGTACCTGATGGGCGCGCTGGAATGCCCACGGCAGCAGGTGATCGAGCACGCGCGGCATCGAATGGACCGCCAGCAGCGCGCCTTCGGGCCCGCGGCCCCAGGGCACGGCCAGCTCGACCACCTCGAACCCGCGTTCGTCGATGCCGTGCACGTAGTACGGACGGGAATACACCGGGCGCGTGAAGGCCATCGCCGAGCGCTTGGCCAGCGTGGCTTCGAAGCCGAGCGCATCGCGATCGCGTCCGGCGATGCGCGGGCGCGGCTCGGCCGGCTCCACCGCGACGAGCAGCCGGCCATCGGCCGCGCGCAACTCGATGCGCAGCAGCGACGGATCGTCGGCCAGCATCTGCTGCGCGCGTTCGTCGAAGCGCTCCGCCGGGGCGGCCGCATCGAGCCCGGCGGCCATCCGCGTCAGGTCGCGCTCGGTCGCCGCGAGCCGCGCGCGCAAGGCCACCGCAGCCGCTGCGGTGGCGGCCGCGAGCGACTCCTCGCGCTCGTTGCGCTCGTAGGCCGCGGTGAGCCAGATCGCGGCGGCGAGAATCGCGACCACCAGCAGCACCACCAGCGTGGCGAGCAGACCGATGCGCGTCGGCGAGGCGCGGGCCGGGCGGGTCGGGGCCACGGGAACCGGGTGCATGGCGCGGGCAGGGACGTGCCGGGGGCGTGCTCAGTCCGCGGGCGTGCCGCGCGCCGCCGCGATCGCCGCGGCGTCGTAGCCGAGCAGCTCGCGCAGCACTTCGTCGGTGTGCTGACCCAGCCGCGGCGGGGCGATCCGGCAGGCGGGCGGCGTCGCGCTCATCTTCAGCGGGCTGCCGACCAGCGGCACCGGCCCGGCGTCGTCGCGCTCGATGTCCACGCGCAGGCCGCGCGCGCGCACCTGCTCGTTGTCGAACACCTGCGCCAGGTTGTTGATCGGCCCGCACGGCACGCCGGCGCGCTCCAGTCCTTCGAGCCACCACGCCGCCGGACGTTCGGCGATCATCGCGGCCAGCAGCGGCACCAGCGCCTCGCGGTTGCTCACGCGGCCGCGGTTGCGCGCGAAGCGTTCGTCGCGGTACAGGTCGGGTCGCCCGCCCAGCTCGCAGAAGCGCCGGTACTGCTCGTCGTTGCCCACCGCGACCACCAGCCACTGGTCGGAGGCCCGGAACGCTTGGTACGGCACGATGTTCGGATGCGCGTTGCCCCAGCGCTTCGGCGGCTGGCCGCTCACCAGGAAGTTGGTGTTCATGTTGGCCAGCATCGCCACCTGCACGTCGAGCAGCGCCACGTCGATGTACTGGCCTTCGCCGCTGCGTTCGCGATGCAGCAGCGCGGCCAGCACCGCCTGTGTCGCGTACATGCCGGTCATCAGGTCGGACACCGCCACGCCGACCTTCTGCGGGCCGCCGCCGGGGCGGTCGTCGGCCTCGCCGGTGATCGACATCAACCCGCCCAGCGCCTGGATCATGAAGTCGTAGCCGGGTCGATGCGCCCACGGGCCGGTCTGTCCGAAGCCGGTCACCGAGCAGTAGACCAGGCGCGGATTGAGCGCGGCGAGGCTGGGGTAGTCGAGCCCGTACTTCTTCAGCTGGCCGACCTTGTAGTTCTCGACCACCACGTCGCTGAGCCGGGCCAGACCGCGTATCGCCTGCTGGCCGGCCGGCGAGGCGAGATCGATCTCCACCGAGCGCTTGTTGCGGTTGGCCGCCAGGTAGTAGGCGGCGTCGGACGTGTCGTGGCCGTCGCGGTCCTTCAGGAACGGCGGACCCCAGGCACGCGTGTCGTCGCCGGCGCCGGGGCGCTCCACCTTGATGACGTCGGCGCCGAGATCGGCCAGGTTCTGCGTGCACCAGGGGCCGGCGAGCACGCGGCTGAGATCGAGGACGCGGATTCCCTGCAGCGCGGCTTTCATCGGTGTCGGATCGTGGTGGTGGTCGGAGCAGCCCGGCGCTGCGCGGCGCGGGCGTCGGCGCTCGATTGTACGGGCGCGCGTTCACCCGACCGGTTGCCCGCAGCACGCCATTGTTTCGCCTGCATTTCGGTAGAATCGCAAATTCCGCTGAAAAATCAAACCGCTGCACATCGAACGCTTGACCGGACAGCCATGAAGTCGGCCGAGATCAGAGAAAAATTCCTGCGCTACTTCGAATCGAAGGGGCACACGATCGTCGCTTCGAGCCCGCTGGTGCCGGCCAACGATCCCACGCTGCTGTTCACCAACAGCGGCATGGTGCAGTTCAAGGACGTGTTCACCGGG
>JAHDYE010000386.1 GCA_023383035.1 Burkholderiaceae bacterium | reverse complement strand
AGTCCCGGATTGTGATTCCGGTTGTCGTGGGTTCGAATCCCATCGCCCACCCCAATTTCAGGCCGTCGCGCGCACCGCGTCGGCCAGTCGTGTCGCCATCTGCAGCGCGAGCGCCTCGTCGGGCGCCTCGACCATCAGGCGCAGCAGCGGCTCGGTGCCCGAGGGCCGGATCAGGATCCGGCCGGCATCGCCCAGCGTGCGCTCCACGTCCTCGCGCGCACGGCACAACGCGACACTGCCCTGCCAGTCGAAACCCCGCTCGATCGGCACGTTGATCAGCGTCTGCGGCAGCATGCGCAGGTCGGCGCACAGCTCGGCCAGCGATACCCCGTGGCGGCGCACCGCCGAGAGCACCTGCAGCGCGCTGATGGTGCCGTCGCCGGTGCTGTGGCAATCCAGGCACAGCAGGTGGCCGGAGCCTTCGCCGCCGTAGCGCCAGCCCTTCTGCTGCAGAAGCTCCAGCACGTAGCGGTCACCGACCCTGGCGCGGGCGAATTCGATGCCGAGCCGCTCGAGCGCCTGTTCCAGGCCGAAGTTCGACATCAGGGTACCCACCACGCCGGGCACGGGCTCGCGCTCGCGCCGGTCGCGCACGATCGCGTAGAGCAGCTCGTCGCCGTTGTACAGGCGACCCGCGGCATCGACCATCACCACCCGGTCGCCGTCGCCGTCGATCGCGATGCCCAGGTCGGCACGCTGCTCGAGCACCGCGCGCTGCAGCGCGGCCGGCTCGGTGGCGCCGCAGCCGTCGTTGATGTTCAGGCCGTTCGGCGACACGCCGATCGGCACCACGTCGGCGCCCAGCTCGTGGAACACGTGCGGCGCCGTGTAGTAGCCGGCGCCGTGCGCGCAGTCGACCACCAGGCGCAGGCCGCGCAGGTCGAGCGAACCGGGAAAGCTGCTCTTGCAGAACTCGATGTAGCGGCCCGCTGCGTCGTCGATGCGCTGCGCGCGTCCGAGGCTGCGCGAGACCACGCAACCGACGGGTTCGTCCAGCGCCGACTCGATGGCCGCCTCGATCGCATCGGGCAGCTTGTTGCCATCGGCCGAAAAGAACTTGATGCCGTTGTCCTCGTACGGGTTGTGCGAGGCGCTGATCACCACGCCCGCGGACAGGCGCAACGCGCGCGTCAGGTAGGCCACGGCCGGCGTCGGGATCGGCCCCGACAGCAGCACGTCGACGCCGGCGGCCGACAGGCCGGCCTGCAGCGCCGCCTCCAGCATGTAGCCCGAGACCCGTGTGTCCTTGCCGACGATCACTGCCGGCCTGCCGCTGGCCGCCGCGCCGCCGAGACCGCCAACGCCGCGCACGGCGGCCTGGCCTGCCAGCACCCTGCCGGCCGCATAGCCCAGCCGCAGCACGAAATCGGCAGTGATCGGCGCCTCGCCGACCCGCCCGCGCACGCCGTCGGTACCGAAATGCCTGCGTCCCATCCCTGCCTCCTTCGCCCTACGATGCGTCGTCGATCGCCTGCCATACGCGCAGCGCATCGCGGCTCTCGGCCACGTCGTGCACACGCACGATCGCCGCACCGCGCGCCACCGCCGCCAGCATCGCGGCCAGGCTGCCCGCCAGCCGTTCCCCGACCAGCCGGCCGGTGAGCGCGCCGATCATGGACTTGCGCGACACGCCCACCAGTACCGGCTGACCGGCCGCGACCAGTTCGTCGAGCGCCTCCAGCAGCAACAGATTGTGCCGCAGCGTCTTGCCGAAACCGATTCCCGGATCGACCACGATACGCTCGCGCGCAATGCCCAGGGTGACCAGCGCCTCGACCCGTCCGGACAGGAATTGCTCGACCTCGGAAACCACCTCGACGTATTGCGGCGCCTGCTGCATGGTGCCGGGCTCGCCCTGCATGTGCATCAGGCACAGCGCGCAGCCGCTGTCGCGCACCGCGTCGGTGGCGCCGGGCGCACGCAGCGCCCCGATGTCGTTGATCATGTCGGCGCCGTGCTCGAGCGCGGCATGCATCGTCGGCGGATTGCGCGTATCGACCGACAGCGGCACGCCGCAGTCGCGCAGCGCCTCCAGCACCGGCACCACGCGCGCGATCTCGGCCTGCGGCGTCACCGGTGCGGCGCCCGGGCGCGTCGACTCGCCGCCGATGTCGAGCAGGTCGGCGCCGGCCTCGACCAGCCGCCGCGCATGCGTGATCGCCGCGTCGGTCGTGAAGTGGTGTCCGCCGTCGGAGAACGAATCGGGCGTGACGTTGACCACGCCCATCAGCAGCGGACGATCGAGCGAAAGGTCGAACCTGCCGCAGGCTAGCCGGCGCGCGCGCCGTGGCAACGGCATCGAGCGCTCAGGGCGCGGCCGGCTCCGCGGGTGCCGCGGGCGAAGCAGCCGAAGGAGTCGTGGCCGTGCCCGCGCTCGGGCCGCTGCCCGACGAGCGCTCCTTCGGCGGCCGCGGCGGGCGGCCCGCCATGATGTCGTCGATCTGGTCGGAGTCGATGGTTTCCCATTCGAGCAGCGCGGTGGCCATCGCCTCGACCTTGTCGCGGTTTTCCTCGAGGATGCGGCGCGCGGCGGCGTACTGCTCGTCGATGATGCGACGGATCTCGCTGTCGACCTTGCGCATCGTCTCTTCCGACATGTTGGTGGTCTTGGTGATCGAGCGGCCGAGGAAGATCTCGCCCTCGTTC
>JAHDYE010000385.1 GCA_023383035.1 Burkholderiaceae bacterium | reverse complement strand
GATGCGCTTGGGCTCGGTGACGTCGGTCATCGAGGTCATCCAGCCGGTCTGGTGTCCGCTGCGGTCGATCAGCGGCGAGACGTACATGCGCGCATCGAACACCGAACCGTCCTTGCGCCTGACCTTCACCTCGAAGCCGCTGGGCGGCGTGTCGCCGTGCAGCACCCGCTGCAGGTTCTCGCGATTGGCCTCCGCGCTGCCGGCGGGCCAGTAGGGGTAGGGCGGCAGCGCGCCGACCAGCTCGTCGCGCTCGAATCCCATCATCTTGCAGAAGGCACGGTTCACGTAGGTGATCCGGCCTTCCATGTCGAAGGCGCGCATGCCGGTCAGCATCGAGTCTTCCATCGCCTGGCGGAATGCCGTCTCGGCGGCCAGCGCCAGCTCGGCATTGCGCCGTTCGGTGACATCGCGCGCCACCGCGTAGAGCATCGGTCGCTCGGCGTCGGCGTCGCGGCGCAGCGACCAGTGCAGCCAGCGCCATTGCGTCGCGGACCCGTCGGAGTCCGGCGCCACGGCCCGGAAGCGCGCCTCGAAGCTGGTCGAGGACACGCCCGACTGGCCGATGTGCGCCAGCGCCGTGGCGACCTGCTCGCGGTCGTCGGGATGCACCCAGCGTTCGATGCGGCGGCGCCGCTCGTCCGAGCCGAGCACGGTCTCGAAGGCGGGGTTGCCGCGCACCAGCGTGCCGTCGATTTCGAACACGCACAGCGGATCGGGCGACAGCGTGAACAGGCGCTCGCGTTCGTACTCGGCGAACAGGCGGCGGCGTGCGTGCCGCCACATCATCACCAGGCTGGCGAGGATCGCCAGCGAGAGTCCGAACACGGCGGCCACCAGCGTGCGGTCGATCAGGCGCGGCTGTACCTCGTAGGCGAACGCGCGCAGCCGCACGCCGTGCCCGGGCGGATCGAGCGGCAGCTCGTGGCTCAGGTGCGCGAAGTCGATCTCGAACAGCGACGAGCTGACCAGCGTGTTGCCGTCGCGATCGACGATCGCGAGCTGGTAGCGGTCGCGCAGCGTCTGCAGCAGCGAACCCCCCAGCAGCCGGTTCAGCGAGTAGCCGACGATGACGGCGCCGGTGAACGCGGTCTCGTCGTACACCGGCGCGTGCAGCTCGACCAGCACGTCGCTGCCGGCGCTGGAGAAGGGAGCCGTGAACACCGCGCGCTGGCGCTGGCGGATCTCCTCGAACGCCGCGCGGCCGGCGGGATCGGCGAGCGCGGCGCCGCGCGCGCGCAGCCCGCCCGTCGCCGCGGTGGCGCGCGCGTGCACCACGTGCCCGATGCGTCCCTGGGCGTCGATCATCGCGACGTACAGCGCGGCGTCCTGGCGGGCGAGGAAGTCGTCGATGGCCTTGCCGGTGGCGGGCACGCTGCGGCGCGCAGGGCTCGACCACTCCTCGGCCACCAGGCTGATCTCGTCCTGGTCGTCGCGCAACTGCCGGCGCAGCACGGTCTGCGCGCTGGCGAGATCACGGTACAGCGCCTGCGTCTGCTGGTTCACCTCGACGGTGCGCAGATACCAGAAGAACGCGCCCATCAGCAGCACGAACAATCCGATGCCGAACGCGTGCGACAGCGAAAGCCAGCGCAGGGCGCGCATCTCGGTACGGCGCGTCGAAGGGTCGTTGCGGACGTTCATGGCGACATGAGGCAGTGTACCGAGTGTAGGCAGACGGGCTGTGCGCGGTCCATCCGCATCTGCCCTGCAGTGGAGGGACACCCGTTGCGAAAGTACCATAATATGAAATTAAATACCGTGATATAAAAATTTTCCTTGTCTTTTGAACAGGCCCTTCCTAGAATCGGCGAGGCTTCACTCCGTACAGAGACAAGCAGGAGACCCATCATGTCAGCGCTTCCGATGCGGCCGGCGGCCGAGAACGACCCGCAGGATCCGGACGTCGTCGAGACGCGCGAGTGGCTCGATGCGCTGGAGGCGGTGATCGATCGCGAAGGGCCGCAGCGCGCGCACTTCCTGCTCGAGCGCATGATCGAGAAGTCGCGGCGCTCGGGCGCGTACATCCCGTACTCGGCCAATACCGCCTACGTCAACACCATTCCGGCGCACCTGGAAGTGCCTTCGCCGGGCAACGCCGAGTACGAGGAGCGCATCCGCTCGTTCATCCGCTGGAACGCGATGGCGATGGTGGTGCGCGCCAACAAGCACCACCCGCCCGACGGCGGCGGGCTGGGCGGGCACATCGCGTCGTTCGCGTCGCTGGCGACGATGATCGGCACCGGCATGAACCACTTCTGGCACGCGCCCCATGAGGGCCATGGCGGCGACCTGATCTACTTCCAGGGGCATTCGGCGCCGGGCCTGTACGGGCGCGCGTTCCTCGAGGGGCGACTCACCGAGGAGCAGATGTCGAACTTCCGGCAGGAAGTGGGCGGCAAGGGGCTGCCGTCGTACCCGCATCCGAACCTGATGCCCGACTTCTGGCAGTTTCCTACGGTGTCGATGGGCCTGGGGCCGCTGATGTCGATCTACCAGGCGCGCTTCCTCAGGTACCTGCACGCGCGCGGCATCGCCGACACGTCCAACCGCAAGGTGTGGGTGTTCTGCGGCGACGGCGAGATGGACGAGCCGGAGTCGCTCGGCGCGATCAGCCTCGCTGCGCGCGAGAAGCTCGACAACCTGATCTTCGTGATCAACTGCAACCTGCAGCGCCTCGACGGACCGG
>JAHDYE010000384.1 GCA_023383035.1 Burkholderiaceae bacterium | reverse complement strand
CGAGCGCGCGCATCAGCGTGATGGGCGGCGAGCAGGCCGCCTCGGTGCTCGCCACCGTGCGCCGCGACGCGATCGAGGCGCGCGGCGAGACCTGGAGCGCGGGCGACGAGGAGGCGTTCCGCGCGCCGATCCTCGAACAGTACGAGCGCCAGGGCCATCCGTACTACGCCACCGCGCGGCTGTGGGACGACGGCATCATCGATCCGGCCGACACGCGCAGGGTGCTCGGGCTCGGCCTGTCGGCCGCGCTCAACGCGCCGATTCCCGAACCGCGCTTCGGCGTGTTCCGCATGTAGACAGAAAAGAGGACGACGACGTGAGCTACGAAACCCTGCTGACGGCGCTGAACCAGGGCGTCGCGATCATCCGGCTGAACCGGCCGGACGTGCGCAACGCGCTGAACGAGACGGTGATCGCCGAGCTGACCGATGCGTTCGAACGGGCGATCGACGACGACGAAGTGCGCGTGATCCTGCTGGCCGGTGAAGGCAGCGCCTTCTGCGCCGGCGCCGACCTGAACTGGATGAAGCGCGCGCGCGGGTTCACCGCCGAGGAGAACCGTGCCGACGCCGAACGGCTGGCACGGCTGCTGCGCACGATCCACGAGGGCCCGAAGCCCACGGTCGCGCGCGTGCACGGTCCGGCCTTCGCCGGCGGCATGGGCCTGGTCGCGGCCTGCGACATCGCGGTGGCGAGCGCCGAGGCGAAGTTCTGCCTGTCCGAAGTCAAGCTCGGACTGATTCCCGCGATGATCAGCCCGTACGTGCTGCGCGCGATGGGCGAGTCGCGTGCACGCCGCTACTTCCTGACCGCCGAAGTGTTCGAGGCCGCCGAAGCCTACCGGATCGGGCTGGTTCACGAGATCTGCATGCCGGAGGAGCTCGACGGCACGGTCAATGCGTTGCTCGGCCACCTGGTGCAGGGCGGCCCGGCGGCGCTCGACCAGGCGAAGCGGCTGATCCGCGACGTGATGGGCCGCCCGATCGACGACGCGCTGATCGCCGACACGGCGGCGCGTATCGCCGCAGTGCGCGCCTCCGACGAGGGGCAGGAAGGCATCGCGTCGTTCTTCGAGAAGCGCCGCCCCGCGTGGGTACCGGCTTCGCCGTGAGTGGCCCGCGGTGATCCGTCGCAGCCATCCCTCGCAGGCCATCCCTCGCCGTCATCCCTGTTCCGCAGTGACGCGCCATCCAGGCGGAGACGCCCCATGTTCAGCAAGATCCTGATCGCCAACCGCGGCGAGATCGCCTGCCGGGTCGCGGCGAGCGCGCGCCGGCTCGGCATCCGCACCGTGGCGGTGTACTCCGACGCCGACGCCAACGCGCGTCATGTCGCCGCCTGCGACGAAGCGTGGCGGCTCGGCCCGGCGCCGGCGCGCGAGTCGTACCTGCGCGGCGACCTGATCCTCGCGATCGCGCAGCGCACCGGCGCCCAGGCGATCCATCCCGGCTACGGCTTCCTGTCCGAGAACGAGGCTTTCGCGCGCGCGGTCGCGCAGGCCGGCCTCGTGTTCGTCGGCCCGCCGGCCGACGCGATCGCCGCGATGGGCAGCAAGTCGGCCGCCAAGGCGCTGATGGCGCGCGCCGGCGTGCCGCTGGTGCCCGGCTACCACGGCGACGACCAGGATCCGGCGCTGCTTGCGCGCGAAGCCGAACGCATCGGCTACCCGGTGCTGATCAAGGCCAGCGCCGGCGGCGGCGGCAAGGGCATGCGCATCGTCGAGCGCGCCGACGTGTTCGACGCGATGCTCGCATCGTGCAAGCGCGAGGCGAAGAACGCGTTCGGCGACGACGCGGTGCTGATCGAGCGCTATGTCACGCGCCCGCGCCACATCGAGATCCAGGTGTTCGCCGACGCGCACGGCCGCTGCCTCCACCTGTTCGAGCGCGACTGCTCGGTGCAGCGGCGCCACCAGAAGGTGCTCGAGGAGGCGCCCGCGCCCGGCATGACCGGCGAGCGGCGCCGTGCGATGGGCGACGCGGCAGTGGCCGCGACGCGCGCGGTCGGCTACGTCGGCGCCGGCACGGTCGAGTTCATCGCCGACCCGTCCGGCGCGTTCTGGTTCATGGAGATGAACACGCGGCTGCAGGTCGAGCATCCGGTCACCGAGATGATCACCGGCTTCGACCTGGTCGAATGGCAGCTGCGCGTGGCCGCCGGCCAGCCGCTGCCGGCCACGCAGGAATCGCTGCGCATTCACGGCCACGCGCTCGAGGCGCGCGTGTACGCCGAGAATCCCGACAAGGGCTTCCTGCCGTCGACCGGCACGCTGCGCCACCTGCGCACGCCGCCGGCCGCCACGTTCTCGCACGTGCTCGAAGGCGCGGCGCACGACGAACCGGCCGCGGTGCGCATCGACAGCGGCGTGCGCGAAGGCGACACGATCACCCCGCACTACGACCCGATGATCGCCAAGCTGATCGTCTGGGGGCGCGATCGCGATCACGCGCTGGCGCGCATGTCGCAGGCGCTGGCCGGCTTCGAGGTGGTCGGGCCGTCGACCAACGTCGGCTTCCTGTCGCGCCTGGTCGCCTGCGACGCATTCGCGCGTGCCGAGCTCGATACCGGGCTGATCGAGCGCGAAAAGGCCGTGCTGATGCCGCCGCCGTCTCGCCCGCCGCTGCTGCTGCGGGCAATCGCCGCCGCCGCAGTGCTCGCCGGCGAGATCGACGAGGCGGCCGCCGAAGCCC
>JAHDYE010000383.1 GCA_023383035.1 Burkholderiaceae bacterium | reverse complement strand
CCGGCCGCTCGGCGCGCATGCTCTACGAGGTGCTGGGCGACATCTGGGTGGTGCGGCGCAATCCGTACCTGCAGGACGACCTGCTCGACAACCCGAAGCGCCGGCGCCTGCTGGTCGAAGCGCTGCACCACCGGCTCGGCGAGATCGAGAAGCGCCGCCAGCTCGACCTGAGCGCCGCGGCCGACGACACGGCCGGCGAACGCAGCCTGCGGGTGAGCCGCCTGCTCGAGCTGGCGCGCCGCGCGGTGGCCCACTTCGAGGACGAATGCGCGCGCACCGGCACGCTGCGCGCGCGCGTGATGCGGCGCCTGTCGCGCCACACCGCGCGCGACAACGTGCGCTTCGACGGCATGAGCCGCGTCTCGCACGTCACCGACGCCACCGACTGGCGGGTCGAGTACCCGTTCGTGGTGCTCACGCCCGACAGCGAAGCGGAAGTCGCCGCGCTGGTCGCCGCGTGCATCGAGCTGGGCCTGACCGTCATCCCGCGCGGCGGCGGCACCGGCTACACGGGCGGCGCGATTCCGCTGACGCCGATGTCGGCGGTGATCAATACCGAGAAGCTCGAGCGCATGGGCGGCATCGAGATGCTGCGGCTGCCCGGCGTCGAGCGCGAAGTGCCCACCGTCCGCACCGAGGCGGGCGTGGTCACGCGCCGCGTCACCGACGCGGCCGACCGTGCCGGACTGGTGTTCGCGGTCGACCCGACTTCGCTCGATGCGTCCTGCATCGGCGGCAACATCGCGATGAACGCCGGCGGCAAGAAGGCGGTGCTGTGGGGCACGGCGCTGGACAGCCTGGCCTGGTGGCGGATGGTCGACCCCGACGGCAACTGGCTCGAGGTCACGCGCCTGGCGCACAACCTGGGCAAGATCCACGACGCGCCGAGCGCGTCGTTCGAGCTGAACTGGTACGCGCCGAAGCAGCTCGCCGCCGACGGCGCGATGCGCGGCGCGCCGATCCGCAGCGAGCGGCTCGACATCGAGGGCCGGCGCTTCCGCAAGCCCGGCCTGGGCAAGGACGTCACCGACAAGTTCCTGGCCGGCCTGCCCGGCGTGCAGAAGGAGGGCTGCGACGGCCTGGTCACGTCGGCGCGCTGGGTGCTGCACCGGATGCCGAAGTGCATCCGCACCGTCTGCCTGGAGTTCTTCGGCCAGCCCAGGGACGCGGTGCCGTCGATCGTCGAGATCAAGTCGTATCTCGACGCGCGCCCGCAGGGCGCGATCCTCGCCGGCCTGGAACACCTCGACGAACGTTACCTGCGTGCGGTGGGCTACACCACCAAGTCGCGCCGCGGCGGGCTGCCGAAGATGGTGCTGATCGGCGACATCGTCGGCGACGACGACGAGGCGGTGGCGCGTGCCGCCTCGGAAGTGGTGCGGCTGGCCAACCGGCGCAGCGGCGAGGGCTTCGTCGCGGTGTCGGCCGAGGCGCGCAAGGCGTTCTGGGCCGATCGCGCGCGCACCGCGGCGATCGCACGTCACACCAACGCGTTCAAGATCAACGAGGACGTCGTCATCCCGCTGCCGCGCATGGGCCAGTACACCGACGGCATCGAGCGCATCAACATCGAGCTGTCGACGAAGAACAAGCTGGCCATGCTCGATGCGCTCGAACGGCTGCTCGGCGACGAGACGCAGCTGCCGCGGGCCGCGGCGGCCGGGCGCGACGAGGCGGGCGAGGCGCTGACCGCCGAACGTCGCCAGCAGGCGCTCGAGGTGATCGCCGGCGCGCGCCGGCGCTGGCGCTTCCTGCTCGATCGCATCGATGCACCGCTGGCGCCGCTGCGCGAGGCGCTCGACGGGCTCGGGCTGGAGCACCTGCGCGCGAAGCTCGACGAGCGGCTGGCGCACGAGCCCGACGCGACGCTGTTTCGCGTGATGCAGGACCGCACCGTGCGCGTGTCGTGGAAGACCGAGGTGCGCGCGCCGCTGGGCCGGATCTTCTCGGGGCTCGCCTTCGCGCCGCTGCTCGAGGCGATCGACGCCGTGCACCGCAGGGTGCTGCGCGCCCGCGTGTTCGTGGCGCTGCACATGCACGCGGGCGACGGCAACGTGCACACCAACATCCCGGTGAACTCCGACGACTACGCGATGCTCGAGCAGGCGCACGCGACGGTGGCGCGCATCATGGCGCTGGCGCGTTCGCTCGACGGCGTGATCTCGGGCGAGCACGGGATCGGCATCACCAAGCTCGAGTTCCTGGGCAGCGAGGAGACGGCCGACTTCCGCGCCTACAAGCGGCGCATCGATCCGGACGGGCACTTCAACCGCGGCAAGCTGCTCGACGATCCGGCGCTGCCGGGCGACCTGCGCAACGCGTACACGCCGAGCTTCGGGCTGATGGGCGCCGAATCGCTGATCCTGCACGAGTCCGACATCGGCGCGATCGCCGATTCGGTGAAGAACTGCCTGCGCTGCGGCAAGTGCAAGCCGGTGTGCGCCACCCACGTGCCGCGCGCGAGCCTGCTCTATTCGCCGCGCAACAAGATCCTCGCCACGTCGCTGCTGATCGAGGCGTTCCTGTACGAGGAGCAGACCCGGCGCGGCGTGTCGGTGCGGCACTGGGACGAGTTCTCCGATGTGGCCGACCACTGTACCGTCTGTCACAAATGCGTGACGCCGTGCCCGGTGGACATCGATTTCGGCGACGTGTCGATGAACATGCGCAACCTGCTGCGCAAGATGGGCAGGAAG
>JAHDYE010000382.1 GCA_023383035.1 Burkholderiaceae bacterium | reverse complement strand
TGATGCACGCGGTCAAGCGCATCGCCGAGCTGCGCCAGCACGACCAGGAGTGGAACCGCCAGTTGCACGTGCTCGACCAGACGCTGCGCGGATGACCTCCATCATGCGCATCGTGGGCAAGCACGGGACAACCGCTGGATCGAATGTGAACAAGCTGCCTCTTTACCGGGCAGCTCGAGGTTGTTCCACCGGGTCCACAGGCCCGGGTGCGGATCTTCCACAGGCCGGAAATCGCCGCAAAGCCAGCGTCCGCGCCGGCCGGGGCGGGTTGTCCCCAGAGTTGCGCCCCGTACATCCAACAACAGCAACAGGAATATAAAAGCAATGCAGTTCATCAAAGCCAACCGCGATGCGATCCTGAAGCCCCTGCAAACCGTGACCGGCATCGTCGAGCGCCGGCACACGCTGCCCATCCTGGCCAACGTGCTGTTGCGCAAGACCGGCGAGAACGTGTCGTTCCTCGCCACCGACGTCGAGATCCAGATCGAGACCACCGCGCAGCTCGGCGCCGGCAAGGAAGACGGCGGCACCACCGTATCGGCGCGCAAGCTGCTCGACATCCTGCGTTCGCTGCCCGACGGCGTCGACGTGTCGATCAAGGTCGAGAACAAGCGCGCCACCATCCAGGCCGGCAAGAGCCGCTTCGCGCTGCAGACGCTCGCCGCCGAGGAATACCCCACGGTGGCGGTCAACGAGCAGTTCGGCGCCTCGTTCTCGCTGCCGCAGAAGCAGTTGAAGCACCTGTTCCAGATGGTGCACTTCGCGATGGCGCAGCAGGACATCCGCTACTACCTGAACGGCCTGCTGCTGGTCACCGACGGCTCGCGCGTGAAGGTGGTGGCCACCGACGGGCACCGGCTGGCCTTCTGCGAGGCCGAGATCGAAGGCGCCGAGCTCGCCCGGCAGGAAGTGATCATCCCGCGCAAGACGGTGCTCGAGCTGCAGCGGCTGCTGGCCGATTCCGACGAGCCGGTGCTGATCGACGTCTCCGGCAACCAGCTGCGCCTGCGCTTCGGCGAAGTGCAGATGGTCTCCAAGCTGGTCGAGGGCAAGTTTCCCGACTACCAGCGCGTCATTCCGCACGGCTACACCAAGCGCGCCGTCGTGGCGCGCGACGTGCTCGCGGCCTCGCTCGCGCGCGCATCGATCCTCACGTCGGACAAGTTCAAGGGCGTGCGGCTCACGCTGGCGCCGGGCGCGCTGAAGATCCAGACCAGCAACGCCGAGCAGGAGGAGGCCGTCGAGGAGATCGAGGTCGACTACGCGGGCGACGGCCTGGAGATCGGCTTCAACGTCAGCTACCTGCAGGACGTGCTGGGCAACCTGAAGAGCGAGTCGGTGCAGATCGACTTCGGCGACGCCAACACGAGCGCGCTGCTCACCGTGCCCGGCGACGAGCAGTTCAGGTACGTCGTGATGCCGATGCGCATCTGAGCGATCCGAGCCAAGGCACCACAACGAAATGACCGACGCGAACAACCAGTACGACTCTTCCTCGATCCAGATCCTCGAGGGGCTGGAAGCGGTGCGCAAGCGCCCCGGCATGTACATCGGCGACACCTCCGACGGCACGGGGCTTCACCACATGGTGTTCGAGGTCGTCGACAATTCCATCGACGAGGCGCTCGCCGGGTATTGCGACGAGATCGTCGTCACGATCCATACCGACAACTCGATCTCGGTGCTCGACAACGGCCGCGGCATTCCCACCGGCATCAAGTGGGACGACAAGCACGAGCCCAAGCGCAGCGCCGCCGAGATCGCGATGACCGAGCTGCACGCCGGCGGCAAGTTCAACCAGAACAGCTACAAGGTGTCGGGCGGGCTGCACGGCGTGGGCGTGTCGTGCGTGAACGCGCTGTCGAAGTGGCTGCGCCTGACCATCCGGCGCGACGGCAAGGTGCACTTCATGGAGTTCCAGCACGGCGCGGTGAACGATCGCGTCGTCGAGCTGCACGACGGCATCGACGTCTCGCCGATGCGCGTCACCGGCGATACGCAGCTGCGCGGCACCGAGGTGCACTTCCTGGCCGACGAGGCCATCTTCGGCAACGTCGAGTACCACTACGAGATCCTCAGCAAGCGGCTGCGCGAGCTGAGCTTCCTGAACAACGGCGTGCGCATCCGGCTGGTCGACCAGCGCCAGGGCAAGGAGGAAGACTTCGCGTTCTCGGGCGGCGTGCGCGGCTTCGTCGAGTACATCAACAAGACCAAGGCCACCATCCACCCCAACGTGTTCCATACCTCGGGCGAGCTCGAAGTCGAGGTCGGCGGCGAGCACAAGCGCGTGTTCGTCGAAGTGGCCATGCAGTGGAACGACGGCTACACCGAGCAGGTGCTGTGCTTCACCAACAACATCCCGCAGAAGGATGGCGGCACGCACCTCACCGGCCTGCGCGCGGCGATGACGCGCATCATCAACAAGTACATCGAGCAGAACGAGCTGGCGAAGAAGGCCAAGGTCGAGACCGGCGGCGACGACATGCGCGAGGGCCTGGCCTGCGTGCTGTCGATCAAGATGGCCGATCCGAAGTTCTCCAGCCAGACCAAGGAGAAGCTGGTCTCGTCCGAGGCGCGCCCGGCGGTCGAGGAAGTCGTTGCCAAGGCGCTCGACGAGTTCCTGCTCGAGCGGCCGATCGACGCCAAGATCATCTGCGGCAAGATCGTCGACGCGGCGCGCGCGCGCGAGGCCGCGCGCAAGGC
>JAHDYE010000381.1 GCA_023383035.1 Burkholderiaceae bacterium | reverse complement strand
GACGAAGGACCGGCCGCAGTACGTGCAGGACCGGCTGCGCGTGCAGGTGCGCACCACCGCCGAGGAGCTGCGCCAGGCCGCCGACGTGTTCGCCGAGCGGCTGAACCGGGCCGCCGGCCCGTGGACGTTCCTGGTGCCGCTGCAGGGCTGGTCGTCGCTCGACCGGCAGGGGCGTCCGATCCACGATCCGGTTGCCGATGCGGCGTTCGTCACGCGCCTGAAGGAGCGGCTCGACGATCCGGCGCACGTGCGCGAAGTGGACCTGCACCTGTACACACCGGAGTTCGCGCGCGTGGCGGTCGACGAGTTCGTGCGCCTGTTCGAGCGCGCGCAGGCGCGGGCCGTCGCACTGTCCGGCTGAAGGCGGCGCCGGACGAGCGGGCGAGACGACAGAAACGACGAGGCGGACGACGATGCTGGTGCGCAACTGGATGCAGCCCGAACCGATCACGATCGCCGGCGACACGCTGGTGTCGGAAGCCAAGCGGCTGCTGAGCGACCACCGGCTGCATGCGCTGCCGGTGGTCGACGGCGGGCGGCTGCGCGGCCTGGTCACGCGCGCGAACCTGCTGCGCATGGGCCAGTTCGTGCTGCGCACGCAGGATCCCGACGAGTTCGCCTTCTTCGTCACGCGGTTGAAGGTGCGCGATATCATGGTGCGCAATCCGGCCAGCGTGCAGGCCGGCGACACGATCGCGCACTGTCTGCGGCTCGGCCAGGAGCTGGGCGTGGCGCAGTTTCCGGTCATGGAGGGCGAGCGCGTGGTCGGCGTGATCTCGGCCAACGAGATCTTCCAGCTCGCCGCGCACTGCGTGGGTGCCTGGGAGCAGCGCGCCGGCGTGACGCTCGGGCCGGTGCGGCTGGGCCCCGGAGTGCTGGGACGCATCGTCGCGGCCGCCGAGGCGGCCGGCGCGACGCTGCACGGACTCTATCCGGTCGGGCGCCACGACGAGAACGACGGCGAGCCGTATCCGGCGCGTCGTATCATCGTGCGTTTCCGTGCCGACGATGTGACGGCCGTGGCACGGGCGCTCGAGAACGCGGGTTTCGCCGTGCTCGAATCGGTCGATGAATTCGGACCGGCGCAATACGCCTGATGCAATCGCACGAGACAGGAAGGAGAGGAAGGTGCCGGACGAACGAAAGGGCCTGCCGCAGGAGCGCACGGCGCCGCCGCGCGAGGAAGCGGCCCTGCCGCTGGTGGTCGCGATCACCGGCGCGACCGGCGTGATCTACGGCGTGGAGATGCTGCGTGTGCTCAAGGCGCTCGGACAGCCCACGCACCTGATCCTCAGCGAAGCGGCCGGCATGAACCTCGCGATCGAAACCGAGTACACGCTGGAGGACGTGCGCGCGCTGGCCGATGTCGTCTATCCGAACAAGGACGTGGGCGCGGCGGTGGCGAGCGGCTCGTTTCGCACGCGCGGCATGATCGTCGCGCCGTGCACGGTGAAGACGCTGTCGGCGATCGCCAACTCGTTCACCTACAACCTGGTGGTGCGTGCCGCCGACGTGACGCTCAAGGAGCGCCGGCCGCTGGTGCTGATGGTGCGCGAGACGCCGCTGCACAAGGGACACCTCGAGCTGATGGCGCGGGCGGCCGACTGCGGCGCGGTGATCCTGCCGCCGATGCCGGCCTTCTACCACCGGCCGGCGTCGATCATGGATCTCGTGCACCAGAGCATCGGCAAGGCGCTCGACCACGTGGGCGTCGAGCACCGGCTGTTCCGGCGCTGGACCGGCGAAGACAGGGGAGCGGCGCGCGCGGCACCCGGCGCGCTGCGCGTCGCCAACGACTGAATCCGCCGGGGGGCGCCGGCGTGCGGGGCGCCAGTCAGAGCCGCCGGGCAACGCCGGCGGGGCAGCCTGTCGGAAGTGCGGCCGGGCGGCTCAGCGGCAGCGCGCGAGCACGTCCTCGGGGATCGGTATCGCGTGGATGCGGGCGCGGTCGGCGGGGTCGCGCACGCAGAAGGCGCGCGTTTCGCGGCTCTCGCACAGCAGGTCGTCGCCGCGGCGGATTTCGTGCTTCTGCACGAATACCTTCGGACGCCATTCCTCCACCGTGGTGGTGATCTCCAGGGTTTCGCCGTAGGTGGAGCTCTTCATGAAGCGCGTGTGGTGCTCGAGCAGCGGGGTGCCGATGATGCCGGTGGTGCGTTCGAGCTCGTGCCAGGGCGGCACGCCGCAGCTCATGAAGAAGTGCAGCGACGCGGCATCCATCCAGCGGTGATAGCGCGGAAAAAACACGATCCCGGCCGGGTCGCAGTCGCCGAAGCGGACTTCGACCTTCATCGTCGTGATCTTGCTCATGCGGGTTTTCCGATCCGGGGAAAACCGCAATCATAACCAGACGGTCTCGAGCAGCTTGAGCCGCTGCACCTTGCCCGAGGGACCGCGCGGCAGTTCGTCGACGAAGCGGATGTGCCCGGGCGTCTTGTAGCGCCCGAGATGGGTGGTGCAGAAGGCGCGCAGCTCCTCGCGCAGCGATTCCTCGTCGCAGGCGTGCCGGCCCGGGCGCACGATCACGCAGGCGAGGATTTCCTGCCCGTAGTGCCGGTCGGGCACGCCGACCGCGGCCGCGTCGGCCACGGCCGGATGGCGCAGCAGCACCTCGTCGATCTCGCGCGGCGCGATGTTCTCGCCGCCCTTGATGATCAGCTCCTTGATGCGTCCGGTCACGTAGAAGAAGCCGTCCGCGTCGCGCCG
>JAHDYE010000380.1 GCA_023383035.1 Burkholderiaceae bacterium | reverse complement strand
TGCAGGTAGTAGCCGGCGGCCGTGGCGCCGATCGCCAGCAGCGTCGCCGCCCCGAAGCGCGCGAGCGCGCGCACGCGCGACACCGCTCCTCCGTCGCGCGCCTGCAGCTGCAGCGCCAGCGTCTTCATCGGCAGCGAGCGCCGGCCGTTGCTCCAGAAATAGACGAAATACAGGCCCAGCACGCCCAGCGTGAACAGCTGGAACGCGGTGCGCAGCGCGCCCGGGTGCCCGCGGAACTGGGTCAGCGCCGAGAAGGCGTAGTCGGCGAACCAGATCACGCCGAACAGGATGATCGACTCGTAGGCCACACCCATCAGGCGGCGCCACGGGTCGGCGGCCGGGGCGCACGACCCCGGCATCAGAACCGGCCCGGCTTCGACGGCGTGGAGCGGGCGGGGGGGCGGCGCCCGAAGTCGGACAGCGGCTGCGCCGCCTCCTTGGCCAGGCCGGTATGGGCACCGGCGTGGCGCGCGGCGGTGTTGCTGGTCCAGCCGGCATTGCGCAGCACCGAGCGCTGCTCGGGCGTCATCTCCTGATAGCGTTCCCACTCCGCCTGGCGCTGCTCGGGCGGCAGGCGCCTGGCGAGCCGGTAGTTCTGGCGGGCCAGGCGGCGCTGTTCGGGCGTGAGCTGGGCCCACTCGGTGATGCGCTCCTCGGCGCGCGCGCGTGCCTGCGCGCTCATGCGCGGCACCCGGTTGGCGAGCGATACCCAGCTGCGCTTGTCCTGCGCCGACCAGCCGTTCCATTGGCTCTCGAACGGCGCGAGCACCTCGCGCTGCGCCGGCGTCAGGTCGCTCCACAGCGGCTGGACCAGCGGCAACAGCGAAGCCCTCGGGGCCGACGCAGGCTCGTCGGCGTGCGCCGGGCCGAGCGCCATCGCCAGGCCCACGCACAGGCCGGCGAACGTCGCCGCTGCCAGCTGCAGGCGGCTCATCGCCGCTCGCCCTCGCTGACGTTGCGCAGGTACACCCCGAAGCCGCGGTCGGCGTAGGCAGCTACCGGCACCTCGTCGGTGAGCACCGCCGCTTCGAGGTCGGCGATGTCGTCGGCCCGCTGCCAGTCGTTCCACTCGGCGATGCCGAGCAGCCCCAGGGCCACGATCAGGGCCGGAATCAGGACTGCCGCGATACCGGCGGCCAGGCGCCGCCATCCGTCCGGACCGCCGCCACCGCCCGCGAAGCGCGGATGTCCGGGCGTTGCGGGGACGAGGACCGGATGGCCGCCCTCGGCCGAGGACGCGACGACGGCCGTTTCCGGGCGCTTCGGCATCCGCGCCAGCGCCGCTTCGCGACCGCTGGCGAGCCGGTGGGTGACGCGCCACGGCAGGTGTTCGATGGATTCGTCGAGGGCCTCTCGGGCCAGACGGGCGATCTGCTGTTCGTTCATGGTGCTATTCCACGTGCCCGCAGCACTTCGGCCAGGGTGTGGGCGGCTCGCGAGCAGTGCGTCTTGACGCTTCCCTCGGAACAGCCCATCGCTTCGGCGGTCTCGGCCACGTTCAGATCCTCCCAGTAACGCAACAGGAATGCCTCCCGTTGACGTCGGGGAAGACGGCCGATCTCTTCGTCGAGGATCGCCAGCAGCTGGACGCGCTCCAGCCGTTCGGCGCCGCCGGTGGCCGCCCCGGGGCTGTCGGGCTGCGCCTCGAGCGCTTCGAGGATGTCGCGCTCACCGCTTTCGTCGTCGTCGACGCCGGCCAGCGCCGACAGCGGCGTGGTCCAGAGGTTGCGCACCCTCTGGCGGCGGAAATGGTCGGTGATCGCGTTCTGCAGGATACGCTGGAACAGCAGCGGCAGCTCGTCGGTCGGACGCTCCGCGTAGCGGGTGGCGAGCTTGAGCATCGCGTCCTGGACGACGTCGAGGGCGACTTCCTGGTCACGGACCGCGTAGACCGCCTGCTTGAATGCTCGGCGCTCGGCCGCGGCGAGGAAATCGGACAATTCCTGCCGGGTGGCCATTCGGAATGGGGGGCGGCGGACTGGCGAAGATGGCGACTGCGCATGCTAGCAGAAGGAACCGGGGAGCCGGTCCCGGCTGTGGGGGCGCTCCTGTGCGGCCTTGACCCATGCTGTTGCGCTGCAGTATGCTGCCCGCTTACCCCTGATGCGCCTCCTTTCACGCTGGTTGCTTCGGTGATCAGTGCGGACGGGGGCGTTGTCTTTGCACCCACGGCCAACCAGCCGGACCCTGCACAAGACGCGCAGTGTGCCGAGGCGCCTTCACGAGAGGCGTACAGGCGCATCCGATCAATCTCGCAGGCCCCGTGCCGAGGCCTGCGTCGTGGCTACCTGGCCATGGCGCCGGCGGGCGGGCTCCCTGGACTTGAAAGGACTCACATCCGATGGAAATCACAGGCGCGGAAATCGTCGTGCGCTGTCTGCAGGAGGAAGGCGTCGAGCACGTCTTCGGCTATCCCGGCGGCGCCGTTCTCTATATCTACGACGCGATCTTCAACCAGGAGCGCATCAAGCACATCCTGGTGCGGCACGAGCAGGCGGCGGTGCATGCGGCCGACGCGTACTCGCGTTCCACGCAGAAGGTGGGCGTATGCCTGGTCACCAGCGGGCCGGGCGTGACCAACGCGGTCACCGGCATCGCCACCGCCTACATGGATTCGGTGCCGATGGTGGTCATCACCGGGCAGGTGCCCACGCACGCGATCGGCGAGGACGCGTTCCAGGAGTGCGACACGGTGGGGATCACGCGCCCGTGCGTCAAGCA
>JAHDYE010000379.1:2193-2733 GCA_023383035.1 Burkholderiaceae bacterium | reverse complement strand
CTCGCGCCGGCGCTCCTCGGACAGCGGCGGCATCGGCACGCGGATCAGGTCGCCGCTGGTGGCCGGATTCAGGCCCAGGTCGGACTCGCGGATCGCCTTGTCCACCACCTGCACCATCTTCTTCTCCCAGGGCTGCACCGCGAGCGTGCGCGCGTCCTGGACCGTGACGTTGGCCACCTGGCCGATCGGCACCATGCTGCCGTAGTAGTCGACCATGATGTGGTCGAGCAGCCCGGCGTGCGCCCGGCCGGTGCGCACTTTCGCGAGACTGGTCTTGAGCGACTCGATCGAGCGCTGCATCTTCTGCTCGGCCGACTGCCTCACTTCGGCGATGCTCATGCTCCCTCCGCAATATGAACCGGCCCGGATCCGCGCCCGCACGCGCCGACGCGTTCAGACATGGACCAGCGTGCCCTCCTCGTCGCCGCTCACCGCCCGGCGCAGCGCGCCTTCGTCGAGGATGGAAAACACCTTGATCGGCAGCTTCTGGTCGCGGCACAGCGCGAACGCGGTCGCGTCCATCACCTTCAGGTGGCGGGC
>JAHDYE010000379.1:0-2183 GCA_023383035.1 Burkholderiaceae bacterium | reverse complement strand
GAGGTAGCGCAGCGCCTTGGGGCGGATGTAGGACTCGACCACCTGCTCGATCTTCAGCGCCGACTGCACGCGGGCGGCCACGCCGCGCTGGCGCAGCGCGTCCTGCAGCGCCAGCGAGTTCATGACGGTGGCCAGCATGCCCATGTAGTCGGCGGTAGCGCGATCCATGCCGGCGGCTCCGCCGGCGACCCCGCGGAAGATGTTGCCGCCGCCGATGACGATCGCCAGCTCGACCCCCATCGCGACCACGTCGGCGATCTCGCCGGCCATGCGCTCGATCGTCGCGCGGTCGATCCCGTAGGGCTCCTCGCCCATCAGCGCTTCGCCGGAGAGCTTCAGCAGCACGCGGCGGTACGCCGGCGCGGATGTCGATGGCGCCCCGCTCGCGCGCGCCAGGCTGTCATTCGAACTCACGCACCCTCCTGATCGGAGCGGCCATGCGGAATCGCATCGAGGCCGCGCCGCCCGGGATTATGGGGCTTTTTCGAGCCGGGCGCTGTCACCGTCCGGCGGCTGCAGCCGCCTGCGCAGCGACTTCGGCGGCGAAGTCGGACTGCTTCTTCTCGATGCCCTCGCCGACCACGTACAGCTCGAAACGCGCGACCCGGGCGCCGCGCTGCTTCAGCAGCTGCTCGACGGTGAGCTTGTCGTCCTTGACGAAGGGCTGGCCCAGCAGCGTAACCTCCTTCAGGTACTTCTGGACCGTGCCCTCGACCATCTTCGCGACGATCTCGGCCGGCTTGCCCGATTCGGCCGCCTTCTGGGTGGCGATCGAGCGCTCGCGCTCGACGTCGGCCGCCGGCACGCCCTCTTTCGACAGCGCCTTCGGCTTGCCGGCGGCGATGTGCATGGCCAAGTCCTTGGCAAGCGCCTCGTCGCCGCCGTCGACGTCGATCAGCACGCCGATCTTCGAGCCGCCGTGCACGTAGCTGGACAGCCGGCCTTCGGCCGGGATGCGCGCAAAGCGCCGGATGCTCATGTTCTCGCCGATGCGCCCCACCAGCGCCGAACGCGTCGTCTCCACGGTGGCCTCGCCCATCGGCAGCGCCGACAGCGCCGCCACGTCGGCCGGATCGCGCCGGGCGACCAGCTCGGCCAGCTCGCGCACGAAGGCCAGGAAGTCGTCGTTGCGGGCAACGAAGTCGGTCTCGCAGTTCACTTCGACGATCGCGCCGAGCTTGCGGTCGTCGGACAGCCAGATGCCCACGACGCCCTCGGCGGTGACACGGGTGGCCGCCCTGCTCGCCTTGTTGCCGAGCTTGACCCGCAGGATCTCCTCGGCCCGGGCGAGATCGCCGCCCGCCTCGGCGAGCGCCTTCTTGCACTCCATCATCGGCGCGTCGGTCTTCTCGCGCAGTTCCTTCACCATGCTCGCGGTGATCTCTGCCATCGTGCTGCTCCTCGAATCCGTTGCTCAGGCTTCCTCGCCGTCGACCTCGACGAACTCCTCGTCGTCGGCGGCAGCCTTGACCACGTCCTGCAGCGCCGCGGCGCGCCCTTCGAGGATCGCGTCGGCGGCACCGCGCGCGTACAGGCGGATCGCCTTGCCCGAGTCGTCGTTGCCGGGAATCACGTGATCGATGCCTTCGGGCGAGTGGTTGCTGTCGACCACCGCGACGATCGGAATGCCCAGCTTGACCGCCTCGGTCACGGCGATCTTGTGGTAGCCCACGTCGATCAGGAAGATCGCGTCGGGCAGGCCGCCCATTTCCTTGATGCCGCCCAGGCTCTTGTGCAGCTTGTCGAGCTCGCGCCCGAACATCAGCGATTCCTTCTTCGACATACGCTCGATGCCGCCCTCGGACACGGTGGTCTCCATGTCCTTCAGGCGCTTGATCGAGGTCTTGACCGTCTTGAAGTTGGTGAGCATGCCGCCGAGCCAGCGCTGGTCGACGTACGGCATGCCGGCGCGTGCGGCCTCCTCGGCGAGGATCTCGCGCGCCTGGCGCTTGGTACCGACGAACAGCACGGTGCCGCGGTTGGCCGCGAGCTGGCGCAGGTATTTCATCGCATCCTGGTACATGACCAGGGTCTTCTCGAGGTTGAAGATGTGGATGCGGTTGCGGTGGCCGTAGATGTACGGGGCCATCCGCGGGTTCCAGAACCGCGTCTGGTGGCCGAAATGAACTCCGGCCTCGAGCATTTGCCGCATGGTGACGGACATGACAAACTCCGATCGGGTT
>JAHDYE010000378.1 GCA_023383035.1 Burkholderiaceae bacterium | reverse complement strand
CCTCGTAGAGCAGGCGCAGCTTGCCCGGCTTGCCGGGATCGCGGTTGTCGCGCGGGTACATGAAGATTCCGCCGCGGCACAGGATGCGGTGCACGTCGGCGACCATCGACGCGACCCAGCGCATGTTGAAATCGACGCCGCGCGGGCCTTCGCGCCCGGCGAGCAGTTCGTCGACGTAGCGCTTGACCGGCGGGTGCCAGTGGCGTGCGTTCGACGCGTTGATCGCGAACTCGCGCGTGTGCTCCGGAACGTGCATGCGCTCGACCGTGAGCCACCAGCTGCCGATCTCCTTGTCGAGCGTGAAGCAGGCCACGCCGTCGCCCACCGTGAGCACCAGCAGCGTGGAGGGGCCGTACACCGCGTAGCCGGCGGCCACCTGGCGCGTGCCGGGCTGCAGGAAATGCTCCTCGCGCGGCTCGGCCACGCCCTCGGGCAGCCGCAGCACCGAGAAGATGGTGCCGATCGAGACGTTGACGTCGATGTTGGAGGAGCCGTCGAGCGGGTCGAACAGCAGCAGGAACTCGCCCTTCGGATAGCGGTTCGGGATCTCGTACGGGTGGTCCATTTCCTCGGAGGCCATGGCCGCGAGGTTGCCGCCCCATTCGTTGGCCTCGAGCAGCGCCTCGTTGGCGATCACATCGAGCTTCTTCTGCACCTCGCCCTGCACGTTCGACGAACCGGCTTCGCCGAGCACGCCGTCGATCGCGCCGCGCGACACGGCGTAGCCGATGCGCTTGCAGGCGCGTGCCACCACTTCGAGCAGCAGGCGCAGCTCGGCCGGGATCAGGCCCTTTTCGCGCTGTTTTTCGACCAGGTACTGGGTGAGGCTGACGCGGGAAGTCATGAGGGCTCCTGTTCGGCGAAGGTTCAGGCGGCGAGCGCCTTGTCGACGATCTCGCGCACGTCGGCCGACAACGGCTCGTGCGCCGCCACCTGCTCGAGCGCGGCGCGCATCGCGGCCTGGCGCGCGGGCGTGAACTTGCGCCAGCGATCGAGCGCGCGCGCCAGGCGCGCCGCCACTTGCGGGTTGATCGCGTCGATCGCGAGCACCTGCTCGCGCCAGAACGCGTAGCCCGAGCCGTCGGCGGCGTGGAACTCGGCCAGGTTGCCGTTGCAGAAGCTGCCTACCAGCGCGCGCACGCGGTTGGGGTTGCGCGCGGAGAACGCCGGATGGGCGAGCAGCGCACGCACCCGTTCGATCACCGGCACGTCGCCCGCGTGGCGGTGCATCGTCGCCTGCATCGAGAACCACTTGTCGAGCACCAGCGGCTCGCCGGCGAACATCTGGGCGAAGCGCCCGAGCGCCGCCTCGCGCTGGGGCGCCGGCGTGCGCAGCAGCGCCTGCAGCGCGCCGGCGCGGTCGGTCATGTTGTCGGTGCGCTCGAACTGCCCGGCGGCCGCGGCGATGGCCTGCGGCGACTGGGTCTCGACCCACCAGGCGAGCACGGTATTCTTCAGCGCGCGTCGCCCCGCCGCGGCGGGTTCGGGTGCGTAGGGCGCGTCATCGTGCAGCGCTGCCCAGGCCGGCTGCCAGGCGTCGGACAGCGCGTCGGCCACGCAGCGGCGCAGCGCGTTGCGTGCCTCGCGCAACGCCACCGGATCGACCACCGGCAACTGTTCGGCGATGAATCCCTCCGAAGGGAGCACCAGCACCTGATCGCGAAACGCCGGGTCGAGCGACGCGTCGGCCAGCAGCCGGCCCAGTGCTTCGGCCAGCGGCGCGCAGCGTTGCGCCGGCTCGGCGCCGTCGACGATCGCCAGCACGCAGTCGACCGCCAGCCGCTGCGCGGCTTCCCAGCGATTGAACGGGTCGCTGTCGTGCGCGGCCAGGAACGCGAGCTGCGTGTCGTCGGAGTCGAACTCGATCACCACCGGCGCCGAGAAGTTGCGCCCGAGCGACGGAATCGGCGCCGCGGCCAGGCCGTCGAACGCGAACACGTGGCGCCCCGCGGTGAGCTCGAGCACCGCGCTATGTCCGTCCGCGCCGTCCTCGGCGCGCGGCGCGACCGGATGAAAGGCGCCGTTGCGCTGCTCCGAGATGCGCAGCGCGCAGTCGGCGCCGTCGCGGCCGACCAGCCCGACCGCGAACGGGATGTGAAACGGTGCCTTCATCGGCTGGCCGGGCGAGGGCGGGCAGTGCTGTTCCAGCTCGAGCAGGTAGCGGCCCGAGCGCGCGTCGTAGCTGCCGCGTGCGCTCACGCGCGGCGTGCCGGCCTGCGAATACCAGCGGCCGAACTGCGTCAGCGCGATGCCGTTGGCGTCGCCGATCGCCGCCACGAAGTCGTCGCAGGTGACCGCCTGCCCGTCGTGGCGCCGGAAGTACAGGTCCATGCCGCGGCGAAAGCCTTCGCGCCCGACCAGCGTCTGCAGCATGCGGATCACCTCGGCGCCCTTCTCGTACACGGTGACGGTGTAGAAGTTGTTGATCTCCTGGTAGCTGTCGGGGCGGATCGGGTGCGCCATCGGGCCGGCGTCCTCGGGGAACTGCGCCGCGCGCAGCACGCGCACGTCCTCGATGCGCTTGACCGCGCGTGCGCTCGCCGCTGCCGCCGGCGTGGCGCTGCGCGCCGCCAGCACGTCGGCCGAGAACTCCTGGTCGCGAAAGACCGTGAGGCCTTCCTTCAGCGTGAGCTGGAACCAGTCGCGGCAGGTCACGCGGTTGCCGGTCCAGTTGTGGAAATACTCGTGCCCGACCACCGACTCGATCGCGGCGAAATCCTGGTCGGTGGCGATGCGCGGATTG
>JAHDYE010000377.1 GCA_023383035.1 Burkholderiaceae bacterium | reverse complement strand
GCCTCGGCGGGCGACGAGGCGCTGCTGCTCGCGCAGTCCACCGGCCTGCCGGTGGCGGCAGCGCGCCGGCGCGCCGAAGCGGTGGCGCTGCTGCACGAGGCCCATCCGGGGCTCGATCTCATCGTGTCGGACGACGGACTGCAGCACGCCGGGCTGGCGCGCGACATCGAGCTGGTCGTCATCGACGAGCGCGGCTTCGGCAGCGGCCTGCTGCTGCCGGCCGGACCGCTGCGCGCGCCGCCCGAAGACGTGCGCTCGATGGACGCGCTGGTGCTCAACGGCGATGCGACCGCACCGCTGCCGCATCCGCGCCAGTACCGCTTCCGGATCGAAGCCCTGCGCTTCGTCGCGGTCAACGGTCGCGCCGCGCCGATCGCCGCACGGGCGTTCGCGCGGCACGCCGCGGGCCGCTCGCTGGCGGCCATCGCCGGCACCGCGGCGCCGCAGCGCTTCTTCGCGACGCTGCGCGCGCTGGGCCTGCAGCCGCACTGCATCGCGCCGGGCGATCACGCGCGCCTGGGCCGCGAGCAACTGGATGCGCTGCCGGCGGCGCTGATCGTGATGACCACGAAGGACGCCGTAAAATGCGCCGCGTGGGCCGACGACCGCTGCTGGGCACTCGAAGTGCGCGCGGTTCCCGATCCCGAACTGATCAACTGGCTGACCGAGGCGATCCGTGGACGCACGCTTGCTCGAAATCCTGGTGTGCCCGCTGTGCAAGGGTCCGCTGCAGCACCGGCGTCCCCAGCCCGACCCCGAACCTGACCGGGCCCCCCCCCCCCCCCCCCCACCCGGGGGGGGGCGGGGCCCCCCCCCCGGGGCCACCCGCGGCTGGGGCGGGGGCCCCCCCCCCCGCGGCGGTATCGAATGGCGGCGGCGCTGCTGCGCAGTCCGAGCTGATCTGTCGCGCCGACCGGCTCGCGTTCCCGGTGCGCGACGGCATCCCGGTGATGCTGGTCGACGAAGCGCGCAAGCTCGACGACGTCGACTGACGGCCGGCGATGTCGATCGACTTCGTCGCGCTGATCCCGGCCCGTCTCGCCTCGACCCGGCTGCCCGACAAGCCGCTCGCCGACCTCGCGGGCAAGCCGATGGTGGTGCGGGTGGCCGAGCGCGCGGCCCAGGCCGGTGCCGCGCGCGTGGCCGTGGCCACCGATTCGCAGCGCATCGCCGACGTCGTGGCGGCAGCCGGCTTCGAGGCCGTGCTCACGCGTGCCGATCACCCGTCGGGCACCGACCGGCTGGCCGAGGCGGCGCGTCGGCTCGGGCTGAACGAGCAGCGCATCGTGGTCAACGTGCAGGGCGACGAGCCGCTGATCCCGCCGCAACTGGTGCGGGCGGTGGCCGCGCATCTGGCGGCGTCGGCGGACTGCGCGATGGCGACCGCGGCGCATCCGATCGACGACGTCGCGCACTTCCTCGACCCCAACGTGGTCAAGGTGGTGTGCGACCGTGCCGGGCGCGCGTTGTATTTCTCGCGCGCGCCGGTGCCGTTCGAGCGCGACGCGATGGCCGGCTTTCCCGGCCGGCTCGCGACCCGGCTGCCCGAAGGGCTGCGCGCCGCCGGCCTGCCGCTGCGCCACATCGGGCTGTATGCGTATCGCGCCGGGTTCCTCGACGCCTATCCGAAACTGGCCCGCTCGCCGCTCGAAGGCCTCGAGTCGCTCGAGCAGCTGCGCGCGCTGTGGCACGGCCATCGCATCGCCGTGCTCGTGACGCCCGAAGCGCCTCCGCCCGGCGTCGACACGCCCGCCGACCTCGCCCGCGTACGCCGCGAATTGACCGACCAGCGGTTTTGACGGTAGGCTTCGCGGGTTTTGCAGGCGGCGCCCGGCCCGCATCGCGCCCGGTTCGTCCTTGCCAGTCGATCGGGCTGTCGGGACACTTGTCGTCGCATCCTCCATCGTCCCGATCTACCCGCACGACCCATGCGCTTGATACTCCTCGGCCCGCCCGGTGCCGGCAAAGGCACTCAGGCCGGGTTCATCACCAGCCGATTCGGCATTCCGCAGATCTCCACCGGCGACATGCTGCGCGCGGCGATCAAGGCGGGCACGCCGGTCGGCATGGCTGCGAAGAAGGTGATGGATGCGGGCGCGCTGGTGCCCGACGACGTGATCATCGGGCTGGTCACCGAGCGGCTGCGGCAGCCCGACTGCCGCCCCGGCTACCTGTTCGACGGATTCCCGCGCACCATTCCGCAGGCCGAGGCGATGCGCTCGGCGGGCGTGCCCATCGACTACGTGCTCGAGATCGACGTGCCCGACCACGAGATCATCGCGCGCATGAGCGGTCGGCGCGTGCACCTGGCCAGCGGGCGCACCTACCACGTGAGCTTCAATCCTCCGAAGGTGGCGGGACGCGACGACGTCACCGGCGAACCGCTGATCCAGCGCGACGACGATCGCGAAGACACGGTGCGCAAGCGCCTGGCCGTGTACCACTCGCAGACGCGCCCGCTGATCGACTACTACATGCAGTGGGCGGCCTCGGGCGATCGGGCAGCGCCCGCGTACCGGCGCATCTCGGGCCTGGGCGGCGTGGACGAGATCTCTGCACGCGCGTTCGAGGCACTCAAGTAAACTCTCGCCCGCACCGATCCGGCAACGATCCCTTTTCTCGCCATTCTCCCGTCATTTTCGTCTTCAAACACCGAGCAATACGGATGGAGGTTCTCTCATGACTGCGACCACGGCAGGTCTGTGGCTGGCCCTGGCCTGCGGGCTGGCAGCAGTGATCTACGGCA
>JAHDYE010000376.1 GCA_023383035.1 Burkholderiaceae bacterium | reverse complement strand
ACAGCGGCGACGCGCACAGCCGCTCGAGCTGATCGAGCGCGGCCGTCACCGGCGCGGTGCGCGGCAGCGCGGCGCGCGCGCGCGCGAGCGGCGCGTCGTCCGACACCCGTCCGTGCAGCCGCGGCAGCGCCTGCAGCGCGTCGCGCAGCGGCGCCGGCGCGCCGCGCAGCCAGTCGGCCAGCCCCGGCACGTCCTTGCCCCGCAGCAGCGCGTACAGCGTCTCGACGTCGAGCTCCCCGACGCCGCCGTTCAGCGCGAGCAGCGCCGGGACGATCGCCGCGTGGCACAGGTCGATGCGTACGCTCGTCACACCGGCAACCGCGAGCGAGCGCACCAGCAGGTCGATCGCTTCGAGATCGGCCTCGACGCCGGCGTGCCCGTACAGCTCGGCGCCGGCATGGATGGGCTCGCGCGTGGCGAACAACCCCTGCGGGCGCGTGTGCAGCACCGAGCCGGCATAGCACAGGCGGGTGATGCCTTCGCGATTGAGCAGGTGCGCGTCGATGCGCGCCACCTGCGGCGTCATGTCGGCGCGCACGCCCAGCGTGCGGCCCGAAAGCTGGTCGACCAGCTGGAAGGTGCGCAGCGCGAGGTCGCTGCCCGAGCCGGTCAGCAGCGAATCGAGGTGCTCGATCAGCGGCGGCATGACCAGCTCGTAGCCATAGGAACGATACAGGTCGAGCAGCCGCCGGCGCAGCTCCTCGATGCGTCGGGCCTCCGACGGCAGGACGTCGGCGATGTTCTCGGGCAGCAACCAGCGCATGGCCTTCCTCGGCTCGGCTCTCGGCTCGCTCGGATCCGGCGCGGCACGTGACAGGGCGCGGCCGGCGCCGACGGCAAAACTTTGCATTGTATAGCCTGTCCGCGGCGCCGCGGAGCGCCGCACCATGCCGCGAAGCGCGGCTCAGCTGAACAGCAGCAGCACGGCCCCGAGCAGCGCGGCGCCGAAGCCGACGAAGCGGATCTGCCCGTCGCGCAGCTGCGCCACCTGCATGAACACCTCGCGCCAGCGCCCCGGCGCCAGCAGCGGCATCGCACCCTCGAGGATCAGCACCAGGCCGATCGCCCTGACCCAGTCGTCGAGCCCCACGCCGGTGACGCGCCGTGCGGCTTCAGCGCGGCCGGTCGGCCGGCGCCCCGAAGTACCTGAAGAACTCGGACGACGGATCGAGCACCATCACGTCGCTGCGCGTGCGGAACGACCCGCGGTACGCCTCGAGACTGCGATAGAACCGCGCGAAGTCGGGGTTCTGGCCGAACGCCGCCGCGAACAGGCCGGCCGCCTTCGCGTCGCCTTCGCCCTTGATCAGCTGCGCATCGCGGTAGGCTTCGGCGAGGATCACCTCGCGCTGGCGGTCGGCGTCGGCGCGGATCTTCTCCGATTCGGCCGCGCCGGTGGCGCGCCGCTCGTTGGCCACCTGCTTGCGCTCCGACTCCATGCGGGCGAATACGCGCTCGGACACCTCGGGCGCGAAGTCGACCCGCTTCAGGCGCACGTCGATGATCTGTACGCCGATCTGGCGCGAGTCGTCGTCGACCTTGGCGCGCACGTTCTCGACGACCTGCGCGCGCGCGCCGGAGATCATGTCGGCCACGGTGCGGCGCGCGACCTCGTTGTTCAGCGCATCGCGCAGGCTGCGATTGATGCGGTCGACCGCGATCTGCTGGCTGCCCGCCACCGAGCGGATGTACGCGGGCGTGTCGATGATGCGCCACTTCACGAAGGTGTCGATCATCACGTTGAGCTTCTCGGACGTGATGCGCTTGTCGTAGTAGACGACGTTCTGGAACGGCGGCGGCAGCTTGAAGTACAGCCCGGGCTTGTCGATCACCTGGCGGATCTCGCCGAGCGCGTAGACGACCGCGAACTGGCGCTGGTCGACCACGAACACGCAGGCCATGAACAGGAACAGCGCGAGCAGCGCGCCGACCAGGACGGGGAAGATTCTCTGCATGATCGGTCTCTCGTCGGGCGAAGCGTCAGCGGCTGTCGCGCTCGCGGCTGCGCAGCCCGTCGGTGCGCGTGCCGGCCGGCGGATCGGCCGCCGGCGGCGCTGCCGGCGCAGGCTGCGACGCGCGCGCCGCATCGGCGCCGGCCTGCTGCATCAGCCGGTCGAGCGGCAGGTACAGCAGGTTGCCGCCGGCGCGCGAATCGAGGTAGACCTTGCTGGTATTGGAGAACACCTCCTGCATCGCTTCCAGGTACATGCGATCGCGCGTGACCTGCGGCGCCTTCGCGTACTCGGTGAGCACCTGGCGGAAGCGGCTGGTGTCGCCTTCGGCGGAGGCGATCACGCGCTGCCGGTAGCCGTCGGCTTCCTGCATCAGCCGCGCGGCGGTACCGCGCGCCTTGGGAATGACGTCGTTGGCGTAGGCGCGCCCCTCGTTGATCAGCCGCTCGCGATCCTGCGCCGCCTTGTTGGCGTCCTCGAAGGCCGCCTGTACCTGCTCGGGCGGCTGCACCTGCTGGATCGTCACGTCGACCACCGAGATGCCGGTGCCGTACAGGTCGAGCAGCGCCTGGATCTGCTTGCGCGCGGCCTGCGCCACCTGCTCCTTCTCCTCGTAGAGCACCTGGTCGACACCGGTGCGCCCCACGACCTCGCGCATCGACGTCTCGGCGCTCTGGCGCACGATTTCCTCGGGCACCGGCCCGAAATCGTTGTTGAACAGGTAGTCCTTCCCGTCGGCGACGCGGTACTGCACGGTGAACTGCATGTCGACGATGCTCTGGTCGAGCGTGAGCATCAGCGATTCGCGC
>JAHDYE010000375.1 GCA_023383035.1 Burkholderiaceae bacterium | reverse complement strand
CATGGCGATCGACGCCAACGTGCTGATCAACGAGCGCGTGCGCGAGGAGCTGCGCAACGGCGCCACCCCGCAGGCGGCGATCGCCGCCGGCTACGAACGGGCCTGGGCCACCATTCTCGACTCCAACGTCACGTCGCTGATCGCCGGCCTGGCGCTGCTGATCTTCGGCTCCGGCCCGGTGCGCGGCTTCGCGGTCGTGCATTGCCTGGGGCTGCTCACCTCGATGTTCTCGGCGGTGTTCTTCTCGCGCGGCCTGGTCAACCTGTGGTACGGGCGGCGGCGCAAGCTGTCGAAGATCTCGATCGGGCAGGTGTGGAAGCCCGGCTCCGCAACCTGACGCGCGTCGCAACGGGCAGCCGAACAGATGGAATTCTTCCGGATCAGCCGCGACATCCCGTTCATGCGCCATGCCAAGGTGCTGAACGCGATCTCCGTCGTCACGTTCGTGCTGGCGGTGTTCTTCCTCGCCACGCGCGGCCTGCACCTGTCGATCGAGTTCACCGGCGGCACGGTGATGGAAGTCAGCTACGCGCAGAGCGCCGACCTGGAGAAGATCCGCGGGACGGTCGGCGCGCTCGGCTATACCGACGTGCTGGTGCAGAACTTCGGCACCTCGCACGACGTGATGATCCGGCTGCCGCTGCGTGAGGCCGGCCAGAGCTCGGCGGCGCAGAGCGAGCAGGTGATGGCCGCGCTGAAGGCCGCCGACGCGGGCGCCGAGCTGCGGCGCGTGGAGTTCGTCGGCCCGCAGGTGGGCCGCGAGCTGTTCACCGACGGCGCCATGGCGCTGCTGTTCGTGATCGTCGGCATCATCATCTACCTGGCGATCCGCTTCGAGTGGAAGTTCGCGGTGGCGGCGATCATCGCCAACATGCACGACGTGGTGATCATCCTGGGCTTCTTCGCCTTCTTCCAGTGGGAGTTCTCGCTGGCGGTGCTGGCCGCGGTGCTGGCGGTGCTCGGCTACTCGGTCAACGAGTCGGTGATCATCTTCGATCGCATCCGCGAATACTTCCGCAAGATCCGCAAGGCGAGCACGCCCGAGATCATCGACAAGGCCATCACCAGCACGATCTCGCGCACCATCATCACGCACGGATCGACGCAGATCATGGTGTTGTCCATGCTGATCTTCGGCGGCGCCACGCTGCACTACTTCGCGATGGCGCTCACCATCGGCATCCTGTTCGGCATCTACTCGTCGGTGTTCGTCGCCGCGGCGATCGCGATGTGGCTGGGCGTCAAGCGCGAGGACCTGGTCAAGCCGGTGAAGAAGAAGGACGACGGACAGCCCGAGCTGCCCTGAACGCACGGCCGCCCCGATCCATGCGCAACGATGCTCCCTCCGCCCGCAAGATCCGTGTGTGGGACCTGCCCACGCGGCTGTTCCACTGGTCGCTGGCCGCCTGCATCATCGGCTCGCTGGTATCGGTGAACCTGGGCGGCAACGCGGTCGGCTGGCATTTCCGCTTCGGCTACGCGATCCTCGCGTTGCTGCTGTTCCGTTTCGCGTGGGGGTTCGTCGGCCCGCGCTACGCGCGTTTCCACAGCTTTCCGCCCAGCCCGTGGGCGGCGCTGCGTTACCTGCGCGGCGGCAGCGGTCAGGGGCCGGGCCACACTCCGCTCGGCGCGTTCTCGGTCTACGCGCTGCTGCTGGCGCTCGGCGTGCAGGTCGGCACCGGCCTGTTCGCCACCGACGACATCATGTGGGACGGGCCGCTGAAAGCGCTGGTGTCGAACGCCACCAGCAACTGGCTGACCGCCGTGCACGAGGTCAACCGTTTCGTCGTGATCGCGCTGGTCGTGCTGCACCTGGCGGCGATCGCCTGGTACAGCTGGGTACGCAGGCAGCCGCTGGTGCGCCCGATGATCGTGGGCGACAAGACGATCGGGGAATCCGCGGCAGACGCGCCACCGGCCGCCGACGGCCCGCGCGAACGGCTGCGCGCGCTGGTGATCCTGGCGGTCAGCGCCGCGGCGGTGTGGGGCCTGGTGACGCGCGTGGCCTGAAGCCTCCCGCCCGCGGTGCGGCGGGCAGACGTCATCGGCGCTCAGCGGTTGCGGTACTTGTCGTGACAGGCCTTGCAGGCGGCACCGGTCGCGCCGACCTGGGAACGCAGCGAATCGAGGCTGCCGGCCGCCGCCACCAGCTTGGCGGTCTCGCCGTTCAGGCGCTCGGACAGCATCTTCACGTCGGCCGGATTGGCGAACAGTTCGGGCTTGGCGCCGCTCTGGACCTTCTCGGAACCCGGAACGAACGCTTCCCACGGCAGCTTGGCCACCGCGTCGATGACGCGCGCCGAGTCCTGCGCCGCCGCCGCGTCGAACGGCCGCTCGCCCTTGACCATCGCGGCCAGTCGACCCATGTGGTTCGACATCAGCGTGAACGACGACTGGCGATACTTGACGGCATCCTCGGCCTTCGCGAACTGCGCCATCGCCGGCGCGGCGGACAGCAGGCCCGTGGCGAGTGCTGCGGCGCCCAGAGCAATTACGGCTTTTCCGGTCATTGATCGATTCCCTCCCCGATGAACAACGGGCGCCCGATGCGCCCGTCGGCAAAACTCAGATTCGTCGCGCCAGCTCCGCGGCCTTACCGATATAGTCGGCCGGCGTCAGCGCCTTCAGCCGCTGCCTGGCCTCGGCCGGGATCGGCAGCTGCTCGACGAACGCCGCCAGCGCCTCGGGCGTGATCGCCTTGCCCCGCGTGAGCGCCTTCAGCTGTTCGTACGGGTTTTCGACGCCGTAGCGGCGCATCACG
>JAHDYE010000374.1 GCA_023383035.1 Burkholderiaceae bacterium | reverse complement strand
AGGTGGCCGAGAACAGCAGGTTCTGGCGCTGCGCCGGCAGCAGCTTCAGCACGCGACGGATGTCGTGGATGAAGCCCATGTCGAGCATGCGATCGGCCTCGTCGAGCACCAGCACTTCGATGCCCGACAGGTCCACGGTGCGCTGGCCCGCATGGTCGAGCAGGCGGCCGGGCGTGGCCACGAGAATGTCGACGCCGCGCCGCAACCGGTCGATCTGCGGGTTGATGTTGACGCCGCCGAACACCACCGCCGACGACAGCTTCAGGTATTTCGCGTAGGCGACCACGCTCTCCTCGACCTGCGCGGCGAGCTCGCGCGTGGGCGTGAGGATCAGTGCCCGGATCGGGCGCACGCCGCCCGCGGCCGCGCGGCGCGGCGCGCTCGTGGCCAGGCGCTGCAGGATCGGCAGCACGAAACCGGCGGTCTTGCCGGTACCGGTCTGCGCGCCGGCCAGCAGGTCACCGCCACGGAGCACCGCGGGAATCGCCTGCACCTGGATCGGGGTGGGGGAATCGTAGCCGCGATCGGCAACGGCACGGACGAGGGCTTCGGACAAGCCCAGTGAAGCAAAGGACATGACTCTCCAACGACATCGGCCTCGGTCAACGGGTGGCGCCTTCGGCGCTTTCCGGTTGCGACGCCAGTCGCGGGCAGACGGGAACAGGGTTGAGACTTCTGGAACGGCCGGTGCCGTGAAGGCGCGGCGAAGAGACTGGCTGTCGACGCCGCATTGCGACATCCTCGATGCCGCATCGCAGCATCATAACGGAATTCGTCGTTGCATGCCGGCGCGGGCGCCGCGGCGGCCGGTGCTCGCCGACGGAAGGCAGGTGATCGGTCCGGTCGGCGACCGGCCTGGAACGGCCTCGGCCGCCGCCGCCTTCCGCGGCGACTGCTCAGCCGCCCGACAGGTTCCGGATGACCGCGAAAGTGATCAGCGCCATGCTCAGCAGCAGCGCGAAGAAGATCAGCGAGCGCTGCTCGAAACGGCGTCCTACGCGGCGCTCCATCGCATCGAGCAGCCGGTCGGCCACCAGGTAGAGCACGATGGCGGTGAGGGTGAAGTAGACGATATCCACGCCTGGTTGCTCCTTCGTGATCGCGGCAAAAAAAAACCCGGACAGCGATGCCCGGGTTGAATCCACCAAAGGAGGAGGTGGAGGAGACGGAAAGCAGTCTAGCAGAACGGATGTTGCATTGCAACACGCCACATAGGGCGCGTGATGTGGCCCGCAACACGCTTGCGTTTCCGCGCCCGCCTCGACGACCCGCGCAAACCTCGATCTGACGCCATGCCCCGGAGGCTGTCGACCACCCGGATCAAGCGATCAGCAACGGCGCCTGCTGGTCGAACATGTCGCCCGGCGAGCGCCGGAATCCGCTCTTGGCGAAACGCAGCCAGCGACCGAGCACATAGGCGAGCACGATGCCGGCGCGCGCGGCGGCATCGGTGTCCTGCGGCAGCCGCCCCTGCGCGACGGTGACGCGGAATGCCTGCCGCAGCGATGCCTCGATGCGATCGATCAGCTGATTGATGCGGTCCTGCAGGCGATCGTCCTCGGTGACCAGCGCGTCGCCGATCAGCACGCGTGTCATGCCCGGGTTCTTCTCGGCGAACGACAGCAGCATCGCGACGATGTCGCGCAGCTGTCGCAGCCCGTCTTCCTGCTGCGACGTGATCTGGTTGATCAGCCCGAAGATGGTCGACTCGATGAACTCGATCAGGCCTTCGAACATCTGCGCCTTGCTCGCGAAGTGGCGATACAGCGCGGCTTCCGAAACCTGCAGGCGACCCGCGAGCGCAGCCGTGGTGACGCGATCGCCGCCGGGCTCCTGCAGCATCGCGGCCAGCGTCTGGAGAATCTGCAGTCGTCGCTCGCCCGGTTTCGGGCGGGCCGGCTTCGGCGCGGGCGTCGTCTGATCGTTCATCTCGTTATCGTCGCGGATCGAAGTGCCTTGCGCGGCAGGTGCGCGACCGATTGTACTTGAACGCCTACGCGCCTAGCCGGTCCGGCACGCGTACGGCGCGATGGATGGTGCGAACGGTGGCTGATACCGGTGACGAGCACCGTGCGCAGGCCCACCCGATGCGCGCCGGCGAGGTTCGCCACCGAATCCTCGACCAGCACGCAACGCGCCGCCGGCACGCGCAGCCGCGCGACCAGCCTGCGCAGCATCGGCCGCGACGGCTTGGGTTGCAGCTGCCCGGCGAACGACATCGTCTCGATCGAGACGATGGCCTCGATGTGCGCCGCGATGCCGAGCGCGCGTACCACGCGCGCTGCGTAGTGCATCGGCGCGTTGGTCACCACGATGCGCCGTCCGGGCAGCCGGCGCAGCGCGTGCGCCAGGCGCCGGTCGCGCCTGACGATGCGCTCGAGATCGGGAAACGGATGCGTCTCGCGCAGGAAGTGGTGCGGATCGACGCCGTGATGCCGCACCAGGCCCGTCAGCGTCGCGCCGTAGCGGCGCCAGTAATGGCCGCGCAGCGCGTCCGCCTCCTCGTGCGCGAGCTCGAGCCACCGCGCCACGTACTCGGTCATCGCGCGGTTGATGCGCGGAAACACCACCGTCATCGCGTCGTGCAGCGTGTTGTCGAGGTCGAGCAGCCAGACCGGCGCCGCCGGCCCGCGCAGCGCGTCCGCGCCAACGGGCGGCGCGCCCGGCGCGGCACGCAACCGCCGGAAACGCCTCATGACCCCATGCCCGTTCAGTGGCTGCGGATCATCGTGCCGACGCCGTGGTCGGTCATGATCTCGAGCAG
>JAHDYE010000373.1 GCA_023383035.1 Burkholderiaceae bacterium | reverse complement strand
AGTCGGGCGGCGAGTGGATCAGCTCGGTCGACCTGGAGAACGCGATCATGGCGCACCCGGCGGTGGCCGAGGCGGCGGTGATCGCGATCGCGCATCCGAAATGGATCGAGCGACCACTGGCCTGCGTGGTGCTCAAGCCGGGCGCGAGCGTCTCGGCGCAGGCGCTGCGCGAGTTCCTCGCGCCCAAGTTCGCCGCCTGGCAGCTGCCCGACGCGTTCGAGTTCATCGACGCGGTGCCCCGCACGTCGACCGGCAAGTTCTGGAAGGCGCGGCTGCGCGAGCGGTTCGCGAACTGGAAGTGGCCGGCCGGCGAGGCCCCGGCCGGTGGCGTCCGGACCTGACGTGGGACCCGGCCCGGCAGTGTGACGAGGCGCCCAGCGCCGCAGGCGCTGCAGGATCGGCGATCGGACGTCCCGCGGCGGGCGATGGGTCGATGACAGGGCGCACCATCTTGGCGCGCGTACGACGGCGCGCACCGGAAGCGTGCGCACCATGATCGTGCATTCACGGCATCGACGGCCGAATCGGGCGTGCCGCCGCGGTCGCGACGTCGTGCCGGCCTGGGCGGCGCGTGGCACGGAACCTGCTAATTTGAGTCGGAACCCGAAACAGCCCAGAATCGCGCGTTCGCTGCCCCACGCCCGGCGAGTCCGGCCGGGCGTGCCTCGACCCAGACCCCGAGCATCGTTACCAGGAGAACCCCAGCATGGCCAGCGCCAAAGACGTGATGAAGATGATCACGGACAACGAGGTGAAGTTCGTCGACCTGCGTTTCACCGACACCCGCGGCAAGGAGCAGCACGTGTCGGTGCCCGCCAAGGCCTTCGACGAGGACAAGTTCACTTCGGGTCACGCGTTCGACGGTTCGTCGATCGCCGGCTGGAAGGGCATCGAGGCCTCCGACATGCTGCTGATGCCGGACCCGGCCACCGCCAACATGGACCCGTTCCGCGAAGAGGCGACGCTGCTGCTCACCTGCGACGTGATCGAGCCGTCGGACGGCAAGGGCTACTCGCGCGACCCGCGCTCGATCGCCCGGCGCGCCGAGGCCTACCTGAAATCGACCGGCATCGGCGACACGGCCTACTTCGGGCCGGAACCCGAGTTCTTCATCTTCGACTCGGTGACCTGGAACGTCGACATGTCGGGCTGCTTCGTGAAGATCAACTCCGAGGAAGCGTCGTGGTCGACCGGCAAGGAGATCGAGGGCGGCAACCTTGCGCACCGGCCGTCGGTCAAGGGCGGCTACTTCCCGGTGCCGCCGGTCGACTCGTTCCAGGACATGCGCTCGGAGATGTGCCTGATCCTGGAGCAGATGGGCGTGCCGGTCGAGGTCCATCACCACGAGGTGGCCGGCTGCGGGCAGAACGAGATCGGCACCAAGTTCTCCACGCTGGTGCAGCGCGCGGACTGGCTGCAGCTGCTGAAGTACATCGTGTTCAACGTCGCGCACAGCTACGGCAAGACGGCCACCTTCATGCCCAAGCCGGTGGTGGGCGACAACGGCTCGGGCATGCACGTGCACCAGTCGGTGTGGAAGGAAGGCCAGAACCTGTTCGCCGGCGACAAGTACGCCGGCCTGTCGGACTTCGCGCTGCACTACATCGGCGGCATCATCAAGCATGCGCGTGCGCTCAATGCGATCACCAATCCGGGCACCAACTCGTACAAGCGCCTGGTGCCGGGTTTCGAGGCGCCGGTGAAGCTCGCGTACTCGGCGCGCAACCGTTCGGCGTCGATCCGCATTCCGTACGTGACCAACCCGAAGGCGCGCCGCCTGGAATGCCGTTTCCCGGATCCGCTCGCCAACCCCTACCTGGCATTCACAGCGCTGCTGATGGCAGGCCTGGACGGCGTGCAGAACAAGATCGACCCGGGCGAGGCGGCCGACAAGAACCTGTACGACCTGCCGCCGGAAGAAGAAGCGGCGATCCCGACCGTGTGCGCGTCGCTCGACCAGGCGCTCGACTACCTCGACCGCGACCGCGAGTTCCTCACGCGCGGCGGCGTGTTCAGCAACGACATGATCGATGCCTACATCACGCTGAAGATGGAGGAGGTCACGCGCTTCCGCATGACCACGCATCCGGTCGAGTTCGACATGTACTACAGCCTCTGAACGGCGCGAACTCGGGGATCGGACGGGGCGGGTGACCGCCCCGTTTTTCGTCGATGGCCGGGCGGCCGTGGCGGTGGCCGCGGCCCCGGTGCGCAGATCGGGTCCGGCGGCCCGCAGATCGGTCGGCCGTTCGTCCGGTTTGAATCACCGCGCATGCTGTCTTACACTGGCCCCGCACTCATCGCCCGCACCATGAAATCGCATCGCCTCGCACCGTTTCCGGGCATCGCCTGTATCGCCATCGCGGTCGCGTGCGTGGCCGCGCCGGCCGCCGCGCAGGTCTATCGCTGCGAGTCCGACAGCGGCGTGCCGGTCTACCAGGGCACGGACAACGGGCGCAACTGCCGCGCGCTCGATCTCGCGCCGCTGACCACGATTCCGGCGCCGAAGCTGCCCGCGCCGAAGCCGGGCGCGGCGGCTCCGTCGGGCCAGGCGGGCGGCGCGCGCGCCACGCCCGAGGGCTTCCCGAAGGTCGATGCGTCCACGCAGCGCGCGCGCGACGGCGACCGGCGCCGCATCCTCGAGGACGAGCTGAGGAAGGAAGAAGCCCGGCTGTCGGAGCTCAGGGCCGAATACAAGAACGGCGAACCCGAGCGGCTGGGCGACGAGCGCAATTACCAGAAATACCTCGACCGCGTGCAGCGGCTCAAG
>JAHDYE010000372.1 GCA_023383035.1 Burkholderiaceae bacterium | reverse complement strand
GTACCAGCCGAGCGCGACCGCCAGCGGCACCAGCACCGCCAGCACCGGCACGAACGGCCAGCGCAGCACGCCCACCGCGACGAATGCCGCCGCGCCGAGCGCGAGCCAGTGCAGCGGCTGGGTGCGCGCCAGCTTCAGCGCGGTGGCGATCAGCAGCCCCGCTGCCACCGCCGCCATGCCCGCCACCGCGCGCTGCACCCACGGAATCTGCGCCAGTTGCCCGTGCACGATCGCCAGCGACAGCACCAGCGCGGCCGGTATCGCCAGCATGCCGGCCAGCGCGACCAGCGCGCCGCGCCAGCCGAAGTGGCGATCGCCGAACATCAGCGCGAGGTTGCAGACGTTGGGGCCGGGCGCCAGTTGCGCGAACGCCAGCAGCTCGACGAACTCGTCGCGCCCGAGCCAGCGGCGTTCCTCGACCAGCACGCGCTGCGCCCATGGCAGCACGCCGCCGAAGCCGTGCAACGCGAGCCGGTTGAAGGTGAGGAACAGCTCGAGCAGCGAAGCGGGCGCAGGCGCGGCTTCGCCGGCATGCGCGGCGCCCTGCGCGCAGGCTCCGGCACCGCATGCAGGGTCATCGCGATTCGCCGTCATCGCCCCGTTCGGACGGATCGCGGCGCAGCGCGCCGCGTTCGCGCCGGCGCTGCGCACGCAGGTCGCGGCCGGCGTACCACGCCCCGCCGCCGACCAGCGCGGCCATTCCCCAGAAGATCGACGCCACGCCGAACGCGCTGCCGAACGCGCCGAAGCTCACCGGAAGGAACGTCTGCGTGCCGTTGACCATCGTCAGCCGCAGCCCGGCCGCCTCGCCGATGCGCTCGGGCGGCGAAACGCGGTGCAGCACCACCATCACCATCGGCTGCGAAACGCCCAATCCGAGCCCGAGCGCGAACGACAGCGCGGTCATCGGCAACGGCGCCGCGAAGAACGGGTAGAGCAGGTAGACGACCGTGGCCATGCCCATCGCTGCCAGGATCAGCGGCCATTCGGCCACGCGCCGCGAGATCGCCGGCAGCGCCAGGCGCACGACGAAAGTGGCCAGCGCGAACGCGCTCAGCACCAGCCCGATCTGAGAGGCCGACAGCCCGGCGCCGGCGCCGTACAGCGGCACCAGGAACTGGTGCACGTCCCAGGCCGAGGACAGCAGCGCCACCGACAGGTACAGCCGACGCAGCTCCGCCGTGCCGAGCAGGTCCAGCACGCGCGTGGGCGCGTCCGGGCCCGGTTCGGGCACCGCTTCGTGCGGCAGGTGCAGCGCGAACGGATAGCGGCGCAGCGCCACCCATGCCGCCAGGGGCGCGAGCGCGAGCAGGCCGAACACGGCACGGTGGCCGGCCAGGTCGATCGCCACGCCGCTCAACGCCGGTCCGATGAACCCCGACACCGAGAAGCCGAGCGCGAGCAGGCTGAAGTTCGCCGTACGCGCGGGCTCGCCGCCGATCACGCCGGCCGCCTTCTGGATCGCGAGTTGAAACGCCATGAAGGCCACGCCGATGGTGACGCTGGCCAGGTACAGCGCACCGATGTCCCAGGCGAGGAACGGCACCACGATGCCGAACACCAGCAGGCCACTGCCCGCGAGCATCGGCGTGCGCATGCCGATGCGGTCGATCCAGCGCCCGCACGGCACCGACAGGAACATCGGCAGCAGGCCGTAGAACGACAGCAGCAGGCCGATCGCGAACGGCGATGCGCCGATCTCGATGGCGGCGAGCGAGACGGCGACGCGGCTGCCGGCGAGCGCCGTGTGGTTGCAGATCGAGCAGGCGACCAGCGCGCGCATCGCCGCCGACGCCGGGACAGACCGGCCGCCCTGCTCCTCTCCCAGCGGCGGCGCTTCTTCGGGATCGCGTTTCAGGCGCGCTCCCTCACCCAGTCGGCCACCCCGGCGAGCGCGCCGGGCAGGCGCGCCGGCTCGGTGCCGCCCGCCTGCGCCATGTCGGGCCGCCCGCCGCCCTTGCCGCCGATCTGGCGCGCGACGAAATTCACCAGCTCGCCGGCCTTGACTTTCGCGGTGGCGTCGGCGGTGACGCCGGCGATCAGGCTGACCTTCGCGCCGTCCACCGCCGCGAGCACGATGGCCGCCGTCTTCAGGCGGTCCTTCAGCTTGTCCATCGTTTCGCGCAGCGTCGCGACGTCGGCGCCCTCGACGGTGGTCGCCAGCACTTTCAGGCCGTTGACCTCGACGGCCTGGCCGGCCAGGTCGTCGCCGCGCGACGCGGCCAGCTTCGACTTCAGCCGCGCCAGCTCCTTCTCCAGCGCACGCGCGTGTTCGAGCGCCTGGCTCACCTTGGCGCCCAGCTCGGCCGGCGGCACCTTCAGCGCGGCCGACGCCTCGCCCACCCGCGCGTCGAGCTCCTGCACCCAGGCGAGCGCGTTGTCGCCGGTGATCGCCTCGATGCGGCGCACGCCGGCCGCGACGCCTGTTTCGGCCACGATCTTGAACAGCCCGATGTCGCCGGTGCGCGCGACGTGCGTGCCGCCGCACAGCTCGCGCGACGAGCCGATGTCGAGCACGCGCACCGAGTCGCCGTATTTCTCGCCGAACAGCGCCATCGCGCCGCCCTTGACCGCATCGTCGAAAGGCATGATGCGCGCCTGCGTCGCGACGTTGGCGAGGATCTCGCCGTTGACGATCGCCTCGACGCGGCGGATCTCCCCGGCGCTCAGCGGCGCGTGGTGCGCGAAGTCGAAGCGCGTCTTCGCGGCGTCGACCAGCGAGCCCTTCTGCTGCACGTGCGGCCCGAGCACCTCGCGCAGCGCCTTGTGCA
>JAHDYE010000371.1 GCA_023383035.1 Burkholderiaceae bacterium | reverse complement strand
ACCGCGCAGTCGGCCACCGGCACCTGCCACGGCCCGACCATCTGGTCGCGCGCGCACAGGCCGCCGACGGTGCGATCGCCGATCGTGATCAGGAACGACTTGCTGGCCACGGCCGGCAGTTGCAGCACCCGTTCGGCGACTTCGTCCACCGCGAGGCCGGCGATGTCGAGCGCGGGCAGCGTGCGCACGCGCCGTACGCCTTCACGCTGCATGCGCGGCGGCTTGCCCAGCAGCACGTCGATCGGCATGTCGACCGCACGCAGCCGCGCGCCGTCGGGGTCGGTGGCTTCGACCACGAGCCGCCCGTCGCCCGTGACCTCGCCCACCACCGCGTACGGGCAGCGCTCGCGCCGGCACAGGTAGTCGAACAGCGCGAGTGCTTCCGGCGCGATCGCGAGCACGTAGCGTTCCTGCGATTCGTTGCACCAGATCTCGGCCGGCGACAGGCCGGACGCTTCGAGCGGAATCTTCGCCATGTCGAAGCGGCCGGCGCGCCCGGCGCCGTGCACCAGCTCGGGAAACGCGTTCGACAGCCCGCCCGCGCCGACGTCGTGGATCGACAGGATCGGGTTGTCCTGCTGCATCGCCACGCAGCGGTCGATGACTTCCTGCGCGCGTCGCTGCATTTCCGGGTTGCCGCGCTGCACCGAGTCGAAGTCGAGCTCGGCGGTATTGGTGCCGGCCCCCATGCTCGAGGCGGCGCCGCCGCCCACGCCGATGCGCATCCCCGGGCCGCCGAGCTGGATCAGCAGCGTGCCGGGCGGCAGGCCGAGCTTGGCGGTATGCGCGGCGTCGACGCTGCCCAGGCCGCCGGCGATCATGATCGGCTTGTGGTAGCCGCGCACCGTGCCGGCCACGTTCTGCTCGTAGGTGCGGAAGTAGCCGAGCAGGTTCGGGCGGCCGAACTCGTTGTTGAACGCCGCGCCGCCGATCGGCCCGTCGATCATGATCTGCAGCGGCGTGGCGATGCGCGCCGGCACACCGTAGGGTGCCGCCGCCGGCTCGGCGTCGGAGTCGATGACCGGTGCGGTGACGTCGCGTGCGTCTTCCCACGGCTGCTCGAAGCCTTCGATGCGCAGGTTCGAGACGGTGAAGCCGGTCAGGCCGAAACGCGGCCGGGCGCCGCGGCCGGTGGCGCCTTCGTCGCGGATCTCGCCGCCCGCGCCGGTGGCCGCGCCGGGAAACGGCGAGATCGCGGTCGGATGGTTGTGCGTCTCGACCTTCAGCAGCACGTGCGCGATGCGTTCGCTGGCCGCGTAGTGACCGTTGGCGGCGAGCCCGGGGCGAAAGCAGCGCGCGGCGCCGCCCTCGAGGATGGCGGCGTTGTCGGCGTAGGCGACCACGGTGCCGCGCGGATTGGCCGCGTGCGTGGCGCGCACCATGCCGAACAGCGTCTCCTCGCACGGCTGGCCGTCCAGCGTCCAGCTCGCGTTGAAGATCTTGTGCCGGCAGTGCTCGGAGTTGGCCTGCGCGAACATCATCAGCTCGACGTCGGTCGGGTCCCGCCCGGCGCGCACGAACGCTTCGAGCAGGTAGTCGATCTCGTCATCCGACAGCGCCAGGCCCAGCTCGCGGTTGGCCGCTTCGAGCGCGGCACGTCCATCGCGGCCCAGCGCGATGCGCTGCATCGGCTTGCCGGGCAGTGACGCGAACAGCGTCTGAAGGTCCGGGGGATCGAGCAGCGCGGTCTCGGTCATGCGGTCGTGCAGCGCCGTGGCCAGCGCCGCGAGCTGCGCCGGCTCGAAGCGGGTGCCCTTGACCAGGCCCGGAAGCAGGCCGCTGCGCGCTTCGACCCGGTACTCGATGCCGCGCTCGATGCGGCGCACGCCGGTCATTGCGCAGTTGCGCGCGATGTCGGTGGCCTTGCTGGCCCACGGCGAGATCGTGCCGATGCGCGGCACGACCCACACCGGCTGGCCCTCGGGCGCGGGCGCGTCGGGGTCGGCGTCGAGCAGTGCTGCCAGTCGCGCCTGCTCGTCGCCGGTGAGCGCGTCGTCGCTCCAGATCGCGTAGACGAAGCGCGCCTGCAGCCCCACCGCGCGCACGTCGATGCGGCGCAGCCCTTCGAGCAGTCGACCGAGGCGGAACTCGGACAGCGCCGGCTGTCCTGGAATCAACTGATACGCGGGCATGGCGCGGTGGTCCGTGGCCTGCGGCGCGCCGCGACGGCGGGTGCGCGGCGGCCGGGTTCGATGGGGAATCCGTGATTATAGAGAGTCGCCACCCGTGCCCGCCCGTCCGTACCCCCCGCCTCCCGGCGTTTCCACCACGAACACGTCGCCGGCGCCCAGCTCGGCGCTGTCGGCGTGGCGCAGCCGGTCGATGTGTCCGTCGGCGCGGATCACGTAGTCGGCGCCGGGCGCGCCGGGGCTGCCGCCGGCGGCGCCGAAGGCCGGGTGCACGCGGCCGTTGGCGAGGATCGATGCGCTCATCGGTTCGAGGAAACGGATGCGCCGCACGCCGCCGTCGCCGCCGCGCCAGCGGCCGGCGCCGCCCGAGCCGGCGCGGATCTCGTAGCTTTCCAGTCGCACCGGGAAGCGCAGCTCGAGGATCTCGGGGTCGGTGAGGCGCGAATTGGTCATGTGGGTCTGTACCACCGCCGTGCCGTCGAAGCCGCCGGTGAGCCGCCCGGCGTCGTCGAACGTGCCGCCGGCGCCCGAACCGCCCGAGATCGTCTCGTAGTACTGGTAGCGCGCGTTGCCGAACGTGAAGTTGCTCATCGTCGAGGGGCCGGAAGCCATCACGCCCAGCGCGCCGTACAGGCAGTTGGTGATGCACTGCGAGGTTTCGACGTTGCCGGCCACCACGGCGGCCGG
>JAHDYE010000370.1 GCA_023383035.1 Burkholderiaceae bacterium | reverse complement strand
GAGGAGGCGCTGTACCTGTCGAACATCGCGCGCAAGGTCACCGTGGTGCACCGGCGCGACCGCTTCCGCGCCGAGCCGATCCTGATCGACAAGCTGATGTCCAAGACGCAGGGCGGCAACGTCGAGGTGCGCTGGTTCAACGAGCTCGACCAGGTGCTGGGCGACGCGACCGGCGTCACCGGCGTGCGGCTGCGCGACAACCGCAGCGGCCGCACCGAGGAGCTGGCATTGTCGGGCGTGTTCGTCGCGATCGGGCACGCGCCCAACACGTCGCTGTTCGAGGGCCAGCTCGAGATGGCCAACGGCTACATCCTCACGCGCGGCGGCTCCAACGGCCAGGCCACCGCCACCAGCATCGCCGGCGTGTTCGCGGCCGGTGACGTGCAGGACCACGTCTACCGGCAGGCGGTGACCAGCGCCGGCACCGGCTGCATGGCGGCGCTGGACGCCCAGCGTTATCTCGAGGCGCGCCAGGAGGGATGAGCCGCGCACGGCGCACCGCCGCGCTCGAGCGGCTCGACGGCCTGGCGGCGCTGAGCACGCTGGGCGAGCAGCTCAGGGCGCGGGCGGCCGCCCGCGCGCTCGACGAGCGCAGCCGCCGCGAGCAGGCGCACCGGCTCGCGCGCGAAGCCGATCTGTTCCGCGACGAGGTCGCCGACGCCGTCCCGCTGGCGCCGAGCGGGCGCGCCGACCCGAAGCGCCCGCCGCCGCCCGCCGAGCCTCGCCAGCGGGCGCTCGACGAGCGCGCGGTCCTCGACGCGTCGCTGTCCGACGAGATCGGCCTGGAGCAGTACCTGGAGACCGACGAGGCGCTGTCGTACCGGCGGCACGGCATCGGAGCCGACATCGTGCGCCGGCTGCGCCGCGGCGAATGGACCGTCAAGGGGCAGATCGACCTGCACGGGCTGCGCGCCGACGATGCACGCGAAGCGCTGACGGCCTTCCTCAACCGCGCGCTGCGCGACGAGTGGCGCTGCGTGCGCGTGATCCACGGCAAGGGGCTCGGTTCGGCCGGCCGCGAACCGGTGCTCAAGGCGAAGGTTCCGCGCTGGCTGGTTCAGCGGCAGGAGGTGCTCGCGTTCTGCCAGGCGCGCCCGAACGACGGCGGCGCCGGCGCGCTGATCGTGCTGCTGCGGCTGCCGCAGCGATAGTATTGACGGGGCCACCGCCGGCCTCCCTTCACGTGCAGGTCGTCACGCATGCCCGATCTGTCCGCGCTCGTCACCGCCCTCGTCGGCCAATTGCCGGCGCCGCTGCTCGCGCACCTGCCGGAGCTCGCGCTGGCCGGCGCGCTCGCCTGGGGCGCCGGGCTGCGGCTGTACCTGGTGGTGTTCCTGCTCGGACTGCTCGGGCGCATCGGCTGGTGGCCGCTGCCCGAACACCTGTCGCTGCTCGCCCACCCGGTGGTGATCGGCGCGGCGGGCTTCATGACGGTGGTGGAGCTGTTCGCCGACAAACTGCCGCTGCTCGACAGCGCCTGGGATGCACTGAACACGTTCGTGCGCATTCCGGCCGGCGCGGCGCTGGCCGCGGCGGTATTCGGCGACTCCGGCGCGGCGGTGGCGCTGGCAGCGGCGCTGCTCGGCGGCACGCTCACTGCCACCACGCACTTCGCCAAGTCGGGCACGCGCGCGGCGGTGAACACTTCGCCCGAGCCGTTCTCGAATGCCGCCGTGTCGGCCGGCGAAGACGCACTGGTGATCGGCGGCCTGTGGCTGGCCGTCGAGTACCCGCTGCTGTTCCTGGCGGCGCTGCTGGTGTTCCTGATCGTTGCCGTGCTGCTGATCAGGCTGGTGCTGCGCGGCCTGCGGCGGCTGTTCGGTGCGCCGCGCGCCGCCTCGCCGGCCGGCGACGCGGCCGACCGGTTGCCCTGAGTTGCCCTGAGTTGCCCCGAACCGCCCCGAGCTGCCCCGAGCTGCCCTGAGCCGCCCTGAGCCGCCCTGAGGCCGCGCGTCAGACCGCGGCTTCGCCGGTCTCGCCGGTGCGGATGCGCACCACCTGCTCGACGTCGGAGACGAAGATCTTGCCGTCGCCGATGCGCCCGGTGCGCGCGGCGCGCACCACCGCGTCGATCACCGATTCGACCGCCGAGGCCGCGACGATGACCTCGACCTTGACCTTCGGAAGGAAGTCGACCACATACTCGGCGCCGCGATACAGCTCGGTGTGACCCTTCTGGCGCCCGAACCCCTTCACCTCGGTCACGGTGAGGCCCGTCACGCCGACTTCGGCGAGGGCTTCGCGCACCTCGTCGAGCTTGAACGGTTTGATGATCGCCGTAATTTTTTTCATGCTTGCTCCGCGGTTCCCTCGAATCGTATCAGTCAATCGTACCCGAGTCTGGCTCGGTCATCGGCCGCAGACATCCGGCGGTCGCGTACGCGGCACGCGCCCTGAACCGGTGCGCGGCTCAATCCCGGAACGCCGACGTGATCGGATAGCGCCAGTCGCGCCCGAAGGCGCGGTGCGTCACCCGGATGCCCACCGGCGCCTGGCGCCGCTTGTATTCGCTCACGCGGATCAGCCGCACCACGCGCTCGATCGCTTCGCGCGCATGGCCGGCGGCGGCGATCTCGTCGATGCTGCGATTGTCTTCCATGTACATCTGCATGATCGCGTCGAGCACTTCGTAGGGCGGCAGCGAGTCCTGGTCGGTCTGGCCGGGCTTGAGCTCGGCCGACGGCGCGCGCGTGATGATCCGCTCGGGAATGATCGCGCCCTGCGCATTGCGCCAGCGCGACAGCCGGTAGACCATCGTCTTGGCGATGTCCTTGATCACCGCGAAGCCGCCCGCCATGTCGCCGTACAGCGTGCAGTAACCCACCGCCATCTCGCTCTTGTTGCCGGTGGTGAGCACGATCG
>JAHDYE010000369.1 GCA_023383035.1 Burkholderiaceae bacterium | reverse complement strand
CCGGGCATCAGGCGCACCGGGCGCAGGTTGACGTACTGGTCGAACTCGCGCCGCATCAGCAGCAGTGAGCCCCACAGCGAGACGTGGTCGGGTACCGTCGCCGGCCAGCCGACCGCGCCGTAGTAGATTGCGTCGTGGTCCCCGATGCGCGCCTTCCAGTCGTCGGGCATCATCGTGCCGTGCCGCGCGTAGTAGTCGCAGCTGGCGAAATCGAAGTGGTCGAAGCGCAGATCCAGGTCGAAGCGGCGCGCCGCCACCTGCAGCACGCGCAGGCCTTCAGGCATCACTTCCTTGCCGATGCCATCGCCGGGAATCACCGCGATGCGGTGCGTCGTGGTCATGATGTGCGGATTCCTCCCTGTTCGAGCCGATCAGGCGCGCCCGCGCCCGCTAGCAACGTGCGCAGGCCACGCAGGTCGCCGCGCATCAACGCACACAGCGCGGCCATCACGAACGATGCGGCGGCGGGGGCGAACAGGAGCAGCGCCGCGAGATAGATTGCCGCACCCAACGCCACGGCGAGCGCGAGCAGCACGGCTGCCGGCATCCACGCGCCGGCGAGCATCACGAACCCGAGCGTGCACGCCGCCATCGTCAGCGCCGCGGCGGTCGGGCCGGCGATCGCTGCGACCTGCCGGGTGATGCCCAGCCCGGTGAGCCGCTGCACGAAGCGCGCGTACGGTACCAGCATCACGCAGGACACGGCGACGAGCGCCGCCGTCACCGCCAGCAGACCGTGCGGCAGCGCGACCAGCGTCAGCGTCGCCGTCAGGCAGAGCTGCAGCGCGGCGGCCGCGAGATGCCATCCGGGGCGGCCCATGCCGCGCACCACCGCGGTCTGAGCCATCGCCAGCGACGACCAGATCCCGAGCAGCATCAGCACCTGCACCACCGGTACCGCGCCAGCCCAGTCGACGCCGAAGACCAGCGGCACCAGCGGACCGGCGATCGCCGCAAGACCGAGGAACACCGGACCGGCGATGACGGCGGCGCCGCGCAGGATCGAGTCGGCCAGTTGGCGGGCCGCCTCCCGGTCGGTCTGTACGCGTGCCAGGCCGGGCATCAGCACCTGGTAGGCCGGCACCAACAGTACGCTGCTCGCCTGGCCGAGCAGGCGTTCAGCGAGTGCGAAAAAACCCAGCGCCTCGGTTCCGAGGCTTGCCGCGATCAGGATCCGGGGCAGTTGTTCGTCCGCATAGTCCAGACCCCAGGCACCCCAGGTGACCACGTTGAACGCGACCAGGTCGGCCGCGTCGGCGCGGCGGAAGCGCAGGCCGGGCCGCCACGCCGCCACCCGAAACAACAGCAATGTCAGCACAGCCTGCCGCACCAGTTCCATCGCCACCAGGCTCCAGAGGCCAGCCCCGGCAATCGCCGCCCCGATGCCGACCAGGGCGCCCAGCACACCCGCCACCGCGTCGGCGCCGGCCAAAACCTTGAAGCGCTGTTCGCGCATCAGCAGCGCAGTCGGCACACTGGCCAGCGCGCTCAGCGGCAGACTGGCCGCACGCACCGGCAAGATCATCGCCAGCGCCGCACCGCCGCCGAGCCAGGCCGCGAGGGCATCGGCCCCTGCAGCGATCAGCAGCCAGGCGGCCAGCGCCATCGCGAGCGAAGCGAGCAGGCTCGCGTTGCAGTGTCCGGCATGCAGATCGCGGCGCTGGACCAGCGTATCGGTCGGCGCTGCAGAAACGACTATCCCCGCAAAGCCCACGACTACCCATGACAACGCGAACACACCGTACGCTTCGGGTCCGACCCAGCGCGCAATCACCGCCAGCGCGATCAGTCCGACGAGGAACTGGAACAGCTTGCCTGCGGCGCTCCAGGCAGCGCTACCCATCAGATGGCCCGGCGTCACCATTGCGTTGCTTCGCTCGATACCCGCATGTCCCGATCCTCCCACACGAAACCGCTCGCACCCGGATTGTGCGCCCACCATCGATCGGTTCTGGTTCGCCGTCCGCCCGTCATCGTGAAATCGGCCCGCGACTGCAACGGACAATCGCTACATGGTGGTGTCGTGGAGAGACGATCGCCCGCCCAAGGCGGTCGTTCGCGTTTCATGACCTGCATCGATGTCCGCGTGAACAGGGACACGCCGTTTCCGCCAGTGTGATGAGCCATACGAAGAATCCAACGTACGACGTCCGGGTCTTCCCGGAAGGCGCCGACGCGTCGAGCGATCCGGAAGCACCCGGCGGATCGCTGGACTACTGGCGAAATCGTCTCGCCGGCCTCGAACCGCTGGCGCTGCCGCACGACCATGCGCGCCGCACGCGCGCGAAGCGACGCGATCCGGCCAGCGATTCGAAGGTCCGGTTCACGCTCCCGCGCACCCGGTCCGACGCACTGAAGGCGCTGGCGCACAGCCGGCACGCGACCCTGTCGATGGTGCTGATGGCCGCGTTCCAGACGCTGCTGATGCGCTACAGCGGGCAGACCGACGTCGCGGTAGCGGTATCGGCCGGGCGCTTCGCCGACATGCTGGTCATGCGCACCGATCTGTCCGGCGATCCCCCGTTCGTCGAGCTGCTGCAGCGCGTACGCGGCACATCGCTCGAGGCGCACTCGCATCGGGATCTGCCCTTCGACGTGCTGGCGCGGCACCTGGAGCCCGAGCCGCGGTCCGATCGCCATCCGGTGTGCCAGGTGGCATTCGCACTGCGCGCGGCCTCGCCGCGGAGGCGTGCCGCCGGCCCGTGCACGCGACAGCCCGGATCGCGCGACGATGCATGCTCCCGGTTCGACCTGAGCCTGCTCGTCACCGAGGACGACAGCGGTCTTCAGGCACGATTGGCCTACGACGCGGACCTGTTCGAGCGAGCCACGATCGAGCGCATGGCCGCGCACCTGGGCAACCTGA
>JAHDYE010000368.1 GCA_023383035.1 Burkholderiaceae bacterium | reverse complement strand
CACGCTGCAGGTGATCGCCGAAATGCAGAAGCTCGGCGGCACCTGCGCGTTCATCGACGCCGAACACGCACTCGACGTGCAGTACGCCGCCAAGCTCGGTGTCGACCTCGAAGAGCTGCTGATCTCGCAGCCCGACACCGGCGAACAGGCGCTCGAGATCACCGACGCGCTGGTGCGTTCCGGCTCGGTCGACCTGATCGTCATCGATTCGGTCGCCGCGCTCACGCCCAAGGCCGAAATCGAGGGCGAAATGGGCGATTCGCTGCCTGGCCTGCAGGCGCGCCTGATGTCGCAGGCGCTGCGCAAGCTCACCGGCACGATCAACCGCACGAACACGATGGTCATCTTCATCAACCAGATTCGCATGAAGATCGGCGTCATGTTCGGCAACCCCGAAACCACCACCGGGGGCAACGCGCTGAAGTTCTATTCGTCGGTGCGCCTCGACATTCGCCGTACCGGCTCCATCAAGAAGGGCGAAGAGGTCATCGGCAGCGAAACCCGCGTCAAGGTGGTCAAGAACAAGGTCGCGCCGCCATTCAAGACCGCCGAATTCGACATCCTGTACGGCGAGGGCACGTCTCGCGAAGGAGAAATCATCGATCTCGGCGTCGACTGCAACGTGGTCGAGAAGAGCGGCGCCTGGTATTCGTACGGTGGCGAGCGCATCGGGCAGGGCAAGGACAACTCCCGCGAGTACCTGCGCGAGCATCCCGAACTGGCCCTGGAGATCGAGAACAAGGTGCGAGCGCACTTCGGGGTGGCCACGCGCGGTGCGGCGCCCGAGGAGGCGGCCGCCTGAAGCCTCCGGGGCAGGGGGCCGCACGCGGCCTGCGCAACGCAGACGGGCGCGGTCCTTCCCGCGCCGCGCTGAAGGCGCGCGCCGTGCGTCTGCTCGCGCGCCGGGAATACAGCCGCTCCGAACTGGGGCGCAGGCTCGCGCCGCATGCCGAGAGCGCCGAACAGGTCGAAACGCTGCTCGATGAGCTGGCGGCGGCTCGTTTGCTGTCGAACGAGCGTTTCGCCGAATCGCTGGTGCATCGCCGTGCCGAGCGCTACGGCGCGGCGACGATCCGCCGCGAGCTGCGTACCCACGGGCTCGATGATGCGCTGGTGCGCACGCACGTCGCATCGCTCGAACGCACCGAGCTCGAACGCGCCCGCGCGGTCTGGTCGCGTCGCTTCGGTCGGCCGCCCGGCTCGCCGGCCGAGCGCGCGCGCCAGACGCGTTTCCTGCTGGCGCGCGGCTTCTCCGCCGAGACGGTACGCCGTGTGCTTGGCACGGAGGATGACGACACGGATTGAGCCGGGCCGCTCAAGGCACGGCCGGGCCTCGCGGTTCGCCGTCCTTCACCCGAAATGCGACGCGGATCGACCAAAATCGCCATGCTAAACTGCCACGCTTTCCGCCCGTGGCCGCCGTGGCGAGATTCGCCGCTCCCATCCCGCAAGCATGCCGCTGCCTCCCCCCGATTGCCCGCGCACGCCGATCCATACGCGTTCGGTACGTATCGAAGGGTTTCGGCGCGCTGACGGCGCTCTCGACCTCGAAGCCGAACTGCTGGACGTCAAGCCGCACGACGTCACGCTGCACAGCGGCGTGCGTCCGGGCGGCGAGCCGATCCACCTGATGCGCCTGCGCGTCACGGTCGACGACGGGTTCGATGTCCTCGATGCCGTCGCGGTTTTCGACGCGGTGCCCTACCGCGGTGAATGCGAGGCGATCACTCCCGATTATCGGCGCCTGGTCGGCCTGAACCTGTTGCGCGGCTTCAGGGCCGGCGTGCGCGAGCGTCTGGGCGGCGTTGCCGGTTGCACGCACCTCAGCGAACTCGCGCAGCTTCTGCCGACTGCCGCAGTGCAGGCGCTGGCCGGTGACGAGCAGCATCATCGCCGGCTTGCCGACCGCGACGGCGGCGAGCCGCAGCGGCCGATGACGATCGACCGCTGCCACAGTTGGCGCAGCGACGGCCCGGTGGTCGAGCGCCATTTCCCGATGTTCTACCGGCCCGGCCGCGACGCGGGGTCCGCCGAGGAGTCCAGGAAGAAACCATGAAGATCCACGAGTACCAGGGCAAGGAAATCCTCAAGAAGTACGGCGTCGCGGTGCCGCGCGGCATTCCGTGCTTCTCCGTCGACGAAGCGGTCAAGGCGGCCGAGACGCTCGGCGGCCCGGTCTGGGTCGTGAAGGCGCAGATCCACGCCGGCGGCCGCGGCAAGGGCGGCGGCGTGAAACTCGCGCGCTCGATCGACGAAGTGCGCGCGCTGTCGGGCCAGATCCTCGGCATGCAGCTGAAGACCCACCAGACCGGCCCCGAGGGCCAGAAGGTGCGCCGCCTGCTGATCGAGGAGGGTGCCGACATCCGCAAGGAACTCTACGTCGGCATGGTCGTCGATCGGGTCACGCAGCGTGTCTGCCTGATGGCCTCCAGCGAGGGCGGCATGGACATCGAGGAAGTCGCCGCGCACACGCCTGAGAAGATCCACAAGGTGTTCATCGACCCGGTCACTGGCCTGACCGACGCCGAATGCGATGAGGTGTCGCGGCGGATCGGTGTGCCGGCCGGGAGCCTGCCGCAGGCGCGCAAGGTGCTGCAGGGCCTGTACCGCGCGTTCTGGGAAACCGACGCGTCGCTGGCCGAGATCAACCCGTTGATCCTGACCGGCGACGGCAAGGTGGTCGCGCTCGATGCGAAGCTCAACTTCGACGCCAACGCGCTGTATCGCCATCCCGAGATCGTCGAGCTGCGCGATCTCGACGAGGAAGATCCGGCCGAAATCGAAGCCTCGAAGTACGACCTCGCCTACATCCAGCTCGACGGCAACATCGGCTGCCTGGTGAACGGCGCGGGCCTGGCGATGGCGACG
>JAHDYE010000367.1 GCA_023383035.1 Burkholderiaceae bacterium | reverse complement strand
GTCGCCGCGCGAGGTCGACGAAGTGCTGATGGACCATCCGGCAGTCGCGCAGGTGGTCACGTTCGCGGTCCCTCACGACATGCTGGGCGAGGAGGTGGGCGCCGCCGTCGTGCTGCGCGAAGGCGCGGCGCTGACCGAGAAGGCCTTGCGCGAGTTCGCCGCACAGCGCCTCGCGGACTTCAAGGTGCCGCGCAAGGTGCTGTTCATGGAGGAAATCCCGAAGGGCGCGACCGGCAAGCTGCAGCGCATCGGCCTCGCACAGAAGCTCGGCCTGGCCTGAGAAGCCGCGAACGGAGCCGTCGATGCCGGCGCACGGCGACTGGCGCGGTGGCGACTCGCGTGGGAGGACCGCTCCGGGGGTCGACACTTCGTCGTCTCGCGGTCAGTCTCTGTCGAGGTTGCGACGGATCACCGCGGGTACCCCGCTCACGTAGGCCCGGCGCGGCACGTCGCGGTTGACGACCGAGCCACCTGCCACCAGCGCTTCCTCGCCGACGGTCACGCCGTGCAGGATCACCGCACCCGCCTTGATGCCGGCGCCGGCGCCGATCACGACCGGCTTGTCGCCCACCAGCCGCGGCAGGCGCGACTCGAGAAACCGGTTCTTGTTGAAAGCGTTGTGCGTCATCACGATCACGTTCGGTCCGAGGCTGGCGCCGCGTTCGATCGTGATCCGGTTGAAGAGATCCAGGAAGGTTCCGCCGTTGAAGGCGACATCGTCGCCGATCGTCAGGTTGCGATAGCCTAGCCAGATATTGCACAGTGTGATCGGCGCCACCAGGCGCGTGTTCTCACCGACCTTTGCGCCGAAGGCCCTCAGCAGACGCACGTTGATGTCCATGTGGTACGCGAGCACCCCTGGCGGACCCATCACTCGCGACCAGAGGTACAGGATGCGGTACTGGATCTCGCGCACGAGCCACCGCAGCGCACGCCCGACACGCCGCTTCGCGCGTTTGCCCAGGCTCGCGTCGGCTGGTGGCGCGGTACCCCGCGCTTTCGGAAGTGCCGTGTTCTCGGTCACGAGGCCGCTCCGCTACTCGCATTTCATTCTCCACCGACGATTGCCGCGGTCAAGGGGCTCCGTGTGCCGGAGACCGCCGACAGCCGCCTCCACGAAGTCTAGGGTACGCCGGCTCGTCCGCACGGAAGGGGCGGACGAGCGGTCCGATTCCGCCGCGCGGACGTCGGGCGCCGCGGATCGCGACGGACAAGGCCCAGACGGGCGGGGGTACCGTCCCGATCGGCGCCGCGTCCGGCACGCCGATGCTGCACGTCACTCGACGAACATCGAAGGGATCACAGACATGGCCAAATCACGATCGGTTTCCGCCGCAACGTTGAAGGCAATCGCAGATGCGTTCAACGCCCACGACCTGGATGCCATCATGGAGTTCTTTGCCGACGATTGCTCGCTGGACATGCCTCGGGGGCCGGATCCCTGGGGCAAGCGTTTCACCGGCAAGGCGGCCGTGCGAGAAGGCCTGGCGACGCGCTTCAAGGGTCTCCCGGATGTCCACTACAGCGACGATCGGCATTGGGTCAGCGGCAACATGGGTGTATCCGAGTGGCTGCTGACCGGCACGACGCCCGACGGCGTCCGGATTCGGGTGCGAGGATGCGATCACTGGGAATTCCGGGGCGGGAAGGTGATCAGGAAAGACTCGTACTGGAAGATCATCGACAGGTCCTCATGAGGCAGCGGCCTGACATGGAAACCAAGGCGTTGGATACTCGCGATGCCGGATCTACAGCCCTTCGTCCGTGAAGCAGGAGCCGGACCGGCAGTCGTTTGCATTCACTCGAATGCCAGCACTTCCGGTCAGTGGCGTGGACTCATGGACTTGCTCGCTCGGAGCTATCACGTCCTGGCCCCGGACTCCTATGGATCCGGCAAGACCGCGGATTGGCCGTCCGATCGCGTCATCCGTCTGCAAGACGAAATCGATCTGCTGGAACCCGTCTTTGCAAGGGCAGGCGAATCGTTCACGCTTGTCGGTCATTCCTATGGCGCGGCAATCGCCCTGCTGGCCGCGCTGCGTTACCCAGGGTGCGTCCGGGCGCTCGTACTGTACGAGCCCACGCTATTTGCGGTCGTGGACGCTCGGCAATCGCCTCCCAACGGTGTCGATGGAATCCGAAACGCCGTTCTCGCAGCCGGCGCGGCGCTGGATACCGGTGACCAGGATCTCGCTGCGCGCCACTTCATCGACTTCTGGACGGGAGTCGGAAGCTGGAACGCCACTCCGGCGCCGCGCAAGCCGCCGATTGCAGGTTCGGTGGTGAACGTACGGCGTTGGTCCCATGCGCTGTTCACTGAACCGACACCCGTCGAGGCGTTCGCCGCGCTCGACATTCCGGTGCTCTACATGGTGGGGGAAGATTCGCCCGAGTCGGCGCACGCTGTCTCTCGTGTCCTGCTGCCGGTGCTGCGCCGCGTCGAGGTCATCCGCTTTCCGGGCCTGGGTCACATGGCGCCACTGACTCACCCCGAGGTGGTGAATGCGGAAATCGCGCGATTCCTGGGCCAGGTCTCCTAACCATTCGTTCTCCTGCGAGCTGTTGGGCGCTGCCTGTCACTCGACGAACATCGTCGCCGGGCACTCCAGATAGCCGCGCAGCGCCTGCACGAACTCGGCGCCGTGCATGCCATCGACCACGCGATGGTCGAACGACGAGGACAGGTTCATCATGCTGCGCGCCACCACCATCCCGGAGCGGATCACCGGCCGCTCGACGATGCGGTTGACGCCGACGATCGCCACCTCCGGACGGTTGATCACCGGCGTCGAGGCGATGCCGCCCAGCGCGCCCAGGCTGGTGACCGTGATGGTCGAGCCGGACAGCTCCTCGCGCAGCGCCTTGCCGCTGCGCG
>JAHDYE010000366.1 GCA_023383035.1 Burkholderiaceae bacterium | reverse complement strand
CGCCTATGACCGCAGCCTCGACGTGCAGGTCTCGCGCCTGCGCAAGCTGATCGAGACCGATCCGCAACAGCCGCGCTACATCCAGACCGTGTGGGGCATCGGCTACGTGTTCGTGCCGGACGGCACATGATGCGCGCGGCGGCGCAGGCGTCCGCCGCCGGATCGGGGCCGGCGCGGTCTGCGCGGATCAGCCTGTTCTGGCGCACCTTCCTGCTGCTGGCGCTGCTGATCGGGGCCAGCCTCGGCGCCACGCTGGGCATCGCCGAGCTGCTCGAGCGTACGCCGCCCGAGCAGCGCCTCGCCTGGGAAGTGGCCTCGGTGGTGAACCTCACCCGTTCGGCGCTGGTCAGCGCCGAGCCGCAGCGGCGTCCCGCGCTGCTCGAGGAGCTGGCGCGCGAAGAAGACGTCGGCGTGCTGCCCAAGGAGCCCGAAGACCACATCGACGACAGCGCCACCGGACCGCGGCTGCGCGCGCTGCAGCCGCACCTGCGCCAGCTGCTGGGCGCCGGCACGCAGGTGGCGGGCCGCGTGAACGACGTCGACGCGGTGTGGGTCAGCTTCGAGATCGACGGCGACGACTACTGGCTGATCCTGCCGCGCGCGCGCGTCGAGCGCCAGTTCGGGCCCGGCCTCGGGCTGCTCGGCCTGACCGCTGCCGGCCTGTCGCTGCTCGGCGCCCTGGCCATCTCGCGGCTGGTCAACCGGCCGCTCGCCGACCTGAGTCGCGCGATCGCGGCGCTCAGCCGCGGCAAGGCGCCCGCGCCGCTCGCCGACGAGGGCCCGACCGAGATCGCTGCACTGAACCGCCGCTTCAATCGCCTCGCGCGCGAGCTCGCGCGGCTCGAGGAGGACCGCTCGCTCGCGCTGGCGGGCATCTCGCACGACATCCGCAGCCCGCTCGCGCGACTGCGCATGGAAATCGAACTGGCCGACGTGAACGCGGCGCAGCGCGCATCCATGGCCGAGGACATCGAACGCATCGACCGCATCGTCGGACAGTTCATCCAGTATGCGCGCATCGCCCAACCGCCGCGTGCCGAGCGCGTCGACGTGGCCGCAGCGCTGGCGAGCATCGATCATGCCTACCGCGCTGCGGTGGAAGCCGGTGACCTGGTGCTTTCGATCGACACCGGCGACGCGCGCCAATGGATCGGCGACCCGACCGATCTGCATCGGGCGGTTTCCAACCTGCTGGACAACGCGATCCGCTACGGGCGCTCCACCGCCGACCAGCCCGCCCGCGTCGCGCTGACTGCGCGCGCGGTCGACGGCGGCATTGCGATCACGGTACGCGACCACGGCGCGGGCGTGCCCGACGATGCGCTCGAGCGGCTGCTGCAGCCGTTTGCGCGCATGGACAACGAACGCAGCGAGCGCGGCGGCTCGGGCCTCGGGCTGGCGATCGTCGAACGGCTGGCGCGCCGGTACGGGGGGCAGTTGAGTCTGGTCAACGCCCCCGGCGGCGGATTGGAGGCAAGCTTGATCCTGCTGCAGGATGGTACGACCATGAACGGTGCCGCCTGAGGCTATCGATAGCCGGCAACAATCAATCGCATTTGATTCATCAATTGGCATTTCCAATCGATCTTTGCTAGATTGACTCAGCCGGTCGCAAGCGGTTCGCGGCCGAGAGCATGCTCCGACCAACCCGACAAGGAGAGACTTTCATGCCCAGCCTCAAAGGCACGAAGACGCATCAGAACCTGAAGGACGCATTTGCCGGTGAAAGCCAGGCGAACCGCCGCTATCTGTACTTCGCCAACAAGGCCGATGTCGAAGGACAGCCGGAAGTGGCCGCGCTGTTCCGCTCGACCGCCGAAGGTGAAACCGGGCACGCGCATGGCCACCTCGACTACCTGGCCGAAGTCGGCGATCCGGCCACCGACCTGCCGATCGGCTCGTCGCAGGCCAACCTGAAGTCGGCCGTGGCCGGCGAAACGCACGAGTACACCGACATGTACCCGGGCATGGCCAAGTCGGCGCGCGAGGAAGGCTTCGACGAGATCGCCGACTGGTTCGAGACGCTGGCCAAGGCCGAGCGTTCGCACGCGAACAAGTTCGCCAAGGCCCTCGAGTCGCTGTCCTGACGGGGGCGGGCCTGTCCCCCGGCCGGCCGGCCGGAGCAGGTCCGCCAGACGCGCACAAGGGGGAGCTTACGGGCTCCCCCTTTTCTTTCCGATTCCCGTGCCGTGCTCCGGCACCGCACCCGCCGCCCAGACGAGGACGACGATGACCGTACGTGAAGGTTCGCTCGAAGCCCCGACCCGCCATCCGCTGGACTGGAAGAACCCCGCGTTCCACGACGAGAAGCAGGCGCTCGACGAAATGCAGCGCGTCTTCGACATCTGTCACGGCTGTCGACGCTGCCTCAGCCTGTGCAACGCGTTCCCGACGCTGTTCGACCTGGTCGACGAGTCGGCCAGCGGAGAAGTCGACGGCGTCGATCGCAAGGACTACTGGAAGGTCGTCGACCAGTGCTACCTGTGCGACGTCTGCTACATGACCAAGTGCCCGTACGTGCCGCCGCACGAGTGGAACGTCGACTTCCCGCACCTGATGCTGCGCGGCAAGGCGATCCAGTTCCGCCAGGGCACGCCCACGCAGTTCCGCGACAGGCAGCTGTCGTCGACCGACCGCAACGGCACGCTGGCCGGCATCCCGATCGTGGTGCAGGCGGTCAACGCGCTCAGTCGCAACAAGGCGGTGCGCAAGGCCGTCGAGAGCGGCCTGGGCGTGCACCGCAGGGCATGGCTGCCGCCGTTCACCAGCGACAAGTTCCGCTCGTACGCGGCGCCCTCGCAGCCCCATCCCGTGCGCGACGGCGAGCGCACGCCGGGCAAGGTCGCGATCTACGCCACCTGCTACGTCAACTACAACGAGCCCGGCATCGGCCACGAC
>JAHDYE010000365.1 GCA_023383035.1 Burkholderiaceae bacterium | reverse complement strand
TGATGTCGATCAAGACGGTCAACGCGCTGTCGCACTACACCGACTGGACGGTCGGCCACGTGCACTCGGGCGCGCTGGGCTGGGTCGGCTTCATCACGATGGGTTCGATCTACTACCTGATGCCGCGCCTGTTCGGGCGCACGCAGATGTACAGCGTGCGACTGATCGAGGCGCACTTCTGGATCGCCACGATCGGCGTCGTGCTGTACATCGCCGCGATGTGGATCGCCGGAGTCACGCAGGGCCTGATGTGGCGCGCCACCAACCCGGACGGCACGCTCACCTACGCGTTCGTCGAGTCGGTGAAGGCGTCGTACCCGTACTGGTACATCCGCGTGATCGGCGGCCTGCTGTACCTGGCGGGCATGGTGATCATGTTCTACAACTGCATGATGACGATCCGGACGGGCAAGGCGGTCGACGCCCCGATCCCGCAGGCCGCGGTCGCGCACGGCTGAGCGCCTTCCGGAGAACAAGATGAAATTCTCGCATTCGCTCATCGAGAAGAACCTGACGCTGCTGATCGTGCTGATCGTCGTGGCGATCAGCTTCGGCGGTCTGGTGGAGATCGTGCCGCTGTACTTCCAGAAGTCCACCACCGAAGCGGTGGCAGGCTGGAAGCCTTACGGTGCGCTCGAGCTCACCGGCCGCGACGTCTACGTCCGCGAAGGCTGCTACAACTGCCACTCGCAGATGATCCGGCCGTTCCGCGCCGAGACCGAACGCTACGGTCACTATTCGGTGGCCGGCGAATTCGTCTACGACCGGCCGTTCCAGTGGGGCAGCAAGCGCACCGGCCCCGACCTGGCGCGCGTGGGCGGCCGCTACAGCGACGAATGGCACCGCGTGCACCTGATCAATCCGCGCGACCTGGTTCCCGAGTCGAACATGCCCGGTTACCCGTGGCTGGCAAGGGCGGCCGCCGACGACGGCACCGTGGCGCGCAAGATGCAGGTGCTGCGCAAGCTCGGCCACCCGTACACCGACGAGGACATCGCCAAGGCGCCCGAAGCGCTGAAGGACAAGACCGAAATGGACGCGCTGATCGCGTACCTCCAGGTGATGGGCACCGCGATTCGCAGCACGGCGCGCTGACGGGCGAGGTATCGACGTGGACGTCAACGTGCTGCGCGGGATCATCGCCGTGATCTGCCTGGTGCTGTTCCTGGGCATCGTGTGGTGGGCCTGGAGCAAGCACCAGAAGGCGCGCTTCGACGAAGCCGCGAACCTTCCCTTCGTCGAAAAAGACTAGCAACGGAGCATTCCGACATGGCCGATTTCACCAGTACCGGCTGGAGCCTGTACGTCTCGATCATCACGCTGGTTTCGATCGCGTTCTGCATCTGGCTGGCACTGGTGCTCGCCAGGGGCCGCGCCCCCGGAGCGCAGGTCGACACCACCGGGCACAGCTGGGACGAGACGCTGCAGGAATACAACCATCCGCTGCCGCGCTGGTGGCTGTGGCTGTTCCTCATCACCTGCGTGTTCTCGCTGGCGTACCTGGCGCTGTACCCGGGTCTGGGCTCCTTCCAGGGCACGCTCGGCTGGAGCCAGAAGAGCCAGTACGACCGCGAGGTGGCGCGCTTCGACGACGTGGTCAAGCCGCTGTTCGCGAAGTTCCTCGCGAAGGACGTCCCGGCGGTGGCGGCCGACCCGCAGGCGCGCGAGATCGGCGAGCGCATGTACCTCACCTACTGCGTGCAATGCCACGGCTCCAACGCCACCGGCAGCCGCGGTTTCCCGAACCTCGCCGACCGCGATTGGCAGTGGGGCGGCGATCCCGAGACGATCAAGACCACCATCACCGGCGGGCGCCACGGCGTGATGCCGCCGCTGGCCGCCGTGGTCGGCAGCGCCGAAGAGGTCGAGAATCTCGCGCATCACGTGCTGTCGCTGTCCGGCAGCACCCATGATGCGAAACGGGCCGAGCTCGGCAAGCCGAAGTTCATGGGCGCCGGCTGCAACGCCTGTCACGGCGACGAAGGCAAGGGCAATCCGGCGCTCGGCGCGCCGAACCTGACCGACAAGACCTGGCTGTACGGCGGCAGCGTCGCCACCATCGTGGAAGGCATCACCAACGGCCGCTCGAACCAGATGCCGGCGTTCGGCGAGATGCTCGGGGAAGGCAAGGTGCATCTGCTCGCGGCTTACGTCTGGGGTCTGTCCAACGCGCCCGAGCGGAAAGGCGCATCGCATTGACCCATCCTTCGCGCGGCGCGCAGCAGGGCGCCGCAGGCGACGTCGACGTCGCGCTCTACGAAGTCCGGCGCAAGATCTACCCGCGCGCCGTCAGCGGCTGGTTCGCCGGCTGGCGGTGGGCGCTGGTCTGGTTCACCCAACTGATCTTCTACGGCCTGCCCTGGCTGCAATGGGGCGAGCGGCCGGCCGTGCTGTTCGATCTCGAGGCGCGCCGCTTCTACCTGTTCGGCGTCGTCCTGTACCCGCAGGACTTCATCTATCTGACGGGCCTGCTGGTCGTCTCGGCGCTCGGCCTGTTCCTGTTCACCGCGGTGGCCGGCCGGCTGTGGTGCGGCTACGCCTGTCCGCAGACGGTCTACACCGAAATCTTCATGTGGATCGAGCGCCACATCGAGGGCGACCGCGCGCAGCGCATCAAGCTCGACCGCGCGCCGATGAGCGCCGGCAAGCTGGCGCGCAAGAGCGCCAAGCATCTGCTGTGGGTGGCGGTCGCGCTGTGGACCGGCATCACCTTCGTCGGCTATTTCACGCCGATCCACGAGCTGCCGGGAGCGCTGCTCACGCTGTCGACCGGCCCCTGGCAGACCTTCTGGGTGCTGTTCTACGCGTTCGCCACCTGGGGCAACGCCGGCTTCATGCGCGAGCAGGTGTGCAAGTACATGTGTCCGTACGCGCGCTTCCAGAGCGCGATGTTCGACAAGGAC
>JAHDYE010000364.1 GCA_023383035.1 Burkholderiaceae bacterium | reverse complement strand
GTGACGCGGGCCACACCGAGCTGCTCGGCGGCCTCGGTCACCGACAGACCGAGCGCCGGCAGCACGTCATCGCGCAGCGTCAGGCCGGGGTGCGGAGGATTGAACATCCGTCCCATCACTACGCCGCCTGCAGGTCAGCGATACGCTTGATGCGCTTGCGCCGCCTGGCGCTCTCGCGAGCGGTCCACAGGTCACGCTGGGACTGCAACGCCAGCCAGTAACCCGGCGTCGTGCCGAGCGCCTCGGACAGCCGCAGGTCCATGTCCGCGCTCACGGCCGAGCGGCCGTTGAGCACGCGCGAGAGCATCGGGCGACTGATGCCGACGTGCTCGGCGAACGCCGTCACGGTCACTTCCAGGTCGACCAGCCAGCCGGCCAGCAGTTCGCCGGGGTGCGCCGGGTTGTGCATGTCCATTTCGCGTCCTCAGTGGTAGTCGAGATAGTCCACGAGTTCCACGCCGTCGCCGACGAACCGGAACACCAGCCGCCAGTTCGCCTGCACGGTCACGGCGTGGAACCCCTCCCGCTCGCCGACGAGCCCATGCAGCCGCCAGCCCGGACGGGCCATGTCCTGCGGCCCGCGCGCTGCATTGAGCGCCGTCAGCAACTCACGCAGGCGCTTGGCGTGCATCGCCTGGATCCCCGCCTTGCTGCCAGTCAGGAAGAACGCCTGCAACCCCTTGTGGCGAAACGAGATGATCATGGACTGTAAACCGTCATTTTACAGATGATGGGACAGCGCGCAACGCGGGCGCACCCTTCGCCGGCTCGGCCCTGGGCGCTTCGATGCCCGCCTCGGCGAGCATCCAGGCCTCGATGCGCTCGTGCCACAGGCGCAGCAGGTCCAGCGGGCGTACCCGGTAGTGCTTCTCGGCGATCGCGCTCGGCTTGTGGCCCTGGATCTGGGCGACGATCCCGACCGGGCACTCGACCCACTCGGCGAGCGTGCCGAAGCTGCGCCGCAGCCCGTGCAGGGTCAGGTGCGGCAGCCCGGCCGCGGCGAGCGCCTGGGTGTGCGCGCCGCGTGGGTCCTGCAGCCGTCCGGAAGCGGCGCTGGGGCTCGCGAACACCCAAGGCGAGGACTTCCAGTGTCGCACCTGCCGCGGCTCGCTGGCGGCCTTCTGGCGCAGCCTGCGGGGCACCGGCGGGGGCGTGGCGTTGCGCGCCTGCAGATCGCGCAGCAGCGCCGCCGCGTAGGGCGTGAGCGGGATCGTGCGCTCGCCCTCGACCTTGTCGCGCAGGCGCAGCGCCTTCCACCGGAAGTCCACGTCCTTCCAGCGCAGCTGCATCAGCTCCTCGCGCCGCGCACCGGTCAGCAGCAGGCATTGCAGGTAGGCCGCCGGCACGGGCGCGAGCTTGCGCACCTCGGCGAACCAGGCGCGCAGCTGCTCGCGCTGCAGGGCGTCGGTTCGCGCCTTCGGCTTGCCGATCTTCTCGCGGGTGCGTTTGGCCGCGCAGGCGTCGGCGCGCACGATGTGGCGGTACTCGGGATGCTCGGCGCACCAGTTCACGAACGCGCGCATCAGCCGAAAGCCAAGCGCCGCCGTGGTCGGTCGGTCCTTCGTCTCGCGCACCACCCACTGCTCGACGGCTTCGGCGTCGATCTCGGCAAGCGGTGGCTCGAGCAGCGTGCGCAGTGGCCCGGGCTTCGTCACCTTTCCGCGGGTGCGCTCGCGCGGCTTGCCGCCGGCCTGCACCATGCGCTCATGGTCGGCCAAGTGTATCGCTCCCCACTGCGACGCGCGGTCCCCGCAGTACGCGCGCCAGGCATCCAGCCCGCTCACTTCCCGGCGTGCACGCTCGAGCTTCGCGGCTTCGCGCTCGGCAGCATGCGCAGCCACCGTGGTGGCGCGCTCGGCACGCGGGTCCTTGCCCTGGTCGATCAGCCCCTGCAGGCGCCGCGCTTCGGCCTGCGCGGCCGGAATCGACCACGTCGCCGGCTCGCCGATCGTCATGCGCAGCGTGGCCCCGTCCTTCAACCGCGACTGGAACACGTAGGTACGCGCACCACCGGCGGTCACGCGCAGCGCCAGTCCCGACACCTTCGCGTCCCACAGGAAAGCCTGGGCCCGGCCGCGCGGACAGCGGAAGTCGGCAACACGCCCGGCGGTGAGCTTTTCGCGCGCCATGCTCGCCCCCTCGAAACACTGGACGGAAGATCAGCGTGTCGGCCGTGTAAGCAGCCTTGTAAGCAGATTTTCCGAATATCGATCAACGCATCCGAATTCTATCGGATACGCGAACACCCGCGCCAATGCTTGTTTTCAGAGGGAGAGGCGATGAAGATCAACTGATCCGAATGACGCCGAACCTGGCAATCGCAAGGACTGAAAATCCTTGTGTCGGCGGTTCAATTCCGTCCTTGGCCACCAACTGCCTGCGCGGGTTTCGGCGAGAGTCTTCACTGACTTCTCGACGCTGGCCGAATTCCTGCAAGTGCCATGCAAGTGTCGCGCCACGACGACTGCGACTTGATGCACTGGGACGCGCTCGACGGACAACGAACGCATCGCAGATAGCTGCCCGTCGAGCCGGGCAGGCATAGTCCGACCGGCGGCACCCACTCGACCAGCACCAGACACGCATAGCGCGCCGCAAGCCCGCGACGCCTGCTGCTGCACCCGAACCCTACCGTCGAGCGCTGCGCGTCGCCTGCGTCGATCTCGCAAGCCACAGGGGCGTTCTCGTTGCCGGCGCAGTGCGGGACATCGTGACATCTGGTCACGCCGTCCGCGCGCGCCTCGTCGCGCACTCACCCGTCGCGCGACCGACAACCGGTCCACCGGCTGCGGGTCGGTCGTGCCCTGTACGAGCATCTCGACCGCGTCGATAACGAATACGAAGCCCTCCGGGGCGATTGCCGTCCTTGCCCAGCGCGCGAAACAGCGTCTTCTCGCCGAGCTCCGCGCGGCGCGCCA
>JAHDYE010000363.1 GCA_023383035.1 Burkholderiaceae bacterium | reverse complement strand
CGCGGTGACCATGAAGATCACCAGCAGCACCAGCATCACGTCGATGTACGGCACGACGTTGATCTCGTTGACCAGCCGGCGGCCGCGGCCGCCGCTGCGCGTGCGTGCACCGAGCGCGGCCATCAGCGCGACTGCCTCTGCAGGATGTTGGAGAACTCGTCGATGAAGCTGTCGAAGCGCGTGGACAGCCGGTCCATGTCGTAGGCGAAGCGGTTGTAGGCGACCACCGCCGGAATCGCGGCGAACAGGCCGATCGCGGTGGCCACCAGCGCCTCGGCGATGCCCGGGGCCACCGATGCGAGCGTGGCCTGCTGCACGTTGGCCAGGCCGCGGAACGAGTTCATGATGCCCCAGACGGTGCCGAACAGCCCGATGTAGGGGCTTACCGAGCCGGCCGAGGCGAGGAACGCCAGGCTCGATTCCAGCGCGTCCATCTCGCGCTGGTAGGCGGCGCGCATCGCGCGGCGCGAGCCATCGAGCATCGCGTTGATGTCGCCCGGCTTCTGCTGGCGCGTCTTCAGGTATTCGCCCATGCCCGACTCGAAGATGCGCGCCAGCGAGCCGTGGTCGTGGGTGTCGGCGCGCACTTGCTGGAACAGCGTGCCGAGGTCGCGGTCCTTCCAGAATTCGGTCTCGAAGCGGTCGGTGGCGCGCCTCGCGTAGCGGATCGCGAACCACTTGCGGAAGATCACGGTCCACGAGCCCAGCGAGATCATCAGCAGCAGCGCCATCACCAGCTGCACCAGCACGCTGGCCTGTGCCACCAGGGCGACGATCGACAGTTCGCTGTTCATCCAGGCAGTCCGGCAGGGGGAGTGGCACTGGCCAGCCGCTCGTGCAGCCAGCGCGGAAAGCCGGTGGGGCGGCCGTCGTCGCGGCGGATCGCCGCGATGCGCACGGTGGCGCCGACCAGCAGGTCGGATTCGCCGGCGCGCCGGGCGCTCTGCCACAGGGTCCACGACGCGCGCCGGGCCTCGAGCACCCGCACTTCGATGCGCAGCATGTCGTCCAGGCGCGCCGGGCGCCGGTAGTCGACGGCGATCTCGCGCACCACGAAAGCCAGTCCGTCTTCCTCGGCCACCCGCGTGTGCGCCGCGCCGAGCGCGCGCAGCCAGTCGGTGCGGGCGCGCTCGAAGAAGCGCAGCCAGTTCGCGTAGTAGACGATGCCGCCCGCGTCGGTGTCCTCGTAGTAGACCCGCACCGCGATCGCGAAGGCGAGCGGCAGTTGCGCCGCGGCGGCCGCATCGCTGCGTGCCGACGGGAGCGTGGGCGGGAGGTCGGCGTTCGGGTTCGTGTGCGCGTGGGCTGGAGCGATCACCGGCGGATTCTACCAATGCCGGCTCGCGCACCATGCGCGGCGTGGCGCCGGCGGCACGTCGGCGGCGGCACGGGACGGACGGGCGGCCAGCGCGGAGGAGAGGAGTCAGCCGCCGGCGGGGCCGGTGCGCTCCGGGCCGGCGTCGGGCCACAGCTCGGGCTCGGTGCCGCCGGGCATCGCCAGGCCGAAGTGGCGCCAGGCCGCCGCCGTCGCCACGCGCCCGCGCGGCGTGCGCTGCAGGAACCCCTGCTGGATCAGGTACGGCTCGAGCACGTCCTCGATGGTGTCGCGTTCCTCGCCGATGGCGGCGGCCAGGTTGTCCAGGCCGACCGGGCCGCCGGAGAACTTCTCGATCACCGCCTGCAGCAGCTTGCGGTCCATCACGTCGAAGCCGATCGCGTCGACGTCGAGCATGCGCAGCGCGGCATCGGCGATCGCCGCGTCGATGCTGCCGCGCCCCTTCACCTCGGCGTAGTCGCGCACGCGCCGCAACAGCCGGTTGGCGATGCGCGGCGTGCCGCGCGAGCGGCGCGCGATCTCGCGCGCGCCGTCGTCGCTGGTGGGCGCGCCCAGCAACCGGGCCGAGCGCGCGACGATGTACGCGAGCTCGTCGACCTCGTAGAACTCGAGCCGCGCGACGATGCCGAAGCGGTCGCGCAGCGGATTGGTCAGCATGCCGGCGCGCGTGGTCGCGCCCACCAGCGTGAACGGCTGCAGGTCGAGCTTGATCGAGCGCGCGGCCGGGCCTTCGCCTCCTCGACCACCGGCGACAGGCGGTGGATCTCGTCGATGAACAGCACGTCGTGGCGGTCGAGGTTGGTGAGGATCGCCGCCAGGTCGCCCGGGCGCTCGAGCACCGGTCCGGAGGTCTGGCGCAGGTTCACGCCCATCTCGGCGGCCACGATGTGCGCCAGCGTGGTCTTGCCCAATCCGGGCGGCCCGAACAGCAGCAGGTGATCGAGCGCCTCGCTGCGGCCGCGCGCCGCGGCCACGAAGATCTCGAGCTGTTCGCGGATCTTCGCCTGGCCGACGTATTCGGCCAGGCGGCGCGGGCGCAGCGCGCGTTCGACCACCTCCTCGGACGGCGAGGCGGGGGCGGCGGAGATCAGGCGGTCGTGCTCGATCATGACCTGGCCAGCAGCTTCAGCGCCTGCTTGATGCCCTCGGAAACGGCCACCCCGGCGGGCAGCTGGCGGATCGCCGCGGAGGCCTCGCGCTCGGAGTAGCCGAGCGCGAGCAGCGCGTGCAGCACGTCGATGCCGGCGTCGCCGGCGGCGGCCGGCTGCGCGCCGCCGACCTCGGGCGCCAGCTTGCCCTTGAGCTCGAGCAGCAGCCGCTCGGCCGTCTTCTTGCCGATGCCGGGCACCTTCTGCAGCCGGCCCGACTCCTGCATCGCGACCGCGTGCGCCAGGTCGGCCACCGACATGCCCGAGAGCACGGCCAGCGCGGTGCGTGGCCCCACGCCGGCGATGCGGATCAGCTGGCGGAACGCCTCGCGTTCGTCGGCGCGCAGGAAGCCGTACAGCAGGTGAGCGTCCTCGCGCACCACCTGCTGGGTGCGCAGCGTGACGCGCTCGCCGGCGGCGGGCAGGTCGTAGAAGGTGCTC
>JAHDYE010000362.1 GCA_023383035.1 Burkholderiaceae bacterium | reverse complement strand
AGCTCGCGATCCAGCAGATGGACGTGCAGACCTACTTCTTCCGGCGCACCAACATGAACGCGCTCGGCCAGCCGCGCAGCTGGACCGACCACCTGCTGTGGCATCACGCGGCGCACACGGTCGACCTGTTCGCGTACCAGACCGGCGGCCAGATCGTCGCGGCCAACGCGCTGCAGGGGCCGATGCACCCGCAGCTGGGCATCGCGATGGACATGTCGATCCAGCTCAAGGCGAGCAGCGGCGCGATCTGCACGCTCAGCCTGTCGTTCAACAACGACGGGCCGCTGGGCACGTTCTTCCGCTACATCTGCGACAACGGCACCTTCGTCGCGCGCTACGACGACCTGTTCGACGGCAAGGAGCAGAAGATCGACGTCTCGCAGGTCGACGTGTCGATGAACGGCATCGAGCTGCAGGACCGCGAGTTCTTCGCCGCGATCCGCGAGCAGCGCGAGCCCAACGCGAGCGTGGCGCAGGTGCTGCCGTGCTACCGCACGCTGCAAGCGCTCGAACGGCAGCTGACGGCCGGCGCCTGAGGCGGAGCGGCGGTTCGCCATGCGTGCCGGATCGCGTCGGGGCGGGGCGTGCCGGCGCGAGTGCGGTCACGCCGGGGCATGCCGGCACGCGTGCGGTCGAGCTGGGGCGTGCCAGCGCCAGTGCTGCCGCGCCGCCCCGCGCCGCCGGGCCCTGCGCGCGCTGCTGGGCGCCGCGACCGGCGCGCTGGTCGGCCCGCGCGCGTTCGCGCAGGCCGACTATCCGGGGCGCCCGGTCGCGCTCATGGTGCCGTTCGCAGCCGGCGGCATCGCCGACCTGAGCGCGCGCGTGGTCGCGCGCGCGATGAGCCGCACGCTGGGCCAGCGCATCGTGGTCGAGAACCGCCCGGGCGCCGGCGGCATCGTGGCTACCAGCGCCGTGGTCAACGCGCCGCCCGACGGCCACACCGTGCTGCTGCTGAGCAACGCCAACGCGATCAGCGCCAGCCTGTTCCGCCGCCTGCCCTACGACGTGACGCGCGACCTCGCGCCGGTCGGCACGCTCGGTTTCTTCGATCTGGCGCTGTGCGTGAACGCGCGCACCGGCTTTCGCGCGCTGCCCGACCTGCTGGCCTACGCGCGCGCCAACCCCGGCAAGCTCACCATCGGCACCATCGCGATCGGCTCGACGCAGCACCTGGCCGCCGAGCTGTTCCGCACGCGCGCCGGCATCGACGCGGTGATCGTCCCGTACCAGGGCACGCCGGCCGTGCTGGCCGCGCTGCGCAGCGGCGAGATCGACCTGGCCTTCGAGATCCTCGGCCCGACGCTGCCGCAGATCGCCGGCGGCGCACTGCGCCCGCTGGCGGTCAGCGCGGCGCGCCGCAACCGCGTGCTGCCGCCCCCGCCCCCGGTGCAGGAAGCCGGCGTGGCCGACTACGCCGGGGCCTCGTCGAGCGCGCCGGCGGCGCCGGCCGGCACGCCGCCGGCGGTCATCGAACGGCTCGGCGCCGCCATGCGCGAAGCGCTGGCCACGCCGACGGTGGCCCAGCGCCTGCTCGAGATGGGCGTGCGGCCGCAGGCCGGCACGCCGGCCGGGCTCGAGGCGCTGCTGGCCACCGAGATCCGGCGCTGGCGCGAGGTGATCGTGGCCGCCCGCATCGAACCGCAATGACCGGCCTTGATTCGGGGCAAGCCGCGCGACGGGCCGCCCGGGTTAGCCTGACGAGTACGCACGAACCGGGAGGAGGAATGCCGATGAATGCCGCGAAACGCGAGATAGCGGGCACCACCGTCTTCGACGGCGAGCAGGCGCGCAAGGGCTACGCGCTGAACAAGATGTGCTTCTCGTTCAACGACGCCGCCAACCGCGCCGAGTTCCTGCGCGACGAAGACGCCTACTGCGCGAAGTACGGGCTGAACCCGCAGCAGCGCGAGGCCGTCCGCAACCGCAACGTGCTGGAGCTGATCGCGGCCGGCGGCAACGTCTACTACCTGGCCAAGTTCGCGGGCATCTTCGGGCTCGACGTGCAGGACATCGGCGCCCAGCAGACCGGCATGACCAAGGACGAATTCAAGGCCCGGCTGGTAGCCGCCGGAAAGGACTGACGCCATGGCGCAGATCGTTGGAGCCATCACCACCTCGCACGTGCCGGCGATCGGCCGCGCGATCGACAAGGGCCTGCAGGACGACCCCTACTGGAAGCCGTTCTTCGACGGCTTCCCGCCGGTACGCAAGTGGCTCGCCGAAGTGCGGCCCGACGTGGCGGTGATGGTCTACAACGACCACGGGCTCAACTTCTTCCTCGACAGGATGCCCACCTTCGCGCTGGGCGCGGCGCCCGAGTACCGCAACGCCGACGAGGGCTGGGGCATCCCGACCGTGCCGCCGTTCAAGGGCGACCCGGCGCTGTCGTGGCACATGATCGAGTCGCTGGTGGCCGAGGAGTTCGACCTCGTCACCTGCCAGGAGATGCTGGTCGACCACGCCTTCACGATCCCGATGGCGCTGCTGTGGCCGGATCTGCGCTGGCCGGTGCGCACCGTGCCGGTGGTGGTCAACACGGTGCAGTCGCCGCTGCCGTCGGCCTCGCGCTGCTACAAGCTCGGCGAGGCGATCGGCCGCGCGATCGAATCCTGGGACGCCGAGGAACGCGTGGTGGTGATCGGCACCGGCGGGCTGTCGCACCAGCTCGACGGCCAGCGTGCCGGCTTCATCAACAAGGCGTTCGACCGCAGGTTCATGGACAGCCTGATCGACGACCCGAAGTGGGCCACGCAGTACTCGACGCTGGACCTGGTCGAGCTCGTCGGCACGCAGGGCGTGGAGCTGCTGATGTGGCTGGTGGCGCGCGGCGCGCTCAACGGCAAGGTGCGCCGGCTGCATTCGAATTACCACATCCCGATCTCCAACACCGCGTCGGCGCTGATGCTGATGGAGAACCGGGGCTGA
>JAHDYE010000361.1 GCA_023383035.1 Burkholderiaceae bacterium | reverse complement strand
CTCGAGCGGCCCCTTGGGCAGCGGCACGAGAAACCAGCGCTCGAACACCAGGAAGAGCACCAGCGGCACGCCGATCGCCACGGCTGCCGCGCCGTGCCAGCGGAAGCGCCCGTGCCACAGCATGAACCAGCCGATGAAGATCGCCGCGGCGACGTACAGGCCGATGAACCCGATCAGCGCCACGAAGATCGCGGTCGGCACGAGCACGTGCAGCACGTGGCCCAGCCCGGTGCGCGAGACGAAGGGCCTGCTGCCGAGCCAGCGCCGGCGAACCGCATTGAACGCGTTCGCGGCGCCGGCCACCGTCATCAGCGCGCCGACGTAGAACGGGAAGTACCCGGCTTGCGGGCCATCGTCGGCCCACCCCGCGCCGACGCGCAGGCTGTCGGCCATCACCAGCACGCCCAGCGCGACGATCAGCAGCGCGACGACGACTTCGACCGTGACAACCCGTGCCGCGGCGCGGTGGCTTTCCCGGTCCGCGCTCACTTCGCGATGAACCCGGCGTCCCGCATCAGCGCGCGATGGAGTTCCTCCGCCTTCGCAACCCAGTCGATGTACGCGTTGCCGGTCATGAAGCTGTCCTTGAAGGCGCCCTTCTCCAGGAACTCCTGCCATTCCGGCGTGGCGCGCACCTTCCTGAAGAGCTCGACGTACCATGCGACCTGTTCAGCGGTCACGCCCGGCGGCATGAAGATGCCGCGCATCATCAGGTAATCGACCGGAATCCCCGATTCCTTGCACGACGGGATGTCGTTCCAGGACAGGGTGTCGGTGATCTTCGCCTTGTACGGCATGCGCTCGTCGTCGAATACACACAGCGGACGCAGCTTGCCGCTGCGCCAGTGCGCGACCGCTTCGATCGGATTGTTCACGGTGGAGTCGACGTGGTTGCCCACGAGCTGGACCGCGACGTCGCCGCCGCCCTTGAAGGGGACATAGATCAGCTTCCGCCCGGCCGCCTTCTGGAGGGCGACCGTAATGATCTGGTCTTCCTGCTTCGAGCCGGTGCCCGCCATCTTGAAGGTGTGGTCGGGCGCCGACCTGACCGCTTCGAGGTAGTCGCCGGCCGACTTGTGCGGCGAGTCGGCGTTGACCCACAGCACGAACTGGTCGAGTGCCAGCATCGCCACCGGCGTCATGTCTTTCCAGTTCACGGGAACGCCGGTGCCGAGCGGCGTCGTGAACAGGTTCGACAGCGTGATCACCAGCTTGTGCGGGTCGCGCCTGGCGTCCTTGATCTGAAGGAAGCCCTCGGCGCCGGCGCCGCCCGACTTGTTGACGACCACCAGCGGCTGCTTCATCAGCGAGTGCCTGGTGACCACGCCCTGGATGAAGCGCGCCATCTGGTCGGCGCCGCCACCGGTTCCGGCGGGAACGACGAACTCGACCGGCCTGGTCGGTTCCCAGGCCGCGTGGACCGGGCCCACCGCGGAGACGGCAGACAACACGATGGCGACCGCGCCGAGCCCGGCGCGCGCGCGCGACCAGGGCAAGGACGACGAAAGGTCCAGGCTCATGAGTCTCCCCCCGGGTGGCCGCAGGCCCGGCCGCCCTCGTTATGGAAGAAAAACGGACCGCATGCGGTCCGCCTATACGGGTGACGGTACCCGACACCGGCCAGCATCGTACAATCCAGCCCGCACCGAGTGACCAGGAGTCCGAGACGATGACCCAGACACTCCGGGACCTGCTCGCCGCAGGCGCCGACGACGCCAGCGCGTTGACCGCCCCGGGCGGAATGGCGCTCACCTTCCGGGCGCTGCGGGCGCTCGTCGCCGACACGGTGGCGGCGCTCAACGCCATGGGCATCGGCCGCAACGAGCGCGTCGGAATCGTGTTGCCCAACGGACCGGAGATGGCGAGCGCCTTCGTCGCCATCGCCGCCGGCGCCACGGCGGCGCCGCTGAATCCGGGCTACCGCGCCGACGAGTTCGAGTTCTACCTGAGCGACCTCGGCGCCAGGGCGCTGGTCGTCGACGCGGGGAGCGCTTCTCCGGCGATCGCGGTGGCGCACCGGCTGGGCGTGCGCATCGTCGAACTCGCCGCGCACCCCGAGCGCGGCGCGGGCAGTTTCGAGCTGCGCGACACCTCGGGTGCCACGGCCGGGGCGCCCGCGCAAGGCGGGTTCGCACGGCCCGACGATGTGGCGCTCGTGCTGCACACGTCGGGCACCACGTCGCGGCCCAAGATCGTGCCGCTCACGCAGTGCAACGTCTGCGCCTCGGCGCGCAACATCCGCGAGTTCCTGTCGCTGTCGTCCGGCGACCGCGGCCTGAACATCATGCCGCTGTTCCACATTCACGGGCTGATCGCCGGCGTGCTCGCGCCGCTCTCCGCAGGCGGCCGGGTGTGCTGCACGCCGGGGTTCAACGCGTTGAAGTTCTTCGCGTGGATGGAGGAGGCGCGTCCGACCTGGTACACCGCGGTCCCGACGATGCACCAGGCGATCCTCGCGCGCGCCGCGAACAACAGGGCAATGATCGCAGCCCATCCGCTGCGCTTCATCCGTTCGTCGTCGTCGGCGATGCCGACGCAGGTGATCCGGGAGATCGAGGAGGTGTTCGGCGCGCCGCTGGTCGAGTCCTACGGGATGACCGAGGCGGCGCACCAGATGGCCGCGAACCCGCTGCCGCCGAGGATGCGAAAGCCGGGCACGGTCGGCATCGCCGCAGGCCCCGACGTCGCGATCATGGACGGGAGCGGCCGGTTGCTGCCGCCCCACAACGTCGGCGAGGTCGTGATCCGCGGCGAGAACGTCACGCGCGGCTACGAGAACAACCCCAAGGCCAACGCCGAGGCCTTCACCAACGGCTGGTTCCGCACCGGCGACCAGGGCGCGATGGACGCCGACGGCTACCTGACGATCACCGGGCGCCTGAAGGAGATCATCAATCGCGGCGGCGAGAAGGTCTCGCCGCGCGAGGTCGAC
>JAHDYE010000360.1 GCA_023383035.1 Burkholderiaceae bacterium | reverse complement strand
AGTTCTTCAGGTCGATCTCGCGATGCGCGATGTTCCAGTCGCCGCACAGGATGATTTCGCGGCCGCTGGCGACCAGCTCGCGCAGGTGCGCCTGGAAGCGGGCCATGAAACGGAACTTGGCGGCCAGCCGCTCCTCGGAGGTGGTGCCCGACGGCACGTACACCGAGATCACCGTGTAGGCGCCGAAATCCGCCTCCACGTAGCGCCCTTCGGCGTCGAACTCGTCGCAGCCGAAACCGATGCGCACCGCTTTCGGCTCGCGTCGGCTGTACAGGCCGACGCCGCTGTAGCCTTTCTTCTGTGCCAGGTTGAAGTGGCCGCGCATGCCGCAGACGTTGCGCAGCGCATCGTCGAGATCGGCTTCCTGCGCCTTGAGCTCCTGCACGCACAGCACGTCGGCACCCTGTGCAGCGGCCCATTCGAGCCAGCCCTTGCGCACCGCCGAGCGGATGCCGTTCAGGTTCAGCGTGACGACCCGTATCATCGTGTCCGTCGATTCCGTCCGCATGGGGGTGATGGCTTGGCCGACGATCTGCGCACGCAGTTTATCCGCTTCTCGGTGCAGGCCGGCATCCTGCGTTTCGGGGAGTTCCGCACCAAGGCCGGGCGGCTGTCGCCGTACTTCTTCAACGCCGGGCTGTTCAACGACGGCGCTTCGCTCGGGCGGCTGGCACGCTTCTACGCCGACACGCTGCTGGCGGCCGAACGCGCCGGCCGCGTGCGCTTCGACATGCTGTTCGGGCCGGCCTACAAGGGCATCACGCTGGCCTCGAGCACCGCGGTGGCGCTGGCGGCCGGCGGGCGCAACGTGGCGTTCGCGTTCAACCGCAAGGAGGCGAAGGACCACGGCGAGGGCGGCGTGCTGATCGGCGCGCCGCTGGCCGGGCGCGTGGTCATCGTCGACGACGTGATCAGCGCCGGCACCTCGGTGCGCGAGTCGGTCGAGCTGATCCGCGCCCACGGCGCCGAACCGGCGGCGGTGCTGATCGCGCTCGACCGCGAGGAGCGCAGCGGCGACGCCGAGCGCATCGGCGAACGCTCGGCGGCGCAGGAGGTCGAGCACTGGTACGGCGTGCCGGTGCTGTCGATCGCCGGTCTGGGCGACCTGCTCGACTTCCTCGGCACCGAGGAAGCCGCCGGCAGCGGAGTCGCCGCCCATCGAGAACAGGTCGCCACCTATCGCCGCCGCTATGGAGCCGGCGCCGGCCCCTGACTAGCATCGGTGGCATGAAGACGCTCGTGCCACGACTGCTGCTGCTCGCCTGCCTGCCGCTGGCCGCCGGGTCCGCGTCCGCGGCGGGCCCGACGCCGACGCCCGCGCGCACGGTGTTCAGCTGCCAGGACGACAGCGGACGCACGGTGTTCAGCGACCGGATGCCGGCTGCGTGCGCTCACCGCCCGGTGCGCGAGCTGCGCAGCGACGGGCTGGTGCGCCGCGAGATCGCGCCGCCGCTGAGCCCGGAACAGCAGCGGCAGCGCCAGGGCGAGGAACGCGAGCGCGCTCTCGCCGTGCAGGAGCGCAGCCGTTCGGCGGCACGCGACCGCGCGTTGCTCGACGCCTATCCCGACATGGACGCGCTGCATGCCACGCGGCAGCGCCATCTGGCCGACATCGACGACGAGATCGCGGCTTCGCAACGACGGCTCGCCGAGCTGCGCGCCGAGCACGGCGAGATGCAGGGCCGGGCAGCGGCGCCGGACGGCCGGGTCGTGCCGGCATCGAACCGGCGTCTGGCCGAGCTGTCGGCGACCATCGTCGCCGAGGAAAAACACGGCGCGCAGCGCCGCGTCGAACGCGAACGGGTGCAGCGCCGCTTCGACCAGGATGCCGAGCGCCTGCAGGCGCTGCTGCGTCCCGGCGGCGCTGCGCTCAGCCGAGCCGGCGGCGCAACAGCTCGTTGACCTGCTGCGGGTTGGCCTTTCCGCGGCTGGCCTTCATCACCTGGCCGACCAGCGCGTTGAAGGCCTTTTCCTTGCCGGCTCGGAACTCCTCGACCGACTTCGGGTTGGCGGCCAGCACCTCGTCGACGATCCGCTCCAGCGCCCCGGCATCGCTGATCTGCTTCAGACCGCGCGCCTCGATGATGCGGTCGGCGGCATCGTCGTCGCCCGACGGCGCCGACCACAGCGCGGCGAACACGTCGCGCGCGATCTTGCCGGAGATGGTGCCGTCGTGGATGCGCTCGATCAGCCGCGCCAGCTGCGCCGGCCGCACCGGGCACGATGCGATCGGCAGGTCGTCGCGGTTCAACGCCGCGGCCAGGTCGACCATCACCCAGTTGGCCGCAGTCTTGGCCAGCGCATTGCGCGCCTCGCCGCCCGGGCCGGCAGCGCGCGCGAGCGCCGTCACCACCGCCTCGTACCAGGCGGCGACGTCGCGCGAGGCGGTCAGCGTGGTGGCGTCGTAGCTGCCCAGCCCGTAGTCGTCGACGAAGCGCCGCCGCATGTCGGCCGGCAGCTCGGGCATCGCCGCGCGCACGCGCTCGATCCACGCCGGGTCGATCACCAGCGGCGGCAGGTCGGGGTCGGGGAAATAGCGATAGTCGTGCGCGTCTTCCTTGCTGCGCATCGAACGCGTCTCGTCGCGCTCGGGGTCGTACAGGCGCGTCTCCTGCACCACCGTGCCGCCGTCCTCGATCAGCTCGATCTGGCGGCGCGCCTCGTAGTCGATCGCGCGCTCGAGGAAGCGGAACGAGTTCAGGTTCTTGATCTCGCAGCGCGTGCCGAATGCCGCCTGCCCGAGCGGGCGCACCGACACGTTGGCGTCGCAGCGGAACGACCCTTCCTGCATGTTGCCGTCGCACACGCCCAGCCACACCACCAGCGCGTGCAGCGCGCGCGCGTAGGCCACCGCTTCTCTGGCCGAGCGCATGTCGGGCTCGGTGACGATCTCGAGCAGCGGCGTGCCGGCGCGGTTCAGGTCGATGCCCGACATGCCG
>JAHDYE010000359.1 GCA_023383035.1 Burkholderiaceae bacterium | reverse complement strand
TCGCGAGTCGCTCATCGCGGGCCGCTCGTTGCGGACCGCTCACCGCCCATGCCGCTCACTGCACGTCGTTCCAGAGCCAGCGCGCCTCGCCGGGCCGCGGGTCGAGCAGCACCACGCGCCCGCCCGCGACGCGCAGCCGCCCTTCGACGAACCAGCGCACCGCCATCGGGTAGAGGCGGTGCTCGGCGGCGAGCACGCGCGCCGCCAGCGTCTGCTCGTCGTCGTCGGCGCGCACCGGCACCGCTGCCTGCGCCACGATCGGCCCGTCGTCGACCTCGACGCCGACGAAATGCACCGTCGCGCCGTGCACCGCCACGCCCGCCTGCAGCGCCCGGCGGTGCGTGGCCAGGCCCGGGAAGGCGGGCAGCAGCGATGGGTGGATGTTCAGCAACCGCCCGCGATAGTGCTCGACGAACGGCGCGCCCAGCACGCGCATGAAGCCGGCCAGCACGATCAGGTCGGGCGCCAGCGCATCGATTGCCTCGCGCAGCGCGTGCTCGAAGTGCTCACGCCTGGCGTAACCGCGAAAATCGACGACGCTGCCGGGCAGGCCCAGCGCGGCCGCCCGCTCGAGTCCGCCCGCCTGCGGCCGGTCGGCGATCACCCCGACGATCGCGGCCGGCCAACGCTCGTCGCGCAGCGCCTGGGCGAGCGCGACCATGTTGGAACCCCGCCCGGAGATGAGCACGACGATGCTTCTCATCGCTCAATCGTATCATCGCCTTATACTTCAAGGTTTTGCATCGCTCTCATCGCCGAGATGGAAGTCTTTCGCCGCCTGCCGCCGCCCGACCGACGCGAGCCCTGCGCGTTGACGATCGGCAATTTCGACGGCGTGCACCTCGGCCACCGCGCGGTGCTCGAGCAATTGCGCCGTCGTGCCGACGCGCTGCGGCTGCCGGTCTGCGTGCTCACCTTCGAGCCGCATCCGCGCGAATACTTCGCCGCGCTGGCCGCGGCGCACGGCAGCGCGGCGGCCTCGGCCGGCGCCACCTCCGACGGCAGCGGCGGCACGCGCCCGGTCGTGCCCGCGCCGGCGCGCATCTACACCGAGCGCGACAAGCTCGACGCGCTGGCCGACTGCGGCGTGGACCGCGTGTGCATCAGCCACTTCAACGCGTCGGTGGCCACGCTGTCGGCCGAGCGCTTCATCGACGAAATCATCGTCGACGGGCTGCATACCCGCTACCTGCTGATCGGCGACGACTTCCGCTTCGGCGCCAAGCGGCGCGGCGATTTCGCGATGCTCGGACAGGCCGCCGCGCGCTGCGGCTTCGAGCTGGCGCGCGTGCAGACGGTGACGCGCGAGGGCGAGCGCATCTCCAGCTCGGCGGTGCGCGCGGCGCTGGCCGCGGGCGACTTCACGCGCGCGCGCGAGCTGCTCGGGCGTCCCTACTTCATCTCCGGCCATGTGGTGCACGGGCGCAAGCTCGGGCGCACGCTCGGCTTTCCCACCCTGAACCTGCCGATCCCGTTCGAGCGGCCTGCCGTCTCGGGCGTGTTCGTGGTACGCGTGCACGGCCTCGACGGCGCTGCGCTGCCGGGCGTGGCCAGCCTGGGCACGCGCCCGGCGGTGGAACGCGACGGACGCCTGCTGCTGGAAGTGCACGTGTTCGATTTCGACGCCGAGGTCTACGGCCGGCTGGCGCGCGTCGAGTTCCTGCACAAGCTGCGCGACGAGGCGCACTTCGACTCGCTCGAGGCGCTCACCGCGCAGATCGCGCGCGACGCCCGGCACGCACGCGAGTGGTTCCGCGCCGCCGACCGACCCGACTGACCCGAGAGACATCCATGGCCCATGGCAAATCCGACCGCGGCGCGCAAGGCGAGCAGTCGTATCGCGACACGCTGAATCTGCCGGACACGCCGTTCCCGATGCGCGGCGACCTCGCGAAACGCGAGCCGCAGTGGACGCACGCGTGGCAGGGCAAGGGCGTGTACCGGCGCATCCGCGAGGCTTCGAAGGGCCGCCCGGTGTGGGTACTGCACGATGGCCCGCCGTACGCCAACGGCGACATCCACATCGGCCATGCGGTCAACAAGATCCTGAAGGACATCATCGTCAAGAGCCGCAACATGGCGGGCTTCGACGCCCGCTACGTGCCGGGCTGGGACTGCCACGGCATGCCGATCGAGATCCAGATCGAGAAACGGTTCGGCAAGCACCTGCCGGCCGACGAGGTGCAGGCGCGCTCGCGCGCCTACGCCGCCGAGCAGATCGAGCGCCAGAAGAAGGACTTCATCCGCCTGGGCGTGCTCGGCGACTGGGACGATCCGTACCGGACCATGGCCTTCGGCAACGAGGCCGACGAGCTGCGCGTGCTGGGCACGATCCTGCGCAAGGGCTACCTGTACCGCGGCCTGAAGCCGGTGAACTGGTGCTTCGACTGCGGCTCGGCGCTGGCCGAAGCCGAAGTCGAATACGCCGATCGCGTCGATCCGTCGATCGACGTCGGCTTCCCGTTCGCGGCCGACGAACTGCCGAAGCTCGCCGCCGCCTTCGGCCTGCGCGAGCTGCCGGTCGGGCGCGGCTACGCGGTGATCTGGACCACGACGCCGTGGACGATTCCGGCCAACCAGGCGCTGAACCTGCACCCGGCGTTCGACTACGCGCTGGTGAAGGTGCAGTGGCAGGGCGCGCCGGCGCTGCTGATCGTGGCCAGCGAGCTGGTCGGGCAATGCCTGGCGCGCTGGAAGCTCGACGGCGAGGTGCTGGCCACCTGCAAGGGCCGCGCGCTCGAGCTGGTGCGCTTCCGCCATCCGTTCGCCGACCGGCTGGCGCCGGTGTACCTGGGCGAGTACGTGACGCTCGACACCGGCACCGGGCTGGTGCACTCGGCGCCGGCCTACGGCGTGGAGGACTTCGCGTCGTGCAAGCAGCACGGCCTGGCCGATGCCGACATCCTGCAGCCGGTGCTCGGCGACGGCACGTTCGCGAGC
>JAHDYE010000358.1 GCA_023383035.1 Burkholderiaceae bacterium | reverse complement strand
AGCTGGTACTCGATGATCTGGCGCTTCTCCTCGACCACCAGGATCTCTTCGAGCCCTTCGGCGAAGTGGCGCACGCCCTCGGCGTCGAGCGGCCAGGGCATCGCCACCTTGTACAGCCGCAGGCCGATGTCGGCGGCCACGCGTTCGTCGATGCCGAGGTCGTCGAGCGCCTGGCGCACGTCGAGGTACGCCTTGCCGCACGCGATGATGCCCAGCCGCGCGCGCGGCGCGTCGAACACCAGCCGGTTGAGCCGGTTGGCCCGCGCGTAGGCGATCGCCGCATACACCTTGTACTCGTGCATGCGCCGTTCCTGCACCAGTTGCGGATCGGGCCAGCGCAGATGCACGCCGTCGGGCGGAAGCCGGAAGTCTTCGGGCAGCCGGATCACGACGCGCCCGGGATCGACTTCCACCGAGGCCGAGCTCTCGACCGTGTCGGCGGTCGTCTTCAGCGCCACCCAGCAGCCCGAGTAGCGCGACATCGCCCACCCGTGCAGGCCGAGGTCGAGGTACTCCTGGATGCTCGCCGGCGCCAGCACCGGGATGCCGCACGCCGAGAACACATGCTCGCTCTGATGCGCGACCGACGAGGAGCGCGCGCCCGGATCGTCGCCGGCCACGAGCAGCACGCCGCCGTGCTTCGCGCTGCCGGCGTAGTTGGCGTTCTTCAGCACGTCGACGCTGCGGTCGACGCCCGGCCCCTTGCCGTACCACATCGCGAAGACGCCGTCGTAGCGCGGCTCGGGAAACAGGTGCAGCTGCTGCGTGCCCCAGATCGCGGTGGCCGCCAGGTCTTCGTTGACCGCCGGATGGAACGTGACGTGATGCGCCTGCAGGAACGCCTTCGCGCCATGCAGCGCGGTGTCCAGCCCGCCCAGCGGCGAGCCGCGATAGCCCGAGACGTAGCCGGCGGTGTTCAGTCCGGCGGCCGCGTCGCGCTGGTGCTGCAGCATCGGCAGCCGCGCCAGCGCCTGTACGCCGGTCAGGAAGACGCGACCGTGCTCGAGCCGGTACTTGTCTTCGAGGGAAACGCTGGCGAGGCTCATGGCCCAAGCATAGGCACGCGGCAGCGGCCGGGCAAGGTATCCATGCCGGGCCGCTGCCGATCCGGCGTTACTCGGGTTTCGCGCCGGTGAGCGCGATGATGCGGCGGTACTTGTCGATATCGCGCCTGACCAGCGCTTCGAGTTCGGCCGGGCTGCCCGCGGCGGGATCGAGCCCCGCCGCCGTCAGCCGCTCGGTCACCGCCGGTTCGCGCAGCGCGCGTCCGATCTCCCGGTTGAGCCGGCCGATGATTTCGGGCGCGGTGCCGGCGGGCGCGAGGATGGCGTACCAGTTGACGATCGCGAACTCGGGATAGCCGCTTTCGGCGATCGTCGGCACCTCGGGTGCGACCGGGGTGCGTTGCGGGCTGGTCACGGCCACTGCGGTCAGCTTGCCCGCCTTCGCCTGGCGGATGCCGTTGCCTGCCACGATCAGCGACAGGTGGATCTGGCCGCCGAGCGTGTCGGCCAGCGCCTGGCCGCCGCCCTTGTAGGGCACGTCGACGATGTCCACGCCCGCCAGGCGCTTGAACCATTCGAAGCCGAGGTAGTGCGGGCTGCTCGGGCCCAGCGACGCGAACGTGAGCTTGCCCGGCTCGGCGCGGGCGCGGCGCACCAGCTCCTGCACCGAGTGCAGGCCGGCCGACGGGTGGGCGACCAGCATCAGCGGCGACGTGGTGAGCTGCGCGACGAAGCTGAAGTCCTTCAGCGAGTCGTACGGCAGCTGCGAGGCATAGGCCGCGTTGATCGCGTGGATGTCGGTGGTCAGCAGCAGCGTGTGGCCGTCGGCGGGCGCGGTGGCGACGATGCGCGAGGCGATCACCGAGTTGCCGCCGGGGCGGTTCTCCACCACCACCGGCTTGCCGAGCGACGCGGCGAGCTGCTCGGCGATCGCGCGCGCGGCGGTATCGGTGCCGCCGCCGGGGGCGAACGGCACCACGATGCGCACCGTCTGCGACGGGTAGTCCGCGGCGCGGGCCGGTTCCGGCAGGACAACGGTCAGTGCGACCAGGAGCGACGAGAGCCAGAGGTTCATGGAAATGCTCCGATGCAGTGGAAGGGACGATGCCGCGCGGCCACGCGCAAGGCGGTGCCGGCGGCGCTCACCCGGTACGCCCGAAGTCGGGGCTGCGCCGCTCGTTGAAGGCCCCGATGCCTTCGCGCGCCGCCGCGGTGCAGGCACTGGCGCCGAACGCCCGGTAGCCGACTTCGAGCGCCGCGGCCAGGGTCGGGGCGCTGGCCGCCTCGCGAATCGCCTGCTCGAGCAGCCCGACGGTGGTGCGGCTGAGCGCCATGCCGCCGGCCGCGGCCGCGGCGTCGTCGGCGAACGGCGGAAGGCTTGCCGGGCCGTCGGGAATCGGCTGGCGGCGGCCGGCCAGCGCGCGCACCCGCTCGATGGCCAGCGGGATCAGCGCCTGCGCATCGTCGGCCAGCGCATCGACGACGCACAGCTCGTGCGCGCGCACCGCGTCGAGCCGTTCGGCGCGCCGCAGCATGCCGTGGAATATCCCGGCCGCCCTGGGCCAGCGACGATAGGGCACCACCATCGCGCCGATCCCGGGCAGGATGCCCAGCGTCACTTCGGGCAGCTGCATCCAGGCATCGCGTACCGCGACCAGCGCATGGCAGCGCATCGCCAGCTCGAAGCCGCCGCCGAGCGCCATCCCGTTCAGCGCAGCGACTACCGGCTTGCTCATCGCATCGAGGTGCACCAGCAGCCGCGAGCAGTCGCGCGCGTATTGCGCCGAAGCCGCGGCGTCGCCCAGCATCGACGGAAAGCGCCCGATGTCGGCGCCGGCGCAGAACGCGCGCGTGCCGTAGCCGGTGATCACGAAGCCGGCCACCGTCGCGTCGTTCTCGTGGCGCCGGATCACCGCGAGGATCTCGTCGGTCATCTCGTCGTGCAGCGCGTTCAGCGC
>JAHDYE010000357.1 GCA_023383035.1 Burkholderiaceae bacterium | reverse complement strand
GCTACCCATCGCCCGCTGAAGTCCTTTCGGTGCTCGATGCACGCAAGCCGGCCGAGAAGACTTCTGCACTGAGCATCGCCCGCGACGTGCACCAGAGCATCCTCAACTTGGATGCGCGGCTGGATCGTCTGGAGCAAGCACCGACCGGCGATGACTACAACCGCCTGTACCAGCTTGCGAATGGCGGCCTGCTCGACCTGTTGAAGGCGCTGGGCGACCCGTCCTCTACCGCTGCCGGCTGACCGGCTGCCACTTCATCCACGTGCTGGGGTTCAATTCCCCAGCAGGGGATTGCCTCGGCCATCCTCTGCTGGAGAAATCCCATGTCCTACCCGAACAACAATCCCTTTGTCCGCGGCTACGACGGCCTTTCCGTCCAGCGGCTGCTCGCCATCTCCTACGACGACGACTGCCCGCTGACCTACCTGCCGCTGCATCCCTCGCAGTCGAATCTGCCGGACAGCCAGGTCGAACGGCGGGCCTGCATCTTCTCGGACGACTCCGTGCTGATCACCGAGGACCAGGCGGTCCCCGATGAACTGCAGGCGCAATGCCGCAGCCACGGGCTCGCCCGCAACGTGGTCTATGCCGTGATGGCTCAGGAAGATGGTAAGCCGCTGCACGTGGGCGACACCTACTCCGAGGAAGCGGCGCGGGAAGTCGTGCGGCGCCTGCGCTATGAAACCGGCTACTACAGCCGGTGCTGGGAGATCAGCAGCGCGCACCTCGACGCCGACGCGCATCGCTTCCTCGCCGAGCTGGCGGACATCGCCACGTCGACGCTGTTCCTCTTCATCGCCTTCCGCATCCCGTACAGCCCGGCCATCGGGTTGAAGCTGATCGCCACGCCCTGGACCGACAAGAACCTGCGCGCGGTCGAAGGCATCACGGCCAAGCGGCTGATGCAGGAGCACCGCAAGAAGGGCATGCCGGATTCCCTCGTGCACGTCCTGCATCTGACCGCGCTCGCCGACGTGCGCATGCTGGTCTTCGATGCCGATGCGCAGGTGCTGGACGGACTGCCGATCTACGACGACTGACGCCACCTTTCGAGCCCCCACGCGGGGCTCGTTTCATTTCTGGACGAAGCCGGTGGCCGCGCAGCGCCGATTCCCCCGCGACGCTGGCCCACGCCTGACGCACGCTGCTCGCATGTTCGCTGGCGTTGCCGGCAAGCATGCCCAGGCAGTCAAGACCTTCGAGGCTGCGGCGCGGTTCGCCGTGCTGGTTGTTTTTCCTTCCACGGGCGCATGCGCGTCAAGCGGTTCATCCTGGGCTCGGCGCCGGCCAAGCTGCCGATCGTCGAACCACAGTGCCCCGAGTTGCAGGAGCTGATCCACCAGTTGGAGCAGTTGCCCGCGCCCGATGGCTTCCGCCGCATCACCCACCTGCTGGTGGATGCCGGCGCGCGGGACTTCACGGTGGTCGATCCGAGCCCCAGCAACATCATCGCCACGCCGCCGGCCATCGGCTTCACGGTCGCCTCGGCGAAGTTCCAAGGGCGGGCGACTGTGCTCTACGAGCGCGGCCTCGACACCTACGCGGTGGAACTTCACCGCGACGGCGAACTGGTCGAGCGGGTCGATGAAGTGTTCTTCGACACCTTGGGCCAGGTGCTGGAGCGGCTGATCGACGACGGGAGCTGGCGCCTCATCCGCGTGCAGCGTCTGTCCGGTCGCAAGCCTGTCCGGCACTGATCCCCTCACGTCCCCAAGCGGCTTCCCGTCCTCGCGGCGGGAAGCCTTCTTCCTTCACCGTTGGAGATCACTTCCATGACTGTTCGATTCAAAGGCACCGAGCTTCGGCCCGTGCTCGCCGAGGCGGCGGCCAACCAGTGCCGCGTCATCCTGGTCAAGGACCAGGGCGTGTATTTCATGGCTGAGCGCGGCGAGAGCCGGCCCGATGAGCGGCGCAAGACCGTCGCCTACGCCGTGGGCTGCAACCCCGATGTCGATGCGTTCGACGACTGGTGGGAACTGGCGCGCGCCGAATTCGGCGGCGACGACTTCGGCGAGTTCTTCGCCCTGCAGGAACGGGTCTTCACCCGCGTCCTGCACAGCGAGGACGACCTCGAAGTGTCGGCCACGGCCACGCACCTGTCGATGCAGCCCGTATCCGCTGCGCCGGCCGGCCACTGACCATCCTTGTTTCCCAGCCCCCGTCACGGGGGCTTCTCTCTTTTTGGTGCCGCAGCTCATGGCTGCATGCACGCGCTCGTCTCCAGCCCGGCTCGGGCCGCTCACGCCGGCAGCCGCCGGTGCCACCGCCTGGAGACGCCTGCATGCGAGACCCATTCAAGATCGAACAACCGACCTGCCTCAGCTTCAGCGGCGGTCGCACCAGCGCGTACATGCTCTGGCGCGTGCTGCAGGCCCACGGCGGCCTGCCCGCCGATACCGTCGTCTGCTTCGCCAACACGGGCAAGGAGGTGGAGGCCACCTTGCGCTTCGTGCGCGACTGCGCCGAGCACTGGCAGGTGCCGATCCACTGGCTGGAATACCGGCCCACGGAACCGGGCTTCGTGCTGGTGGACTTCGACACCGCCAGCCGCGCGGGCGAGCCCTTCGAGATGCTGATCCGCAAGCGGCAGTACTTGCCCAACCCGGTGGCGAGAGGGTGCACCACGTCGCTGAAGATCAGGTCGATGCATCGCTTCCTGCGGCAGCAGGGCTGGACCGATTGGGACCAGTTCATCGGCATCCGCGCCGACGAGCAGCGCCGCGTCGCCAAGATCAGGGCGCGCGGCCACTCCACCGAATCCACCCACGAGACCATGTGCATGCCGCTGGCCGAGGCCGGTGTGACCGTGCGCGACGTGTCCGCCTTCTGGCAGGCGCAGCCCTTCGACCTGGAACTACTGACGGTCAATGGCCGCACGCTCGAAGGCAACTGTGATCTCTGCTTCCTCAAACCCCGCGGCCAGCGCCTGGCGCTCATCAAGGCCAGGCCGGAGGCGGCGGTGTGGTGG
>JAHDYE010000356.1 GCA_023383035.1 Burkholderiaceae bacterium | reverse complement strand
TTGCAGGCGATGGCCGACGGCGAGGCCACGGTGCTCTGCGGCGGCACCGACCTCGCGCCGCAGACCGAATCCGGCACGCGCCGATACGAGGCGACGCTGCTGAACATTCGCCGCATCGAAGGCCTGGGCGGCATCGAGGCCAGGGGCGAGGAGATCCGCATCGGTGCCACCACCACCGTCAGCGAGATCCGCCGCAGCCCCGCGCTGGCCGAGCTCGCGCCCGTGCTGGTCCAGGCGGCCGAGCATTTCGCCAGCGAACAGATCCGCAACGCCGCATCGGTGGGCGGCAACCTGTGCAACGCCTCGCCCGCCGGCGACATGATCCCGCCCCTGCTGGTGCTGGGCGCTTCGGTCGAGCTCGCCTGCTGGCGCGACGACGCCGTGCAGACGCGGCGGGTGCCGCTGGATCGGTTCTTCGTCAGCCCCGGCAAGACCGTCAAGCTGCCGCAGGAGCTGCTGACCGCCGTCGTGTTCGAGCGGCCCGCGGCCGACTTCGTCGGCAGGTTCCGCAAGTCCGGCCCGCGTCCCGCGCTCGAGATCTCCACCGTTTCGGTGGCCCTGGGCGCCCGTCTGGCCAACGGGCGGCTGCGCGACGTGCGGGTGGCCATGGGGTCGGTGGCGCCCACCCCCTTGCGCGCCCGCCACGTGGAGGCCGCGCTCGAAGGCCAGCCGCTCGAGGCCGCCGCCATCGCCGCCGCGGTCGAGGCGGCAGCGCAGGATGCCAAACCCATCGATGACGTGCGTGCCAGTGCGTGGTATCGCGGCCATCTTGTTCGAGTGTTCGTCGAAGAGGTGCTCAATGATGTCCGTCGAGACTGAAATCCGCTTCAAGCTCAATGGCCGCGAGGTGTGCCTGAAGGTGCCGGTGGCCATGAAGACGCTGGCCATGCTGCGCGACGTCCTCGGCCTGACCGGCACCAAGTACGCCTGCGGCGAAGGCGAGTGCGGCGCCTGCACGGTCAGCATCGACGGCAAGACCGTCAACAGCTGCCTGATGTACGCCGCCGACTGCGACGGACGCGAGGTGGTGACCATCGAGGGGCTGCGCACGCCGCAAGGCCTGCACCCGGTGCAGCAGGCCTTCGTGGACCACGGCGCCGTGCAGTGCGGCTTCTGCATGCCGGGCATGATCATGCAGGCCCACTGCCTGCTCGAGGACAACCCCGGGCTGACGCGCGAAGAGGCGCAACGGGGCCTCGAGGGCAACCTGTGCCGCTGCACCGGCTACACCAAGGTACTGGACGCGGTGCAGGCCGTGGCCGGGAAGAACGCGTGCTGCAGCCACGGCTGAGCGCGGCCTCCCATACCCGGATCGCATCCTTCTGAAGCAGGACCAAGCCATGGAAAAGACCGCCAGCGATTCACTCATGGTGAAGAAGACCTTGATCGGCCAGCGCATCAGGAAGCCCGACGCGCCCGACAAGGCGACCGGCAAGACGCGCTACATCAACGACATGGTGTTGCCGCAGATGCTGATCGGCAAGGTGCTGTTCGCCGGCCGGCCGCACGCGAGGATCGTGCGCATCGATACCGCGGCGGCACAGGCGCTGCCGGGCGTGCATGCGGTGCTGACCGGCCAGGATGCCGCCGGCCTGAAGTTCGGCTTCGTGCGCGACAACGTTGCGCTCAAGGACAAGGTGCGCTGCGAGCACGACGAGATCGCCGCCGTGGCGGCCGAGACCGAAGCAATCGCCCTGCGCGCACTCGAGCTCATCGAAGTCGAGTACGAAGACCTGCCCGGCGTGTTCACGCCCGAAGCCGGCGCGCGGGAAGATGCCCCGCAGATCCACGAGAACTTCGCCGGCAACAAGAGCCTCCATTTCGAGTTCAAGCACGGCGATCTCGACGCGGCCGAAGCGGCCTCCGACGTGGTCGTCGACAGCGTGTTCCGACCGCATCACGTGACGCACTGCTGCATGGGCACGTCCTGCGCGATCGCCGACTTCGACCACAACGGCAAGCTGACGATCTGGACGCAGACCCAGTATCCGTACAACTACAAGATGGACCTCGCGCCGGCGCTGGGCATTCACCCCGGCAACATCCGCGTCATCCAGCCGGCGGTCGGCGGCGCCTTCGGCTCCAAGCTCGACGTCTATCCGTACGAGCCGATCGCCGCGCTGCTGGCCAAGAAGACCGGCCGGCCGGTCAAGGTCATGTATACGCGCGAGGAGGAGTTCAAGGCTTCGCCCACGCGCCAGTCGGCGATCATCCACCTGCGCACCGGCTGCACCCGCGACGGCACGCTCACCTTCCGTACTGCCGACGTGCTGATGGACAACGGCGCCTACACCTCGTGGGGGCCGACCATCCCGGTCGTCATGATGCGCACTGTCTCGGGCCACTATCGCGTGCCGGTGGTCGACTACAAGGCGCAGGCAATCTACACCAACAACCCCTACGCCGGCTCGTTCCGCGGCTACGGCAACGTCCAGACCACCTGGGCCACCGCGCAGCAGATGGACATGCTGGCCGACCTGGTCGACATCGACCCGCTCGAGTTCCACCTGAAGAACGCGCAGAAGTCCGGCGAAGTCACGCCGCAGAAATCCTTCCTGCGCGAATGCGCTTTCGTGGAGTGCCTGGAAACCGCCGCCCGGGCCAGCGACTACAGCCGCAAGCGCAAGGAGTACGCAGCGCTGCGGGACAAGCCCGGCCGCTACAAGAAGGGCATCGGCCTGGCTTCCTCCATCCACAACGCCGGCGGCGCCAAGATCCACAAGTCGGACGGCATCGGCACCATCCTCAAGGTGGACGATTACGCCCGGGTGACGGTGATCACCGGTGCCACTGAGATCGGCCAGGGCATCGACGCGGTCATCACGCTGATCGTCGCCGAGGAGCTGGGCGTACCGCTGGAGCATGTGACCGTCGTCAACAACGACACGGACATCGCCCCGTGGGACGTTGGCTCGCACGCCTCGCGCACCACCTTCATCGCCGGCAACGGAACGCGCCGCGCCGCGCGCAAGGCCAGGGCGCAGATCCTG
>JAHDYE010000355.1 GCA_023383035.1 Burkholderiaceae bacterium | reverse complement strand
GCCGACGTGCGCGTGCTGATGGCGCACGAGATGGAGACCGGACAGCGCAAGGATGCGTCCGGCAAGCTGATCCCGGCCTGGCACATCACCGAGGTGACGGCGACGCTGAACGGCAAGCCGGTGCTCAAGGTGCACTGGGGCCCGGCGATCTCGAAGAACCCGTACCTGCAGTTCAAGGTCAAGGGTGCGAAGGCCGGCGACAAGATCGGCGTGAGCTGGGTCGACAACAAGGGCGACAAGCGCACCGACGAAGCCACGGTCGGCTGAGCGACCGCCCGAGCGCGGCGGCTTCGCGGCGCCCGGTCGAAGAAGAAGGGGACGGGTGCGCACGGCGCCCGTCGAACCGAAGGTGGAGGAAACGATGCTCGATTTCGTTCGCGCCCTGACTCGCGTTCGTGCCCTGGATTCGCCTGGCTGAAGCCCTCACGCCGCTGCGGTCGGCGGCGGTCATGCCGTGCCCGGGGCACGTTGCGCCGCAACGGGCACCGGTTCGTTCCGACGAGACTCACGATGATGGAGACATGGACGATGAATGATTCGCGAAAACCGATGCCGCGCGGGCGCATCGCCGGCTCGATGCTGGCGGGCCTGCTGGCAGTGGCTTGCGGTGCCCCGCTCGCGCAGGAGCGCGACGTGACCGCGGAACAGTTCGAGAAGTTCCGCGCGGAAATGGAGCAGGCCAACACCGCGGAGCTCTTCGAGGCCAAGGGCGAGGACCTGTGGAAAACGAAGCGGGGGCCCAGGAACGCCTCGCTCGAGCAGTGCGACCTCGGCCTGGGGCCGGGCGTCGTCAAGGGCGCGTACGTGCAGGCACCGCGCTACTTTGCCGACGTCGGCAAGGTGATGGACATCGAGGCGCGGATCGTGCATTGCATGATCACGCTGCAGGGGTTCACGCTCGCGGAACTCTCCAAGCAGCCGTTCAGCAACGCGACGCGCACGCCCGAGGTGGTGTCGCTGGTCACCTACGTTGCCGGCCAGTCGCGCGACATGCCGATCGCGGTGCCGCAATCCCACCCCAAGGAGCGCGAAACCTATCGGCTCGGCGAGTCGATCTTCTTCTTTCGTGCCGGCCCATGGGATTTCTCCTGTGCGAGCTGCCATGGCGAAGACGGCAAGCGCATCCGCACCCAGAACCTGCCCAACTTCACCAACCCGGCGGGCGCGCCGCGCAGCTTCATCGGCTGGCCCGGCTACCGGATGACCGGCGGGCTGATGCATACGCTGCAGTGGCGGATGAACGACTGCTTCCGGCAGCAGCGCTTCCCCGAGCCCAATTACGTGTCCGACACCGTGACGGCGCTGCTCACCTACATGGGCGCCAACGCGAACGGGGCGATGTACAAGGGTCCGGGAATCAAGCGCTGAAAGCGGCACGATGAGGAGACAGACGATGAAACGATCGATCATCTGGGCAGGTGTCCTCGCGGCAGCCGTTTCCGGCGGCTGCGCGACGACCAGGGACCGGGCCATCTACGACGCCGAGGCGGCGGCCATGATCCAGCGCGATTTCCACGCGCGCGGCATCGCAACGATGGAACGGCTGAAGCAGGACGAACTGCAGCTGGCGTGCACCAAGCACCGCGACAGTCCGCCGATGGACGTGCAGCGGCGCATCGAGGCGACCGAACTCGCGGCGATCAGGATGCCGGGCGACGGAAAGCTGATGGGCGACTGGAAGCGCGGCAAGGCGCTCGCCGAGAGCGGCCGCGGAGTGACCTGGAGCGACTCGCCGAACACCCCGAACGGCGGCAGCTGCTACAACTGTCACCAGCTGTCGCCGCAGCAGGAGTCGTTCGGCACGCTGGGGCCGAGCCTGCGGCAGTTCGGCAAGCTGCGCGGCTACACCCTCGAGACGCAGAAGTATGCGTATCAGCGGATCTACAACTCCAAGGCCTTCACGCCGTGCTCGGCGATGCCGCGCTTCGGCACGTCCGGCACGCTGACCGAGGCGCAGATCAAGGACCTGGTCGCCTATCTGATGGATCCCGAGTCGCCGGTCAACAAGTAATCGGGGTCGGTTCGCGCAGGCAACGCCATGATGGACAGAAGGGAGTTCCTGCAGGTTCTCGCGACCGCGTCGGCGGCCGGCCTGTCGCTGCAGGGTTGCGCGTCGACCGGCGGCCCCGCAACGGGCGCCGGCGCCGATGCGCTGTACGACATCGCGCGCTTCGGCAACGTGAGCCTGCTGCACTTCACCGACTGCCATGCGCAGCTGCTGCCGCTCCATTACCGCGAGCCGAGCATGAACCTCGGCGTGGCGGAAGCGCGCGGACGCGCGCCGCACCTGGTCGGCGAGCACCTGCTGAAGGCGTTCGGCGTGCGTCCCGGCACGCCCGAGGCGCACGCGTTCACCTGTCTCGACTTCGAGGCCGCCGCGCGCACCTACGGCAAGGTCGGCGGCTTCGCGCATCTGGCCACGCTGGTCGGGCGCCTCAAGGCTTCGCGCCCGGGCGCGCTGCTGCTCGATGGCGGCGATACCTGGCAGGGCTCGGCCACCGCGTTGTGGTCGAAGGGCCAGGACATGGTCGACGCGTGCAGGCTGCTCGGCGTCGACGTGATGACCGGCCACTGGGAGTTCACCTACGGCGCGAAACGCGTCGAGGAAGTCATCGCGAAGGATTTCGCGGGCCGCGTCGATTTCGTCGCCCACAACGTCAAGACCACCGACTTCGAGGACCCCGTCTTCCCGTCGCACACGCTGCGCGAGATCAACGGGGTGCCGGTGGCGATCATCGGGCAGGCCTTCCCGTACACGCCGATCGCCAACCCGCGCCACTTCACGCCCGACTGGAGCTTCGGCATCCAGGACGACCGGTTGCAGAAGGTGGTCGACGAGGTGCGCGGCAAGGGGGCGCAGGTGGTGGCGCTGCTGTCGCACAACGGCATGGACGTCGACCTGAAGCTGGCCACGCGCGTCACCGGCATCGACGTGATCTTCGGCGGACACACGCACGACGGCGTGCCGCAGCCGGTGGCGATGCGCAACGCGAAGGGCGTCA
>JAHDYE010000354.1 GCA_023383035.1 Burkholderiaceae bacterium | reverse complement strand
ACTACATCGAGCAGAGCAAGAACCTGTTCGTGCAGATGCAGGAGCAGATGCAGGCGCAGACCCGCAACATGTTCCAGAACTTCCCGTTCCCGGGCGCGCCCGGGCAGGGTTCGGGCGACAAGAAGTAGCGCCCCGTACCCTCGCGCAGCGGGATGGTACGATCCGTCCCGTGGGTATCCACGCCGCTCTCGCAGCGGCGTTCTTTTTTGGCGCGGCCCCGATGTTGCACGCAGGCGATCGATGACACTCGTTGCGAAGCCCTCGCGGCGGCGTGGCCGCGCCGCCGTGCCGAAGGTCGGCTTCGTGTCGCTCGGCTGTCCGAAGGCGCTGGTCGATTCCGAGCGCATCCTCACGCAGCTGCGCGCCGAAGGCTACGAGGTGGCAGGCGACTACGGCGGTGCCGATCTGGTGGTGGTCAACACCTGCGGCTTCATCGACGAGGCGGTGCAGGAGTCGCTCGACGCGATCGGCGAGGCGCTCGCCGAGAACGGCAAGGTGATCGTCACCGGCTGCCTGGGTGCGCGCCGCGGCAGCGGCGGCGGCACGCTGGTCGGCGAAGTGCATCCGAAGGTGCTGGCCGTGACCGGCCCGCACGCGGCCGGCGAGGTGATGGCGCACGTTCACGCGCATCTGCCCAGGCCGCACGACCCGTTCACCGACCTGGTGCCCGCCGGCGGCGTGAAGCTCACGCCGCGGCATTACGCCTACCTGAAGATCTCCGAGGGCTGCAACCATCGCTGTACCTTCTGCATCATCCCGTCGCTGCGCGGCGACCTGGTCAGCCGGCCGATCGGCGAGGTGATGCGCGAGGCCGAGGCGCTGGTGAAGGCAGGCGTGAAGGAACTGCTGGTCGTTTCGCAGGACACCAGCGCCTACGGCGCGGACCTGCGCTACCGCACCGGCTTCGTCGGCGGCCGGCCGGTGCGCACGCGCATGACGGAGCTGGTGCGCGAGCTCGCGCGGCTCGGGGCGTGGGTGCGGCTGCACTACGTCTATCCGTATCGGCACGTGGACGAGGTGCTGCCGCTGATGGCCGAGGGCAGCGTGCTGCCGTACCTCGACGTGCCGTTCCAGCACTCGCATCCGCGCATCCTGAAGCTGATGAAGCGGCCCGCCTCGGGCGAGACGAACATCGAGCGCATCCGCGCCTGGCGCTCGATCTGTCCGCAGCTGACGATCCGCAGCACCTTCATCGCCGGCTTTCCCGGCGAAACCGAAGCGGAGTTCGAGCATCTGCTCGATTTCCTGCGCGAGGCCGAGCTCGACCGGGTCGGGTGCTTCGCGTATTCGCCGGTCGAGGGCGCGGCAGCCAACGCGCTGCCCGGCGCGCTGTCCGGCGAAGTGCGCGAAGCGCGCCGCGCGCGCTTCATGGCGCTGCAGGCCGCGATCAGCGCGCGGCGGCTGCAGCGGCGCGTGGGCACGACGACCACGGTGATCGTGGACGCGATCGAGCACGACCGGCAAGCGCGCGCATGGCGCGCCGCGGCGCGTTCGGCCGGCGAGGCGCCCGAGATCGACGGGGTCGTCTACGTGGCGCTCGACGGCGAGGCGCAGGCGCGGGCGCTCGCGCCGGGCAGCGAGCTCACGGTGCGCATCGTGCGGGCCGACGAACACGATTTGTTCGCGCTGGCGCAGGAACCGGCCGCACCGCCTCGCCGATAGTTTCGCGGCAGCTCCGCCTGCGCGGGCGACGCACGGCCTGCCGCGGTGCTGCTGCGGGCGCACCCCAGGCGCATCCGCGCAAGCGGCGCCGGCGCTCAGCGCGCGCAGGCGACCGGCCGCTGCAGGCGCGTGCGCCCGGCCATGGCGGTCAGCGCGGCACCGGCGAGCAACGCCGCCGCGGCCATCCACGACGGCGACGCGAACGAACCGGTGCGTTCGGCCAGCCAGCCGCCGAGCGCCGGGCCAACGATCTGGCCGACGCTGAACGCGACGGTCATCTGCGCGATGGTGCGCTCGGGCTGCTGCGGCACCAGCTCGCGCGCGGCCGCCAGGCCGAGCGCCGTGATCGCCATGATCGTGCCGCCGAGCAGTGCGGCGCCCAGCAGCAGCATGGCCGGGCCCTGGCCGAACGCCACCAGCAGCACGCCGATCGCCTCGAGCACGTAGCCGGCGACGATCGCCGGATAGGCACCGAACCGTGCGGCCGCCTTCGCCCACAGCCAGTTCGACGGCGCGCCGGCCAGCCCGACCACCATCCACGCCCAGAACTCCATCAGGCGGGCGTCGGGCAGGTTACGCGCCATCACCACGATGAAGGTGGCCGTGATCACGTAGCCCAGGCCGAAGCAGCCGTACGCCGCCACCAGTTGCGCCAGCGCGCGGCGGTCGCGCGACGGACGCGGCGCGCCGACGCCCGCGCGCGGCGGCGCGGCCGGCAGCGTGAGATGCTGCCACGGTGCGATCGCCAGCAGCGCGGACAGGCCGGCCAGCGACCCCCACAGCGGCGCGGCGCTCCACCCGGCGCTGCGGCCGACGAACACCAGCAGCGCCGACAGCGCGATTCCGCCGCCGATGCCGGCGAACAGCAGGCTGCCGAGCATCGGTCGCGCCTCGCGCGCAGCGAACTCGAACACGATGGTCGAGCTGAACACCAGCACGAAGGCGCTCGCGATGCCGGCCAGCAGGCGCACCGCACCCCATCCGGCCGCGCCGGCGTCGAGCGCCATCGCGCCGGTGGTGAGTACGCTGAGCACCAGGCCGGCGCGCAGCCAGCGGACGCGGTGGCGCGCGAATGCCGTGCGCGTGGCCAACAGCGCGCCGGCCAGGTAGCCGAGGAAGTTCGCCGACGCCACCAGGCCCGCTGCCGAAAGCGTCAGGCCCGATTCCTCGAGCATCGGCGGCAGCATCGGCGTATAGGCGAAGCGGCCGATCCCCATCGCCAGCGCCATCGCGCAGAAACCCGCGGCGGTGGCGACCAGTCCGGTGGTGCTGGAAGCGCTCACGGGGCTGCCGGCAACTGGTCGACGAACCAGTTCAGGATCGCGTCGAGCCCGCAGTGGTTGATC
>JAHDYE010000353.1 GCA_023383035.1 Burkholderiaceae bacterium | reverse complement strand
GGTAGTCCTCGTGCAGGCTCTTGCCCGCGTCCTCCTCGAGGTGCGCGCGCGTCAGGCGCACGGTCTTCGTCGTGCCTGCGCCGTTGCTGCCGCCGCCGACCACGAACGACATCGTGCCGCCCTGCACGACCGGGATCTCGTACTGGCTGATCTGGTAGCCCTTGGGCAGGTCGGGGTAGAAGTAGTTCTTGCGCGCGAACACGGAGCGCGCCGCGATCGTCGCGCCCACCGCCAGGCCGAAGCGGATCGCGCATTCGACCGCGGCCCGGTTGGCCACCGGCAGCACGCCGGGCAGCGCCAGGTCGATCGCGCTGGCCTGCGTGTTCGGCTCGGCGCCGAACGCGGTGGAGGCGCCCGAGAAGATCTTCGAGCGGGTGGCGAGCTGGGCGTGGGTTTCCAGCCCGATGACGATTTCCCACTGCATGTGCGTCGTGCCCGTCTGGTGCCCCGTCACGGACGCGCGCAGCGGCCGGTGGCCGGTTCGAACATCACCGGCCACGCCTGCTCGTAGACGCCCGGCGTGCAACGGTTCTCGCAGCCCGCATGGGCCAGCGTGATGCGGCGCGGCTCCTGCCAGATCATCAGCCGGCAGCGGCTGCCGTCGCGCGCGGCCAGCTCGATGTGCGGGCGGCTCTTGGTCTGCCTGAATCCGCCCAGCTCGAAGCTGCAGCTGCCGCGCCGGCCGATGCGCATCTGCCACGACAGCGCGGTGACCTGGTTGTCGCGCACGCTCAGCCGCGCGTTCTCGCTGAAGCCGTCGTCCTCGGTCTGCACGCACGTGCCTTCGAGCGAGATCGGCCGGTCGGCGATCGGCGTCGGCCGTCCCGGCAGCCCGCCGGGCAGCATCGTGCAGCCGCCGAGCGTGGCGGCCAGCGCCACTGCGGCCACGACGCCGGCGCGTACACCGGCCTCGTCGGGCAACGGCACGGACGCCGGTCCGCTCGCGGCGATACGGCACGCCCGCGTGCCGAGGCCGCGCCCGTTCATGCCGGCCTCCGCAGGTGCCAGTCGGTGACCTGCTGGAAGCAGTGCGCGGCGTTGACCAGCCGCGCCTCGTCGAACCAGCGACCGATCAGCTGCAGCCCCACCGGGCGCCCGCCGCGGCCGAAGCCGGCCGGCACCGACATGCCGGGCAGCCCCGCAAGCGAGGCCGGCAGCGTGTAGATGTCGGCCAGGTAGTTGCTGACCGGATCGTCGACGATCGAGCCGATGTCCCAGGCGACCGTCGGCGACACCGGCCCGGCCACCAGGTCCACCGTCTCGAAGACGCGACGGAAGTCGTCGGCGATCAGCCGGCGCAGCTTCTGCGCCTGCAGGTAGTAGGCGTCGTAGTAGCCGTGCGACAGCACGTAGGTGCCCACCAGCACGCGCCGCCGGACTTCGGCGCCGAAGCCCTCGGCGCGCGTGCGGCAGTACATGTCGTGCAGGTCCTCGTAGCGCTCGGCCCGGTGGCCGTAGCGCACGCCGTCGAAGCGGCTCAGGTTGCTCGAGGCCTCGGCCGGCGCGATCACGTAATAGGCCGGGATCGCCAGCTCGGTCTGCGGCAGCGAGATCTCGGTGAGCACCGCACCGAGCGCGCGATACTGCGCCAGCGCCGCCTCGACCGCCGCGCGCACGTCGGCAGAGAGCCCTTCGCCGAAGAACTCGCGCGGCACGCCGATGCGCAGGCCTTCGATGGAGCGCCCGAGCTCGCGCGCGAAGTCTTCCGGCGGCCGTTCGACGCTGGTGGAATCGCGCGCATCGAAGCCGGCCATCGCGCCGAGCAACGTCGCGCAGTCTTCGGCGGTGACGGCGATCGCGCCGCCCTGGTCCAGGCTCGACGCGTAGGCGATCATGCCGTGGCGCGACACGCGCCCGTAGGTGGGCTTCAGGCCGGTGACGCCGCACATTGCGGCGGGCTGACGGATCGAGCCGCCGGTGTCGGTGCCGGTAGCCGCCGGCGCGAGCCCGGCCGCCACCGCCGCCGCCGAGCCGCCCGAGGAGCCGCCCGGGATCGCCGCGCGGTCCCAGGGATTGCGCACCGGCCCGAAGTGCGAATGCTCGTTCGAGCCGCCCATCGCGAACTCGTCGCAGTTGGTCTTGCCCACGCACACAGCGCCGGCCGCGGCCAGCCGCTCGACCACCGTGGCATCGAACGGGCTGACGTAGCGCTCGAGCATCTTCGAGCCCGCGGTGGAACGCCAGCCGCGCGTGACGCAGATGTCCTTGTGCGCCAGCGGCACGCCGAGCAGCGCGCCGCGCTCACCGCGCGCGCGTCGCGTGTCGGCGGCACGCGCCTGCGCCAGCGTGAGCTCGGGCTGCACGTCGATGAACGCGTTCAGGTCGCTCGCCGAGATGCGCGCCAGGCAGTCGGAGGCCAGCTCGACCGCCGACGCTTCGCCGCGCTCGAGCAGCGCGGCGAGCTGCCGCAGCGAGGCGCGCGCACCGCTCATCGGGCTCACTCGATGACCCGCGGTACCAGGTACAGGCCGCGTTCGACGCTCGGCGCCGCCGCCTGGTAGTCCGCACGACGCTCGGGCTCGTTCACGACATCGTCGCGCAGCCGCAGCGCCATGTCGCCCGGATGCGTCATCGGCTCGACGCCGGTGGTGTCGACCGCCTGCAGCCGCTCGATCAGCCCGAACACCGCGTTCAACTGCCCGAGCATGCGCGCGGCTTCGTCGTCGGCCAGCCCGATGCGGGCGAGCATCGCGATGCGCTTGACGTCCTGGAGGGTCAGGGACATGCAACGGCCGGAAGGTGGGCGGGGCACGCGCCGCGATACTGCCTGCTACGCTGCAAAAGGCCCCGGACAGACGGCGGATGGAAGCGACAAAACCACCGTGTTTGCAAGGAATTATACGGTATCATTCAACGCAATTTTAAGAAGCCTTGTGCGCCGCAGCACGCGCGCGACCTTCCACGCGATCTTCCACTTTGCACGGAAGCGAAATGTTCGGTTTCTTGCGCAAGTATTTTTCCACCGATCTGGCGATCGACCTCGGCACGGCCAACACGCTGATCTACGTGCGCGGCAAGGGC
>JAHDYE010000352.1 GCA_023383035.1 Burkholderiaceae bacterium | reverse complement strand
GGTCAGGTACAGGTAGAAGTTGTCGGCGTCGATCAGGTGGATCGCCTGCCAGCGCGTGAGCGTGATCAGCAGCGCGAGGATGCCGCCGACCAGCAGCGCGACGACGGCCGCGACCGCGTTGAGCTTGATCAGCGACTCGGCCGACTTGTGGTACTGCAGCCCCGTGCGAGGGCAGATGCGGAACTGCGCTTGAGCGGTTGCCATGTTCTCCCCCGATTACTTGACGTACAGCCTCGAAACCATCTTGTGATGGCCGATGCCGCAGAACTCGTTGCACACGATCGCGTACTGGCCCGAACGGTTGGGCTGGATCGTGACCACGTGCTGGTAACCGGGCAGCACCTGGATGTTGATGTTCTCGGGCTGCAGCGAGAAGCCATGCTGGTAGTCCATGGCGCTGAGGTGCAGGCGGTAGGTCTTGTCCTTCTCGAGCTCGAGAATCGGCCACCAGTCCCACAGCCGCGCGATCAGGTAGACGTCGCTGCCGGCCGGCGGGGCGACCACCGGGATCTTCTGCTCGGTTTCGGTGCGCACCGTGTACTTGTCGACCATCTGCTGCGTCGCCTTCGCGAACAGCTCGGGGGTGACCTTGTAGGTTTCCGGGGACAGGTTCTGCTTACCGTACACATGCCAGTACGGCATCATGAAGAACATGATCAGGCACCAGGCGAAGGCGATGACGACCCAGAGGATCTCCACCCTGTCGACCGGCACCTTCCACCAGATCCGCTGTTGCGGGGGCAGTATCGCGCTCATGGCGGTTCCTTCGTCGTTGTCTTACTTGGCCAGCGGCGAAACCGGCACCGTGGCGATCTCCATCACGCCCCACAGGATGTAGAGCACGGTGGGGATGGTGATGCCGAGGAACAGCAGCAGGAAGGGGTTGTCGAGGATCTGCTGCATGACGGGTATGCGTTCTTCCTGGTCTTGTGAGCCTTGCGATGGCGTCGGATTGGCCATGGCGATCCCCCTTCTCTGGTCGAAGTTTGACAACGTCGGCCATCATGGTTGGGGGGAACACCTACACGCCTTGACGGGAATCAAGGGTTGTTTACTTGCAGCCTGCCGATGGGGCCGGAAAGCATGCACTGCGTCGCACGGCGCGCAGGCTGTGGTTTCCGCGTCTCCATGCGCTTGCAATGGTCTGGGCTTCCCGCTAGGTTCCACGTGATTTGCCGGCCGGCGGCGCCTGCCGTTGCGGCGATTGATTGCGCCTCGCGCAATGCAGTGGAGATCTCGAGTGCTCAAGAAATTCCAGGCCTTCCTGCAGTGGTTCTTCCTGCGCATGGAGGCGGTCGGCAACCGCGTTTTCGGCGACCGGCTGAACCCGATGTACTACTTGGGCGCGACCAGCTACTGGATGTTCTGGATCGTGGTCGCCAGCGGCCTGTACGTGTACGCCTTCTACGAAACCGGCGTCGACAAGACCTATGCGTCGATGGAGTCGATCACCCACGGCCAGTGGTGGGCCGGCGGGATCATGCGCAGCGCGCACCGCTACGCCTCCGACGCGATGGTGCTCACGATGCTGCTGCACATGCTGCGCCACTTCGCGTTCGACCGCTACCGCAGCTTCCGGGCGTTCTCGTGGATCAGCGGCGTGGTGGTGCTGTGGCTGGTCTACGTGTCGGGCGTCAACGGCTTCATGCTGCCCTGGGACCAGCTGTCGCAGTTCGTGATCGTCGCCACCACCGAGTGGCTCGACGCGCTGCCGGTGTTCAACGGCATCCTGACGCGCAACTTCATCACGCCGGAGGCGGTCACCGACCGGCTGTTCTCGCTGCTGTCGTTCCTGCACATCGGCATTCCGCTGGTGGTGCTGCTGGCGCTGTGGATCCACACGCAACGTGTGCCGCGCGCCTCGCAGATGCCGCCGCGCCCGCTGGCGTACGGCCTGCTCGCGATGCTGCTGGTGCTGGCGCTGGTCAAGCCGGTGGTCAGCCAGGCGCCCGCCGACTTCGCCAGCGCGCCCGTGCTGCTGGATTTCGACTGGTTCTATCTCACCGTCTATCCGCTCATCTACGCATGGGATCCGCTGAAGCTGTGGATCGCCTGCGCCGGCATCACGGTGCTGCTGATGGCGCTGCCCTGGCTGCCGCCGGCGCGTTCCGGCCGCGGCCAGACCTACCAGCTGACCGCGCATCCGGGGCGCCAGAACGCCCCGGTGCGCCCCGGCGAAACCCTGCTCGACGCGGGCCTGCGCGCCAACATCGCGCTGCCGTTCGAATGCCGCTCGGGCGGCTGTGGCGTGTGCAAGGCGACGATGATCGGCGGCCAGGTCGAGATGTCCGGCTACCAGCCGAGCGCGCTGTCGGACAACGAGCGCGCCGCCGGCCGCATCCTGCTGTGCTGCGCGCGCGCGCTGTCCGACGTGGAGTTCGAATACGAGGAGAACGCCGCCGCGCGCGGCACGCAGGTCGGCACCTGGCGCGTACACGTCGACCGGCTCGAACGGCTCGCACACGACGTGATGCTGGTCGCGCTGCGCCTGCCCGAGGGCGAACGCATCGACTTCGAGGCCGGGCAGTACCTCAACATCGTCCTCGAGGACGGCGCGCGGCGCAGCTATTCGTTCACCACGCCGTCGGGCTCCACCAACCTGATCGAGCTGCACGTGCGCCTGATGCCCGGCGGACGCTTCACCACCCGCGTCTTCGAATCGATGAAGGTGGGTGATGCGCTCGACATCGAAGGCCCGGTCGGCTCGTTCGTGCTGCACGAGCCGAGCGACAAGCCGCTGATCTTCGTGGCAGGCGCCACCGGCTTCGCACCGGTCAAGAGCCTGCTCGAGCAGGTGTTCCACCTGGGCATCGAACGGCCGCTGTATCTGTACTGGGGCGTGCGCCGGCCGCGCGACCTGTACCTCACCGGGCTGCCGCAGCGCTGGGAACGCGAACACCCGAACTTCCGCTTCGTGCCGGTGATCTCGGAACCGGGGTCCGAAGACGAATGGAAGGGTCGTACCGGGCTGGTTCACGAGGCCATCCTCGCCGACTTCCCCGACCTGTCGGGCTTCTCGGTCTATGCCTGCGGCTCGGTG
>JAHDYE010000351.1 GCA_023383035.1 Burkholderiaceae bacterium | reverse complement strand
CCCACGAGTAGATGCCGGTGGCATGTCCGTCGCTGAACGAAGGCTGGATCGCGTAGTGCCCGACCTGCTCGATCGACTCGATGCCCACTTCCGCCTTGCCCGTCTGCAGCACCTCCTGCCCCGGGCCGTGGCCGCGTACGTCGGCCGACGGCGAATAGACGCGCAGCAGCTCGAACGGCAGCCGGAACAGCTTGCCGTCGGAGAACTCGATCTCCAGCACGCGTGAGCTCTGGTGAACGACGACACGCGTCGGCGACGCGGCACTTGAATCGGGACCAGCCATGGGATCGGACGCAGCCTGAAGCGCACCGGGCGCAGCACCGGTGTCAGGACCGATGTTAGCCCAAATCTACGGGTGTCCCCGGACCGGATGCGGGCTTTCCATCCGCAGCGACAACCGTTCGAAACCCGGCCCGCGCTCGATCAGCGACGCGAAGCGGATCGGCACGTCGCGCTCGGGCTCGCGCAGCACCGCGCGCGCGCCGGCGTGCGCGCGTCCCGGCGCGAGCACCAGGCTGGGCAGCTCGCCGGTCGCGGCGTTGCCAGGCAGCAGCCAGGCGTCGCTGAAGAACAGCGAGTCGCCGATCTTCACGCCGGCCGGAACCGGCGTGCCGTCCCAGCAGCGCACCGTCAGCCGGTGCCCGCACAGGCCCAGGTAGTCGGCCTGCGCAAGCTGCTCGATCGCCTCGATCGTTCCGAGCGACAGCCCGTCGTGCAGCGCGATCGCCAGCAGTGCGCCGAGCGTCGCACGCGGCACCGAACCGTAGCGCTCGAAGACGTAGCGCCCGCCCGGCCGGCTTTCGATGCGCGATACCGTCTCGCCCTCGGCCATCACCAGTGCGGCCGGCTCGTGGCGGTCGCTTTCGCCGCCCAGGGCGAGCCGGATGATGGTGTTCTGTTCCCAGCGGCCGTACACGTAGCGGTTCGACGCACCGGCCTGCACCGGACGGCTGTTGGGCGCCGGTCGCAGGTCGGCTGCGTGCAGGTGCGGCAGGCCGAAGCGCAGGCGGGCGCTTTGCATGGCGGGCGCCGCTGCGGCCGGGCCCGGCACCGGCTCGATGCTCGGGCTCGTCCAGCAGCGGACGAGGTCGTCGAGCAGCGCCTCGAGCACGCCGTCGGTCAGCGGAATCCCGCGCCGGGAGCGCTCGCCGCCCGCGGCCAGCCACTGTTGCCGGCGCCGGGCGAGACTGTCGGGCAGGCGGTGCGTGTCCAGGCGCACCGCATGCTCGGCGGTGAGCCGCAGCGTCGGGCCGTGGGGATTCGCGCCGGGCTCGCCATGGTCGACGCGGAAGCCGACCTTGGCCGCGAGACGGCTGGCCAGACCCTCGGCGAACTTCGCCTGCGCCATGGCGCGCGCCGGCAGCGCGGCGGCGCGCAGCAGCAACGGATAGACGAACAGCGCGCGCCCCGTGACCGGCTTGACCACCGGCACTTCGTCGATCAGCGTCTCGTCCTGGAAGGTGGTGCGGCGCATGTGGCGCGCCAGCACGCACAGCGCGTCCCAGTCGGCGGGCAACGGCACGCTGCGATGACGCAACAGCAGCGCGACGATGCGCGTCTGGGCATCCAGCGCGCGCGCAAGCGGCATCACCACGCGCAGCGCGTTGGTCGCCCCGGGAATGATCGAATGCGCGTCGCCGCCGTCGTTGCGCAGCATCTGTGAATAGATGCGCTTGAACAGGTCGCGACTGGCACGCAGGCTCGCCAGCGCGGCGGCCACGCAGTGCCATTCCGCTTCGGCGTAGGGCACCGGCCGCGCCTCGAGCGGCGCCAGCAGCCGTTCGATGGTGCGCACCTGCTCGATGCGCACCTGCTCGAGGATCTCGAACAGCGGGTCGGCGTCGATGCCCGGGCGATTCAGTCGCGCCAGCAGCGCACCGATCGCTGCCAGGCGTGCCGACCCGTCGCCCGACAGCGTACCGAGCCATTCCCTGCAGGAGGCCACATCGCGCACGCGCGCAATACCCGGATCGGAACCGACACTCATGGCAGCCTTCGTGATCGCGTTTCGCGCAGTGTGCGCCGCCGCGGCGTCCGCGGGACGGGAGTGGTTCACGGCACGCGCCGAAGCGCGACGGGCGGCGGTCCCCGACCGACCGGCGGCCGGCCGCAGGTCGGCCGGTGCGGCGCGCCGGTCAGGCCAGGCGCTGCCGGATCGCCCGCAGGTACGCGTCGAGCTTGCCTGCCACCGCGGCCCGGCGCGCCTGCACCGCGGCCTCGCGGTCGCGCGCGGCGCTGCCCCACACCGGCTCGGGGAAATGCCGGTCGTCGCGCCAGCGCGGAATCACGTGCCAGTGCAGGTGCGGCACCACGTTGCCGAAGCTGGCAAGGTTGATCTTGTCGGGCGACAGCAGCTCGCGCTGCACCACTTCCACCGCCAGCACCACGCGCATCAGCTCGTCGCGCTGCGCGGCCGTCAGGTCGCTCATCTCGGCGACGTGCGTGTTCCAGATCACGCGCGTGAAGGCCGGGTAGTCGGCATCGCCGGCGAGCACGACGCGCCATGCGTGGCTGCGCGCGAGCAGCGTGCCGCCGTCGCCGGCACACAGCGGGCATGCGCGATCGGGAGCGGCCAGGGGTTGCATCCGCGCAGGTGCCGTCAGACCAGCACGCGCTCGATGCCGCCGTCGTTGGCGCGCTGCACGTAGCGCGGCAGCCAGTCTTCGCCGAGCAGGTGACGCGCCAGCTCGACGACGATGTAGTCCGCTTCGACGCCGGCGTCTTCCTCGTAGCGTGCCAGCCCCTGCAGGCACGACGGGCACGAGGTCAGCACCTTGACCGGGCCCGCGAAGCCGCCCGCCGCGCCGTCGCGCCGGGCGCCCTGCGGCGCGGCGGCGGTGGGCCGCTCGCGCAAGGCCTCGACGTCGCGGCGGATCTCCTCCTCCTTGCGGAAGCGCACCTGCGTGCTGATGTCGGGGCGCGACACCGCCAGCGTGCCCGATTCGCCGCAGCAGCGTTCGTTGGCGGCGACGCGGCCGTTCAGCGCGTCGTTCACCAGCGCGTTGACCACCTTCAGCGGCGCATGCTGCCGGATCGGGCTGTGGCAGGGATCGTGGTACAGGTAGCGCGCGCCGGTCACGCCGTCGAGCCGC